>NZ_JAGYGF010000018.1:0-104443 GCF_019947305.1 Pseudomonas sp. BF-RE-21 | reverse complement strand
ACATTGATAGTGGCTGACCTGCCGCTTTCGCGAGCAAGCTCGGCTCCTACAGGGTTTGGGGTTTTTTCGAGACTGGCGACAGCCTGCGACATTGGTACAACGGTCAACCCGCAGTCTAAGCGGCTAATATGGCACTTCAATGCTGTCGATTGTCCGGGAACCGCGCTTTATGCAAACCGCCTACACCGTCCTGATCCTGTTGATGCTGGTCAGTGTTTCGCGCCTGGTCGGACGCGTGATCCCGTTGCCATTGCCGCTGGTGCAAATCGGTGCCGGCGCCTTGCTGGCCTGGCCGACGCTCGGTTTGCACGTCGCCCTGGACCCGGAATTGTTTCTGTTTTTGTTTCTGCCACCGCTGCTGTTCTCCGACGGCTGGCGCATGCCCAAGCGCGAACTTTGGCGATTGCGGGGGCCGATCCTGACCTTGGCGGTCGGCCTGGTGCTGTTTACCGTCGTCGGTGCGGGTTACTTCATTCATTGGTTGTTGCCGAGCATTCCGCTACCGGTGGCCTTTGCCCTGGCGGCGGTGTTGTCGCCGACGGATGCCGTGGCCGTCTCGGCGATTTCTCAAAACCGACTGCCGACACCACTGATGCACATGCTGCAGGGCGAGGCGCTGATGAATGACGCGTCGGGCCTGGTGACCTTCAAGTTCGCCCTGGTCGCGGCGGTGACCGGGGTGTTCTCGCTGGCCAACGCTAGCCTGACGTTCGTGTTGGTGGCGGTTGGTGGCCTGGCGGTCGGTGTTGCGTTGAGCTGGCTGGTCGGGCGTTTGCGCTCGTGGATGATTGCTCGCGGTTGGGATGATCCGGCGACTCACGTGGTCTTCATGTTGTTGCTGCCGTTTGCGGCATACGTGCTGGCCGAACGCCTGGGGGGCTCGGGGATTCTGTCTGCCGTGGCGGCCGGGATGATGCAGAGCTGGCTCGATCTGCTGCCGCGCCAGACCAGCACCCGACTGCTCAACCGCAGCGTCTGGTCACTGCTGGAGTTCGCGTTTAACGGGCTGATCTTCCTGCTGCTGGGTTTGCAGTTGCCGGACATCATCAAAGCCGTGGCCAGCCACGAAACGTCGTTGTGGCCAACGCTGCTGTATCGCTGCCTCGACGTGGTGGCGATTTTCCTGGTGTTGGTGGTGTTGCGGTTTGTCTGGGTGCAGAGCATCTGGCGATTGTCGGGGCTGCTGCGTCGTTGGCGCGGCAAGGGCGAAATGACGCAAGTGCCGACGGCGCGCTCCTGCTGGTTGTTGACCGTCGGTGGGGTGCGCGGTGCGGTGACGCTGGCGGGTGTGTTGTCAGTGCCGATACTGATGGGGAATGAGGCGTTTCCTGAGCGTGATCTGCTGATTTTCATCGCGGCCGGGGTCATTCTGCTGTCGCTGATTGCCGCGTGTATTGCATTGCCATTGCTGCTGCGCGGCATCGAGAAGAGCCCTGACGACAAACGTCGCAGTGAAGTACGCGATGCCTGGCGCAAGACCGCCGAAGCCGCCATTCATGCGCTCGAAACCGAAGAGGCCAATCCGCAGGACGCCGCCCAGGCGGCGCTCGCTGTCGAACTCAAGGCACGGATCATGTCCGAGTATCGGCATCAACTGGAGGTGTTCAACGATTCGGCGGAAGCCCAGGCGCTGGCGTTTCAGATGGACCTGCTGGAGCGGCGTCTGCGCTTGAAGGCGCTGCGGGCGCAACGCCTGGAGTTGTATAAGCTCAGCCGTCACCACCAGATTGGTGATGACGTGTTGCGCGAGGTGCTGGGGGAGCTGGACTTGAGCGAAGCCAATCTGGGGCAGGTGAAATAGCGTCGCTCGTGCCGGCAAGCCGGCACCTACAGGTTTGTGTTTATTTGCGGCGCTGGATGAAGGCGCGGATGCGTTCAGCGGCTTCCACACACTCGGCCAGTGGCGCAACCAGCGCCATGCGCACCCGACCGGCACCCGGATTCGCACCGTCAACGTCACGGGACAGATAAGAGCCAGGCACCACGGTCACGTGTTCTTCGACGAACAGATCGCGGCAGAACGCCTCGTCATCACCTTCAACATTCGGCCACAGGTAAAAACCGCCATCCGGGCGCTGTACGTCCATCACCGGGCCGAGGATTTCCAGCACCGCGTCATACTTCTCGCGATACAGCGCACGGTTGGCGCGCACATGCACTTCGTCATTCCAGGCGGCAACGCTGGCCAGTTGAGTCTGAACCGGCATTGCGCAGCCGTGGTAGGTGCGGTACAGCAGGAAGCCTTTGAGAATGTCGGCATCACCGGCCACGAAACCCGAACGCAGGCCCGGCAGGTTGGAGCGCTTGGACAGACTGTGGAACACCACGCAGCGCTTGAAGTCCTTGCGGCCCAGTTCCGCGCAGGCGCTGAGCAGGCCGGCGGGCGGGGTTTGTTCGTTGAAATACAGTTCGCTGTAGCACTCGTCCGCAGCGATCACGAAGTCGTACTCATCGGCCAGGGCGATCAGCTTTTTCAGGGTTTCGACCGGGATCAACGCGCCGGTCGGGTTGCCCGGCGAGCACAGGAACAGGATCTGGCAACGCTTCCAGATGTCCGGGGAAACGGCATCGAAATCCGGGTTGAAGCCATTCTCGTCCAGGCACGGCAGGTAATGCGGCTTGGCGCCGGCGAGGAACGCGGCACCTTCATAGATCTGATAGAACGGGTTCGGGCTGACCACCAGGGCGTCGTCGCCACGGTTGACCACGGTCTGGGTGAACGCGAAGAGCGCTTCGCGGGTGCCGTTCACCGGCAGTACGTTGCGCGCCGGGTCGAGCCAGCCGTTCGGCACGTTGAAGCGGCGTTCGCACCACGCGGCGATGGCTTCACGCAGGGCCGCAATGCCGAGGGTGGTCGGATAGACGGCCATCTGGTCCAGATTGCTTGCCAGGGCTTCGGCGACAAAGCTTGGCGAACGGTGCTTCGGCTCGCCGATGGACAGCGCGATAGGGCGCTTGTCCGGGTTTGGCGTGACGCTGCCGAGCAGGGCGCGGAGCTTCTCGAACGGGTAAGGCTGCAACTGGGACAGAGCGTTGTTCATCGGTAGATCTCGTTCAATGTGGAGGCCTGCCTGCCCTGTGTAGGAGCTGGCTTGCCGGCGATGGTCGTTAACGATGACGCGTGCTTATCGGGTAAGCGCGGGGCCTTCAAGTCCATCGCTGGCAAGCCAGCTCCTACAAAGAGCCGGCCAATTCAAATGCTTATGCGCGACAGCTTGATATCGGGTTCCTGGCTGACACTGAGCTGTTCGACGATCGCATCCTGCAAACGGCTGCACAACAGTGGGTCAGACAACGGTTGGTTGTTGGCGTCGGTAATGAAGAACACGTCTTCCACACGCTCGCCGAGCGTGGCGATCTTGGCGTTCTGCAGCGACAGGTCGAATTCCAGAAAAATCGTACCGATCCGCGCCAGCAAGCCCGGGCGATCCGGGGCGCTGAGCTCCAGCACCGTCACCGGGCGCTGGGCGTCATTGTGGATCGTCACCTGAGGTGCAAATGCGAAATGCTTGAGCTGGCGCGGTACGCGACGCTGGATGATCGTCGGGTAATCGTCCGGGTTGCGCAGGGCTTCGGTCAGGCCTTCGCGGATCTGTTTGACCCGGGCCGGGTTATCGCCAATCGAGTCGCCGTCAGTGTCGAGCACGATGTAGGTGTCGAGGGTGAACTGGCTGCTGGAGGTGATGACCCGGGCGTCGTGAATGTTCAGGTTGAGCTGGTCCATCGCGGCCACGGTCACGGCGAAGAAGTCGTGCTGGTCCGGCGCGTAGATGAAGATCTGCGTGCCGCCCTCGAACTCGCGCTGGGTGGTTTCCTTGATCAGCACCAGCGGGCCGCCATCGGCCGGCTGCTGCAGGATCGCATCGGTGTGCCAGGCCACATCGCCGGCGGTGTGACGCAGGAAATAGTCATCGCCCAGTTGCGACCACAACTGCTCGACGTCGTCGGGGTCGTTGCCGCCGCGTACCAGAATGTCCAGGGCTGCGCTCTGGGTCTGGCGGATCTGCATTTCGCGATCCACCGGGTTTTCCAGGCCGCGACGCAACGCACGCTTGGTCTCGGTGTAGAGCTGGCGCAGCAGGCTGGCGCGCCAGGAATTCCACAGCGTCGGGTTGGTGGCGTTGATGTCGGCGACGGTCAGCACGTACAGGTAATCCAGGCGGGTTTCGTCACCGACGATCTGCGCGAAATCATGGATCACCTGCGGGTCGGACAAGTCCTTGCGCTGGGCGGTGGTCGACATCACCAGATGGTTCTGCACCAGCCAGACGATCAGGCGGCTGTCCCAGATCGGCAATTGATGGCGCTGGCAAAAGGCTTCGGCGTCCACTGCGCCGATTTCCGAGTGATCGCCATGCCGGCCCTTGCCGATGTCGTGGTACAGGCCGGCGAGGTAGATCAGCTCGGGCTTGGGCAGCTTGCCCATGAGCTTGCTGGCCAGCGGGAATTTTTCCGACACTTGCGTGTACTGCAACTTACGCAGGTGCTTGATCAGGTTCAGGGTGTGCGCATCGACCGTATAGATGTGAAACAGGTCGTGCTGCATCTGCCCGACAATGAAGCCGAACTCCGGCAAATAGCGCCCGAGGATGCCGTAACGGTTCATCCGCCGCAGGTTGCGGTGAATGCCGATCTTGCACTTGAACAGTTCGATGAACAGGCTGGTATTGCGAATGTCGTTGCGGAAATCGTCGTCGATCAGGTGCCGGTTTTCCCGCAGCAGACGAATGGTGTCGGCGCGCACGCCTTTGATTTCCGGTTGCTGGGCCATCAGCACGAAGATTTCGAGCATGGCGAACGGCGTGCGGCGGAACACGTTGTCGTTGCGCGCCTCGATGTAGCCATCGTGCAACTGGAACCGCGAGTTGATCGGCTGCGGCGGCGCTTCGTCTTCGGGCGCGAGGATGACTTCCTCGAAGTGCTGGATGATCAGGTCGCTGAGCTGGGCGATGCTCATGACCACCCGGTAATACTGCTGCATGAAGTTTTCGATGGCTTGCTTGGCGTCATCGCCCTTGAACCCCAGCAGGCCGGCAATCGAACGCTGGTGGTCGAACAGCAAGCGGTCTTCCGAGCGGCCGGCGAGCATGTGCAGCGCGTAGCGGACTTTCCACAGGAATTCCTGGGATGAAGCCAGCAGGGCGTTTTCGCTCTCGACCAGAAACCCTTCGCCGGCCAATGCCCGCAGGTTCAGGGTGCCGTATTCGCGACGGGCGACCCACAGAATCGTCTGAATATCCCGTAGTCCGCCGGGCGAGCCTTTGACGTTGGGTTCCAGGTTGTATTCGGTGTCGTTGTACTTGTGATGACGGGCTTTCTGCTCGGCGCGCTTGGCCAGGAAGAAGTCCTTGCTCGGCCACATGTGCGCAGTGCTGGTGACGTCGAGCATGCGCTGGCGCAAATGCTCGGGGCCGCAGATGGTGCGGCTTTCCATCAGGTTGGTGACAACCGTCAGGTCGGCGCGGGCTTCAACGGCGCATTCTTCAACCGAGCGAACGCTCTGACCGACTTCCAGGCCGATGTCCCACAACAACGTCAGAAAACGCTCGATGGAATCGCGGAAAACTTCGTGGTCGGCGCTGTCCAGCAGGATCAGCAAATCGATATCGGAATAAGGGTGCAATTCCCCGCGACCGTAGCCGCCGACCGCGACCAGCGCGATGTCGGCATCTTCACTCCAGTTGAACTGCTCCCAGGCCTTTTGCAGGATGTTGTCGACGAACCACGCACGATCCTCGATCAGCCGGCGAATCTCCCGGCCGCTGCGAAAGCGCTCGTCGAGCACCTCGCGTGCCTGGCGGATGGCCTTCTTGAAGGCCGCGATCGGGCTGGCCTTCAGGGCCAGTTCAGCCTGGAACTGGCCACGGTCGAAGAGTTCGGGATCCACCTGCGGCATCGATTGGCTTTCCTATCTATAAGGCTGAGAGCTGTGCGGACCGGATCAGGCCGAAACGCGCGGGATGGTGTCGTCGCTGCGCAGGGTGAAGATCTCGTAACCGGTTTCGGTCACTGCCAGGGTGTGTTCCCACTGGGCCGAGAGCTTGCGGTCCTTGGTGATCGCGGTCCAGCCATCGCCCAACACCTTGGTGTCGGCCTTGCCCTGGTTGATCATCGGCTCGATGGTGAAGGTCATGCCCGCTTTCAGTTCCATGCCGGTGCCGGCGCGGCCGTAGTGCAGGATCTGCGGTTCTTCGTGGAACACCTTGCCAATGCCGTGGCCGCAGAACTCGCGAACCACCGAGAAGCCGTTCTTTTCGGCGTGCTTCTGGATCACTTCACCGATGTCGCCCAGGCGGCAGCCGGGTTTGACGATTTCGATGGCCTTGTACATGCATTCCTGGGTCACTTGCGACAGGCGTTCGGCCCAGACCGGCACGGTGCCGACGTGGAACATGCGGCTGGTGTCGCCGTGGTAGCCGTCCTTGATGACGGTGACGTCGATGTTCAGCGTGTCGCCGTCTTTCAATGGCTTCTCGTTCGGGATGCCGTGGCAGACCACGTGGTTGATCGAGGTGCAGATCGACTTCGGATAGCCTTTGTAGTTGAGCGGGGCAGGGATGGCCTGCTGCACGTTGACGATGTAGTCGTGGCAGATGCGGTCCAGCTCTTCAGTGGTGACGCCCGGCTTGACATGTTCAGCAATCATTTCCAGCACATCGGCGGCCAGTTTGCCGGCGACACGCATTTTTGCGATGTCCTCCGGGGTTTTGAGGGTGACGGTCATACAGGCTCTCTCTACGCTCGATGGCGCTTGTCAAAACGGAATGGGCAGTGTGCGATCAATCTTTACCGCCCTGAAAAACGCGATTCTAACAGACGAACAGCGCAAATCTGAGCCTCTGTACATCGCTTCTCTCTATAGATAGGCGCATTCTTGAGCGATTCCAAGGGCGCGGATAAAGGCGCGCGTCAGGAATTGAGAATCCGGGTTCCGTTTTTGCGAGCCTTGTGATATAAAATGCGCCGCTTTCCGGGGATACCCCGAAAGGCTTAAATCCACACACGTGTCGACACGATGACCTGGGTGCCTTCAGCTGATGCTGCTGGTTGGTCATTGGGATACGTGGAGGCCAAACCCGACTTATTAAGGAACTATCATGTCCCAAGTCAACATGCGCGATATGCTGAAGGCCGGTGTGCACTTCGGTCACCAGACCCGTTACTGGAACCCGAAAATGGGTAAATACATTTTCGGCGCGCGTAACAAGATCCACATCATCAACCTTGAAAAAACCCTGCCAATGTTCAACGAAGCTCTGACTTTCGTAGAGCGTCTGGCCCAGGGCAAAAACAAGATTCTGTTCGTCGGCACCAAGCGTTCCGCTGGCAAGATCGTTGCTGAAGAAGCAGCACGTTGCGGTTCGCCGTACGTCGATCACCGCTGGTTGGGCGGCATGCTGACCAACTTCAAAACCATCCGTGCTTCCATCAAGCGTCTGCGTGACCTTGAAGTACAAGCCGAAGACGGTACTTTCGCCAAGCTGACCAAGAAAGAAGCGCTGATGCGCTCCCGTGACCTGGAAAAGCTGGATCGTTCCCTGGGTGGTATCAAGGACATGGGCGGTCTGCCAGACGCTCTGTTCGTTATCGACGTTGATCACGAGCGCATCGCGATCACCGAAGCCAACAAGCTGGGCATCCCGGTTATCGGCGTAGTCGATACCAACAGCAGCCCGGAAGGCGTTGACTACATCATCCCAGGCAACGATGACGCAATCCGCGCTATCCAGCTGTACATGGGTTCGATGGCTGACGCAGTAATCCGCGGTCGCAACCACGTTGCTGGCGGCACCGAGCAGTTCGTTGAAGAAGCTCCGGCAGCTGCAGCTGAGTAACTGACGCCTTGGCGTTGACTCAGTAAGCAAAAAGGGGGCTTGGCCCCCTTTTTGCCACCTCGAAAACCATTTGTCCGGTGGCGCATTTACATCATTTGTAACTTGCAGCTGCTAACAAGGGTGGTTCGGGAAGAATTGAACGCCCGTTCGATCGGGTGGAATGGTTGAAAACCTATCCAAGAGGAATTTTGAAATGGCAGAGATTACTGCAGCGTTGGTCAAAGAACTGCGCGAGCGTACTGGCGAAGGCATGATGGACTGCAAAAAGGCCTTGACCAAGGCTGGCGGCGACATCGAAAAAGCCATTGATGACATGCGTGCTTCGGGCGCCATCAAGGCTGCCAAGAAAGCAGGCAACGTGGCTGCTGAAGGCGCTATCGCTCTGAAAGAAGACGGTAAATCCGCCGTTCTGCTGGAAGTGAACTCGCAGACCGACTTCCTGGCTCTGCAGGACGACTTCAAGGCATTTGTTGCTGCCAGCGTTGAAAAAGCGTTCGCCGACAAGCTGACTGACGTCGCTCCGCTGATCGAAGCTCAAGAAGCTGCTCGCCTGGTACTGGTCGGCAAGGTTGGCGAAAACGTCAACATCCGTCGCCTGGTTCGCGTTGAAGGTGATGTTGTTGGTGGTTACCTGCACGGCAACAAAATCGGTGTTGCGGTTGTTCTGAAGGGCGGCGACGTTGAGCTGGCCAAAGACATCGCTATGCACGTAGCGGCCAGCAACCCTGAGTTCCTGCTGCCATCGGAAGTTTCTGCTGAAGCTATCGAGCGCGAAAAAGCCGTGTTCCTGCAGCTGAACGAAGAAAAAATCAAAGGCAAGCCAGAAAACATTGTTGAGAACATGGTCAAAGGCCGTATCAGCAAGTTCCTGGCTGAAGCAAGCCTGGTTGAGCAGGCGTTCGTCAAGAACCCTGAAATCAAGGTTGGCGAACTGGCCAAGAAAGCCGGTGCAGAAATCGTTTCTTTCACCTACTTCAAAGTAGGCGAAGGCATCGAGAAGCCGGTCGACAACTTCGCTGAAGAAGTTGCTGCCCAGCTGGCTGCCGCCAAGCAATAAGACGGTTTTTTAACTGTCGCCCTGAAGAGGCTGCCCGCTTACGCGCGCAGCCTCTTTTCAGATGGGGCACCAATTTTTAATTGGTTTCCTTTTGGAACTGGCTTACAAAGCCATGTTCCGATGGCGCTGAAGCAGCGCCAAGCTAGAGTGAACGCCAGCTGTAAACAGCTCGCAAAGAATTTTTAAAATACGCCGCAGGAGAGATTCGCAATGGCTCAGCAGGGCAGTGGTTATCAGGCTCGCTATAAACGCATTCTACTCAAGCTTAGCGGCGAGGCCCTGATGGGCTCGGAAGAGTTCGGGATCGATCCGAAAGTTCTGGACCGCATGGCGCTGGAAGTCGGCCAACTGGTCGGCATCGGCGTCCAGGTCGGCCTGGTGATCGGCGGCGGCAACCTGTTCCGTGGTGCAGCGCTGAGCGCGGCCGGCATGGATCGGGTCACCGGCGACCACATGGGCATGCTGGCCACCGTGATGAATGCCTTGGCCATGCGCGACGCGCTGGAACGTGCCAATATCTCGGCCATCGTGATGTCGGCGATTTCCATGGTTGGCGTGACTGATCACTACGATCGTCGCAAAGCCATGCGCCACCTGAACGCCAAGGAAGTCGTGATCTTCGCGGCCGGTACCGGCAATCCGTTCTTCACCACGGATTCGGCTGCCTGCCTGCGAGCAATCGAAATCGATGCCGATGTCGTGCTGAAAGCGACCAAGGTCGATGGCGTCTACACCGCTGATCCATTCAAAGACCCGCATGCCGAGAAGTTCGATCATCTGACCTACGATGAAGTGCTGGATCGCAAGCTGGGTGTGATGGACCTGACCGCCATTTGCCTGTGCCGCGACCACAAGATGCCGTTGCGCGTATTTAACATGAACAAACCCGGCGCCCTGCTGAACATCGTGCATGGCGGCGCTGAAGGGACCCTGATCGAGGAAGGCCAACAATGATCAACGAAATCAAGAAAGACGCTAAAGAGCGTATGCAGAAATCCGTCGAGTCGCTGATGCACAACTTCGGCCGTATTCGTACTGGCCAGGCGCACCCAAGCATCCTCGAAGGCGTGATGGTGCCGTACTACGGTTCCGACACCCCGATCAAGCAAGTCGCCAACATCACCGTCAAAGACGCCCGTACCCTGCAAGTGGTCGCTTTCGAGCGCAACATGCTGGGCGCCGTCGACAAGGCCATCGGCAGTGCTGGTCTGAACCTCAACCCGACCAACCTGGGTGAGTTGCTGCTGATCTCCATGCCGGCCCTGACCGAAGAAACCCGCAAGGGCTTCACCAAGCAGGCTCGCGATGTCGCTGAAGATGCCCGTGTTGCCGTGCGCAACATCCGTCGTGATGCGAACAGCCAGCTCAAGGATCTGGTCAAGGAAAAGGAAATCAGTGAAGACGAAGAACGTCGCGCCACTGGTGAAATTGATGATCTGACCAAAAAGTACGTGGCTGAAATCGACGCGAATTTGGCCCAGAAAGAAAAAGACCTGATGGCCGTATAAGGGTCGCGTTTTCATGGAAAAGACCAAGCAGTCAGTGCCGTCCGCGGTGCCGCGTCATGTCGCGATCATCATGGATGGCAATAATCGCTGGGCGAAAAAACGCTTTATGCCGGGTGTCGCCGGGCATAAAGCGGGTGTGGACGCAGTTCGTGCAGTGATCGAGGTGTGTGCCGAGGCCAAGGTCGAGGTATTGACCCTGTTCGCCTTCTCCAGCGAGAACTGGCAGCGTCCGGCCGATGAAGTCAGTGCCTTGATGGATCTGTTCTTCAAGGCGTTGCGTCGTGAGGCCAAGCGCCTCAACGACAACAACATCAGTCTGCGCATCATTGGCGACCGTTCGCGTTTCCATCCAGAGCTTCAGGCTGCGATGCGTGAAGCGGAAGCGATGACCGCGGGCACCAATCGCTTCGTTCTGCAGATCGCCGCCAACTACGGCGGTCAGTGGGACATCGCGCAAGCCGCACAGCGTCTGGCGCGGGAAGTTCAGGCCGGGCATCTGCGTCCGGAAGACATCACCCCGGAACTGTTGCAAACCTGCCTGGCCACTGGCGATCTGCCGTTGCCGGACTTGTGCATCCGTACCGGTGGCGAGCACCGCATCAGCAACTTCCTGCTGTGGCAACTGGCCTACGCCGAGTTGTACTTCTCCGACCTGTTCTGGCCGGACTTCAAACACGACGCCATGCGCACCGCGCTGGCCGATTTTGCTTCTCGCCAGCGCCGCTTCGGTAAAACGAGCGAGCAGGTCGAGGCTGGGGCCCGGGTTTAATGCTCAAACAACGAATCATCACCGCGCTGATCCTGCTGCCGATCGCCTTGTGCGGGTTTTTCCTGCTCGAAGGCTCCGGTTTCGCGCTGTTCATCGGGCTGGTCGTGACCCTCGGTGCCTGGGAATGGGCGCGTCTGGCGGGCTTCACTGAGCAGCCGATCCGCGTTGCCTATGCTGCAGTCGTCGCGTTGATGCTGTTTGTCATGCATATCCTGCCGGGCCTGGCACCTTGGGTGTTGGGCGCTTCGGTACTGTGGTGGGGCGTGGCGACGTACCTGGTGTTGACGTATCCGCGTTCGAGCGAGCGTTGGTCCAGTGCGGCGACCAAACTGGTGATCGGCCTGTTGATTCTCCTGCCGGCCTGGCAAGGTCTGGTGCAGATCAAACAATACCCATTGGGCAACTGGTTGATCATGGCGGTCATGGTGCTGGTCTGGGGTGCCGACATCGGTGCTTACTTTTCCGGCCGGGCCTTTGGTAAGCGCAAGCTGGCACCGCAGGTCAGTCCCGGCAAGAGCTGGGAAGGCGTGTATGGCGGTCTGGCGCTGAGCCTGGTCATCACCGTCATTGTCGGCCTGGTTCGCGACTGGACGGTTGCCGAGCTTTTCAAAGGGTTGATCGGTGCCGCAATTATCGTGTTCATCTCGGTAGTGGGTGACCTCACCGAAAGCATGTTCAAGCGCCAGTCCGGGGTCAAGGACAGTAGCAATCTGCTGCCCGGCCACGGTGGTGTACTCGATCGCATCGACAGCCTGACGGCAGCGATCCCGGTGTTCGCGGTGTTGTTGTGGATGGCGGCACCGTGAGCCGCCCTCAACAGATTACCGTTCTGGGGGCTACCGGCTCGATCGGCCTGAGCACGCTCGACGTTATTGCCCGTCATCCCGAGCGTTATCAGGTGTTCGCCTTGAGCGGTTTCACTCGCCTGAGTGAGTTGTTCGCGTTGTGCGTCCGTCATACGCCACGGTTTGCCGTTGTGCCAGAGCAGGGCGCTGCCCGAGGCTTGCAGGACGACTTGCGTGCGGCCGGGTTGTCGACCCGCGTTCTGGTGGGGGAGGAGGGGCTGTGTCAGGTCGCCGCCGATCCTGAAGTCGATGCCGTCATGGCCGCCATTGTCGGTGCGGCGGGCTTGCGCCCGACGCTGGCGGCGGTCGAGGCTGGCAAGAAAATACTCCTGGCCAACAAAGAAGCACTGGTGATGTCCGGTGCGTTGTTCATGCAGGCCGTGCGTAAAAGCGGTTCGGTGCTGCTGCCGATCGACAGCGAGCACAACGCGATTTTCCAGTGCATGCCGCAGGATTTTGCTCGTGGGCTGGGTGCGGTCGGTGTCCGTCGGATCTTGCTGACAGCTTCCGGTGGTCCTTTCCGGCAGACGCCTATGGCTGAACTGGTGCATGTGACCCCTGATCAGGCGTGTGCCCATCCGAACTGGTCCATGGGGCGCAAGATTTCGGTAGATTCGGCCAGCATGATGAACAAGGGCCTCGAGCTGATCGAAGCCTGCTGGCTGTTTGATGCCAAGCCGTCCCAGGTCGAAGTGGTGATTCACTCGCAGAGCGTGATTCATTCGCTTGTCGATTACATCGATGGCTCGGTCCTGGCTCAGTTGGGTAATCCCGACATGCGCACGCCTATTGCCAATGCGCTGGCCTGGCCGGAGCGTATCGATTCGGGTGTCGCACCGCTGGATCTGTTTGCCATTGCGCGCCTGGATTTCCAGGCTCCCGATGAAGAGCGTTTCCCATGCCTGCGCCTGGCGCGTCAGGCCGCAGAGGCTGGCAATAGCGCGCCAGCCATGCTCAATGCGGCGAATGAAGTGGCTGTCGCGGCCTTTCTCGACGGGCGGGTTCGCTATCTGGAAATCGCGAGTATCATCGAAGAAGTGTTAAATCTCGAGCCCGTGGTTGCGGTGGATGATCTCGAGGCGGTGTTCACGGCTGACGCGAAAGCGCGAGTACTGGCCGGGCAGTGGTTGAGTCGTCACGGGCGGTAAGTGCTGCAATACGTTGGCCCATGCAGCACCGGATAAGTTGCGGAGAAAGTAGATGAGCGCGCTCTATATGATTGTCGGCACCCTGGTAGCCCTGGGCGTGCTGGTCACTTTCCACGAATTCGGCCATTTCTGGGTCGCACGTCGCTGTGGAGTCAAAGTGCTGCGTTTCTCCGTGGGCTTCGGTATGCCGTTGCTGCGCTGGCACGACAAGAAAGGCACTGAATTCGTGATTGCCGCCATCCCGCTGGGTGGCTACGTGAAAATGCTCGACGAGCGTGAAGGTGAAGTGCCGGCCGATCAGCTCGATCAATCCTTCAATCGCAAATCCGTCCGTCAGCGCATTGCTATCGTGTCGGCGGGGCCGATTGCCAACTTCTTGCTGGCGATGATTTTTTTCTGGGTGCTCGCCATGCTTGGCAGCGAGCAGGTGCGGCCAGTCATCGGTGCCGTTGAGTCCGGCAGTATCGCCGCCAGGGCGGGTTTGAGTGCAGGTCAGGAAATTGTTGCCATTGATGGTGAGCCGACTTCGGGCTGGGGTGCAGTAAATCTGCAACTGGTTCGCCGTCTTGGTGAAAGCGGTTCCCTTCAGTTGCTGGTTCGTGAGCAGGGTTCCACAGCGGATTCGCCGCGTGAGCTGGTGCTGGATAAATGGCTCAAGGGCGCTGACGAGCCGGATCCGATTCGCTCGCTGGGTATTCGCCCATGGCGTCCGGCGTTGCCGCCGGTGCTGGCGGAACTCGATCCGAAAGGCCCGGCGCAGGCTGCCGGCCTGAAAACCGGTGACCGATTGTTGGCTCTGGATGGCAAGGCGCTCGATGACTGGCAACAAGTGGTCGATATCGTCCGTATTCATCCTGATACCAAAATCATGCTGCGCGTCGAGCGCGATGGTGCTCAAATCGACGTCCCTGTGACGCTGGCTTCTCGCGGCGAGAAAAAGTCGCCCAGTGGTTATCTCGGCGCCGGGGTGAGGGCGATCGATTGGCCGCCGGAGATGATTCGCGAGGTCAGTTACGGTCCTTTGGCAGCGATTGGCGAGGGGGCTCGACGCACCTGGACCATGAGCATACTGACCCTCGATTCGCTCAAGAAAATGTTGTTCGGTGAGCTCTCGGTAAAAAACTTGAGTGGACCGATAACCATTGCTAAAGTGGCGGGCGCTTCTGCCCAGTCGGGCGTCGCTGATTTCCTGAATTTCCTTGCTTATCTGAGTATTAGCCTGGGTGTTCTGAATTTGTTGCCCATTCCGGTACTGGATGGGGGGCATTTGTTGTTTTATCTGATTGAGTGGGCGCGTGGTCGCCCCTTGTCGGATCGGGTGCAGGGTTGGGGGATACAGATCGGCATCAGTTTGGTGGTCGGGGTGATGTTGCTCGCTCTGGTCAATGATTTGGGTCGTCTGTAACACTTCGCTGAATTGCGAATCTGCCGCATTTTGCGGCAGTTTGTTTATTGCCAGTTGGAATAAGAAAGGACTTCATGAAACGTCTGCTGCTAACTGCGGTTCTCACCGTATTGATGATCGCCGAAGTTCACGCCGAGTCCTTCACTATCTCTGATATTCGCGTCAATGGCCTCCAGCGGGTCTCCGCGGGTAGCGTCTTTGGTGCCTTGCCGTTGAACGTCGGTGAACAGGCGGATGATCGTCGCCTGGTGGAATCCACTCGTGCGCTGTTCAAAACCGGGTTCTTTCAAGATATCCAGCTGGGCCGTGATGGCAACGTCCTGGTCATTACTGTAGTCGAGCGTCCGTCCGTCGCCAGTATCGAGATCGAGGGTAACAAGGCGATCTCCACTGAAGACCTGATGAAGGGCCTCAAACAGTCCGGTCTGGCCGAAGGCGAGATCTTCCAGCGCGCCACCCTCGAAGGTGTTCGTAACGAGCTGCAGCGCCAGTACGTCGCTCAGGGCCGCTACTCGGCTACCGTTGACACCGAAGTGGTGCCGCAGCCGCGTAACCGCGTCGGCCTCAAGGTCAATATCAACGAAGGCACCGTTGCAGCTATCCAGCACATCAACGTGGTGGGTAACACGGTTTTCCCTGATGAAGACCTGATCGACCTGTTCGAACTCAAGACCACCAACTGGTTGTCGTTCTTCAAGAACGACGACAAGTACGCTCGTGAAAAACTGTCCGGTGACCTGGAGCGTCTGCGTTCCTACTACCTGGACCGTGGCTATATCAACATGGATATCGCTTCGACCCAGGTGTCCATTACCCCGGACAAGAAGCACGTCTACATCACCGTCAACGTCAACGAAGGCGAGAAGTACACCGTTCGTGACGTCAAGCTGAGCGGCGACCTGAAAGTTCCTGAAGACCAGGTCAAGTCCCTGCTGCTGGTGCAGAAAGGCCAGGTGTTCTCGCGCAAGCTGATGACCACCACCTCCGAACTGATCACCCGTCGCCTGGGTAACGAGGGTTACACCTTCGCCAACGTCAACGGCGTACCTCAGCCGCATGATGAAGACCACACCGTCGATATCACTTTCGCGGTCGATCCGGGCAAGCGTGCTTACGTTAACCGCATCAACTTCCGTGGCAACACCAAGTCCGAAGACGAAGTGCTGCGCCGTGAAATGCGTCAGATGGAAGGCGGCTGGGCTTCGACTTACCTGATCGACCAATCCAAGACCCGTCTTGAGCGTCTGGGCTTCTTCAAGGAAGTCAACGTTGAAACCCCGGCTGTACCGGGTGTCGATGACCAGGTTGACGTGAACTACAGCGTTGAAGAACAAGCGTCCGGTTCGATTACCGCCAGCGTCGGCTTTGCACAGAGTGCCGGTCTGATCCTCGGTGGTTCGATCACCCAGAACAACTTCCTCGGTACCGGTAACAAGGTCAGCGTTGGCTTGACCCGCAGTGAATACCAGAGCCGTTATAACTTCGGTTATGTCGACCCGTACTGGACTGCTGACGGTGTGAGCCTGGGTTACAACGCGTTTTATCGCACCACTGACTACAAAGACCTCGACGTCGACGTTGCCAGCTATGCGGTAGACAGCTACGGTGCCGGCGCGAGCGTCGGTTATCCGATCAGCGAGACTTCGCGTCTGACGTTCGGCCTGACTGCGCAACAGGACAAGATCAAGACTGGCCTGTACACCGTTGACGAAATCTTCGACTTCGTTAACAAGGAAGGCGACAGCTACCTGAACTTCAAGGCTTCGGCCGGTTGGTCCGAGTCGACCCTGAACAAAGGCGTGCTGGCGACCCGTGGTCATTCGCAAAGCCTTGTGCTGGAAACCACGACCCCTGGCAGCGACCTGTCGTTCTTCAAACTCGACTACCGTGGCCAGTTGTTCCAGCCGTTGACCGAAAACTACACCATGCGCCTGCATACCGAACTGGGTTATGGCGATGGCTACGGTTCGACCGATGGCTTGCCGTTCTATGAAAACTACTATGCTGGTGGTTTCAACTCGGTTCGTGGCTTCAAGGACAGCACCCTGGGTCCTCGCAGTACTCCAAGTACCGGCAAGAACCCTGGCACTGCGCTCGATCCGGACCAGGATCCGCTGCCGTTCGGTGGTAACGTCCTGATCCAGGGCGGTGTGGAGGTTCTTTTCCCTCTGCCGTTCGTCAAGGATCAGCGTTCCCTGCGCACCTCGGTATTCTGGGACGTGGGTAACGTGTTCGACTCGCAGTGCAAGTCGACCACCAATGCCGATGGTTCGAAGTCCAATACACAGTGCAACGACATCAGCCTGAGCAACATGGCCAGCTCTGTCGGTGTAGGCGTGACATGGGTTACCGCACTGGGTCCTCTGAGTTTCGCGTTGGCCATGCCGATCAAGAAACCGGATGAGGCTGAAACTCAAGTGTTCCAATTCTCCCTCGGCCAGACGTTCTAAGCGTCTGACCCAAGATAACGACAATGGATTTTGTAGGAGTGCATCGTGCGTAAGTTGACTCAATTGGTTCTCCTGGCGACCGTACTGGTAGCAGGCCCGGCTTTTGCCGACATGAAAATTGCCGTTCTGAACTATCAAATGGCTTTGCTGGAATCCGATGCGGCCAAGAAGTACGCCGTGGATGCCGAGAAGAAGTTCGGCCCGCAACTGACCAAGCTCAAGACGCTGGAAAGCAGTGCCAAGGGTATTCAGGACCGTCTGATGGCTGGCGGCGACAAGATGCAGCAAGGCGAGCGTGAGCGTCTGGAACTTGAATTCAAGCAAAAGGCCCGTGACTTCCAGTTCCAGTCCAAGGAATTGAACGAAGCCAAAGCCGTTGCCGACCGTGAAATGCTGAAGCAGCTCAAGCCGAAACTGGACAGCGCTGTGGAAGAAGTCATCAAGAAAGGTGCTTTTGACCTGGTCTTCGAGCGTGGCGCAGTGATTGATGTCAAACCTCAGTACGACATCACTCGCCAGGTTATCGAGCGCATGAATCAGCTGAAGTAATCCATGACAGCGACCATAAAACTCGGCCAGTTGGCCGAGTTCCTCGGCGCCACCCTACGTGGCGACCCAGAGAAGGAAATTACTGGGCTAGCCACTTTGCAAGAGGCTGGCCCAGCTCAGTTGAGCTTTCTGGCAAATCCTCAATACCGCAAATACCTGGCTGACAGCCGGGCTGCAGCACTGTTGCTGAAAGCCGCTGACGCTGAAGGTTTTGCCGGGAATGCATTGGTCGTACCTGATCCGTACGCCGCCTACGCTCGTGTTTCCCACCTGTTCGATCCCAAGCCCAAGGCGGCTGCCGGCATTCATCCGACCGCAGTGATTGCGGCGGACGCGGTGGTTGATCCAGCGGCGAGCATCGGTGCCTTTGTGGTCATCGAGAGCGGGGCGCGAGTTGATGCAGGTACGACCATCGGCGCGCATTGCTTCATCGGCGCTCGTAGCGTTATCGGCGAAGGTGGCTGGCTCGCACCGCGCGTCACGCTGTATCACGACGTGCGCATCGGCAAGCGGGTGGTGATTCAGTCCGGTGCAGTATTGGGTGGCGAAGGCTTCGGCTTTGCCAACGAGAAAGGCATCTGGCAGAAAATCGCCCAGATCGGTGGCGTTCTGGTCGGTGACGATGTGGAGATCGGCGTGAATACCGCCATCGACCGCGGTGCACTGGCCGATACCATTCTTGGTAATGGCGTCAAGCTCGACAATCAGATTCAGATCGCCCACAACGTTCAGGTTGGTGATCACACTGCCATGGCGGCGTGCGTGGGGATTTCCGGCAGCACCAAAATCGGCAAGCATTGCATGCTCGCCGGTGGCGTAGGGCTGGTGGGACATATCGAAATTTGCGACAAGGTTTTCATCACCGGAATGACCATGGTGACCCACTCGATTACCGAGCCGGGCTCCTACTCTTCCGGCACGGCCATGCAACCGGCTGCCGAATGGCGCAAAAGCGCGGCACGTATCCGTCAGCTCGATGACATCGCGCGGCGGCTGCGACAGCTGGAAAAGCGAGTAGGGGAAGTGACCCCTGACGGTATTGCTTCATCAGATGGCTGATACCATTTCCATATCAAGTGTGCACAGCCGCTAGACTGCCTCCTTGATTTGCTAGAGGAGCGCGCGTCAGTCGCGCGTTCCCAATCTTTACATAGGCTTCCCCCCGAAATGATGGACATCAACGAGATTCGCGAATACCTGCCTCACCGTTACCCGTTCCTGCTGGTGGACCGGGTCGTGGATCTGGATGTGGAAGGCAAGCGCATTCGCGCCTACAAGAATGTCAGCATCAACGAACCGTTCTTCAATGGTCACTTCCCTGCGCATCCAATCATGCCGGGCGTACTGATCATCGAAGCGATGGCTCAGGCTGCCGGGATCCTTGGTTTCAAGATGCTGGACGTGAAGCCGGCTGATGGCACCCTGTACTACTTCGTAGGCTCCGACAAACTGCGTTTCCGTCAGCCGGTCAAGCCTGGCGACCAGTTGATCCTTGAAGCCACGTTCATCAGCTGCAAGCGCAAGATCTGGAAGTTCGAATGCCAGGCATCGGTAGATGGCAAGCCGGTCTGCTCGGCCGAGATCATCTGTGCGGAACAAAAAGTATGAGTTTGATTGACCCTCGCGCAATCATCGATCCGACGGCCATTCTGGCCGACGACGTCGAGGTCGGCCCTTGGTCGATCGTCGGCGCTGGTGTGGAAATCGGCGAGGGGACAGTGATCGGGCCGCATGTGATTCTCAAAGGCCCGACCCGAATCGGTAAGCACAACCGCATCTACCAGTTTTCTTCGGTAGGCGAAGACACGCCCGATCTGAAATACAAGGGTGAAGAAACCCGTCTGGTCATCGGTGACCACAACGTCATCCGTGAAGGCGTGACCATTCACCGCGGGACTATTCAGGACCGTTCCGAAACGACCCTGGGCGATCACAACCTGATCATGGCCTACGCTCACATCGGCCACGACAGCGTCATCGGCAACCATTGCATCCTGGTCAACAACACCGCGTTGGCGGGCCATGTGCATGTTGAAGACTGGGCGATCCTGTCCGGTTTTACCCTGGTTCACCAGTATTGCCACATCGGCGCCCACAGCTTTTCCGGTATGGGCACCGCCATCGGCAAGGACGTTCCAGCGTACGTCACGGTGTTCGGCAACCCGGCCGAAGCTCGCAGCATGAACTTCGAAGGCATGCGCCGTCGTGGTTTCAGCGAAGACGCGATCCACGCCCTGCGCCGTGCCTACAAGGTGGTTTATCGCCAGGGCCTCACGGTTGAGCAGGCACTCGCGGAGCTGGCCGAGCCTTCGGAGCAGTTTCCGGAAGTTGCGGTGTTCCGTGACTCCATCCAGTCTTCGACCCGCGGCATCACACGTTAATCATGGCTAATCTGCGTATTGCGCTGGTGGCGGGTGAGGCTTCCGGTGACATTCTGGGCGCCGGTCTCATGCGTGCGCTCAAGGCACAGCATCCGGCGGTCGAGTTCATCGGTGTCGGTGGCCCGCTGATGCAGGCTGAAGGCCTGACCTCGTATTTTCCGATGGAACGTCTCTCGGTCATGGGGCTGGTGGAAGTGCTCGGTCGGCTGCGCGAGTTGTTGAAACGCCGCAAGAAGCTGATCGCAGACCTGATCGCCGAGAAACCGGACGTGTTCATCGGTATCGATGCGCCGGATTTCAACCTCAACATCGAACTGAAGCTGCGTCAGGCCGGGATCAAGACAGTGCATTACGTCAGCCCGTCAGTGTGGGCGTGGCGGCAGAAGCGAGTGCTGAAGATTCGCGAAGGTTGCGACCTGATGCTGACGCTGTTCCCGTTCGAAGCGAAATTCTATGAAGAGAAGGGCGTGCCGGTGCGGTTTGTCGGTCACACCTTGGCCGATGCGATACCCCTTGAGGCTGATCGTCGCGCTGCACGCGCCGAGCTCGGTTTGCCTGATGGCCCATTGGTCGCGCTGATGCCGGGTAGTCGCGGTGGCGAAGTCGGGCGTCTGGGCGCTTTGTTCCTCGATGCCGCCGAGCGTTTGCGCGCCATGCGCCCTGGCGTGCGGTTCATTATTCCTTGCGCCAGCCCTCAGCGCCGCGTGCAGCTTGAAGAACTGCTGGCCGGTCGCGATCTGCCGCTGACCCTGCTCGACGGCAAGTCCCATCTGGCGCTGGCCGCCTGCGACGCAGTGTTGATTGCCTCCGGAACGGCGACCCTCGAAGCCTTGCTGTACAAGCGTCCGATGGTGGTGGCTTATCGCCTGGCACCGCTGACGTTCTGGATCCTCAAGCGCATGGTGAAAAGCCCTTACGTCTCGTTGCCGAACCTGCTCGCCCAGCGCCTTTTGGTGCCTGAATTGTTACAGGACGATGCAACGGTTGAAGCCTTGGCCCAGACGCTGTCGCCCCTGATCGAAGGTGGCGAAGAGCAGACCCGCGGTTTCGACGAAATCCACCGGACCTTGCGCCTGGATGCCTCCAATCAGGCGGCGGACGCGGTATTGAATCTGATCGGCAAAACACAATGACAAAAGCACAACAGATGGGCCTTGATTTCACCCTGGTCGCCGAAGTCGAAGAGCTGGTTGCCGGTGTTGATGAAGTCGGTCGCGGGCCGCTCTGCGGCGCTGTGGTGACGGCAGCGGTGATTCTCGATCCGAATCGTCCGATCCTTGGCCTCAACGATTCGAAGAAGCTCACCGAAGCCCGCCGCGAAAAACTCTTCGACGAAATCTGCGAAAAAGCCCTGAGCTGGTGCATCGCTCGCGCGGAAGTCGAAGAAATCGACGAGCTGAACATCCTGCATGCCACCATGCTGGCCATGCAGCGTGCGATCGAAGGCCTGCACATTCAGCCAAAACTGGCGATGATCGACGGTAACCGTTGCCCGAAACTGGCCATGCGCGCTGAAGCCGTGGTCAAGGGCGACAGCAAGGTCCCGGCCATCGCCGCGGCCTCGATTCTGGCCAAGGTCAGCCGCGACCGTGAAATGGCGGCATTTGAACTGATTTACCCGGGTTACGGCATCGGCGGCCACAAAGGCTACCCGACGCCAGTTCATCTGGAAGCGCTGGCACGCTTGGGGCCGACGCCGATTCACCGCCGCTCGTTCGCACCGGTGCGGTTGGCGTATGAGGCGCGCGAAAGCCTCATCGAGAGTTAGTCGCGAGGCTGATGTTTTCGCCAAGGCCCGGTACAATCCGGGCCTTGTTGTTTTCATGACATAACGCAGGATCACTATGCCGGCTTCATTCGTTCACCTACGCCTGCACACTGAATACTCCCTGGTCGACGGTCTGGTGCGGATCAAACCGCTGGTCAAGACCCTGGTCGGCATGAACATGCCTGCCGTAGCGGTCACCGATCAGAACAACATGTGTTCCCTGGTCAAATTCTATAAAGCCTCGATGGGCGCAGGCATCAAGCCGATCTGCGGCGCCGACTTGTGGCTGTCGAACAAGGACCCGGACAACGCCCTGAGCCGGATCAGCCTGCTGGCGATGAACGCTGTCGGCTATCGCAACCTGACCGAACTGATTTCCCGCGGTTTCATCGACGGCCAGCGCAATGGCTCGATCATTATCGAGCGTGAGTGGGTGGCCGAGGCCAGCGAAGGCTTGATCATGCTGTCGGCGGCGAAGGAAGGCGAAATCGGCCTGGCCATGCTCAGCGGCAATCCGGCGGAAGCGGAAAAACTGGCACGCGAATGGATGGCGGTGTTCCCGGATCGTTTCTACCTGGAAATCCAGCGCACCAACCGCCCTAACGATGAAGAACAACTGCACGGTGCCGTGGCCCTGGCCGAGAAAATCGGCGCGCCACTGGTAGCGACCAACGACGTGCGCTTCATCAAGCAGGAAGACTTCGCCGCTCACGAAACCCGCGTCTGCATCGGTGAGGGCCGTGCCCTCGACGATCCGCGGCGTTCGAAGAACTACAGCGATCAGCAATACCTCAAAAGCGCCGAGGAAATGGCCGAGCTGTTCAGCGACATTCCCGAGGCGCTGGAAAACACCGTCGAGATCGCCAAGCGCTGCAACATCGAAGTGAAGCTGGGCACGCACTTCCTGCCCAACTTCCCGATTCCCGATGGCATGACCATCGACGAGTATTTCCGCAAGGTGTCCTTCGATGGCCTGGAAGAACGGCTGACCGTTCTGCTGCCCAAGGACACCACCGAAGACTATGAAGCCAAGCGCCAGGTCTACGTCGACCGGTTGAATTTCGAGCTGGATATCATCATCCAGATGGGCTTCCCCGGTTACTTCCTGATCGTGATGGACTTTATCCAGTGGGCCAAGAGCAACGGCGTACCGGTAGGTCCTGGCCGTGGATCGGGTGCCGGGTCGCTGGTGGCCTATGTGCAGAAAATCACCGACCTCGACCCGCTGGAATATGACCTGCTGTTTGAGCGGTTCCTCAACCCGGAACGGGTCTCCATGCCCGACTTCGACGTTGACTTCTGCATGGACGGTCGTGACCGCGTGATCGACTACGTGGCCGAGAAATACGGGCGCAACGCGGTAAGCCAGATCATCACTTTCGGTTCCATGGCGGCGAAGGCTGTGGTCCGTGACGTGGCGCGGGTCCAAGGCAAGTCCTACGGCCTGGCGGATCGTCTGTCGAAGATGATTCCGTTCGAAGTCGGCATGACCCTGGAAAAAGCCTACGAACAGGAAGAAATCCTGCGTGACTTCATCAAGGTCGATGAAGAAGCCGCGGAAATCTGGGAAATGGCGCGCAAGCTTGAAGGCGTCGTGCGTAACGTCGGTAAACACGCCGGTGGTGTGGTTATCGCGCCGACCAAGCTGACCGACTTCTCGCCGATCTATTGCGACGAGGCCGGTGACGGCCTGGTAACCCAGTTCGACAAGGATGACGTTGAAGCCGCCGGCCTGGTGAAGTTCGACTTCCTCGGTCTGCGGACCCTGACGGTCATCGACTGGGCGCTGAAAACCATCAACCGCGACCGCGCCAAGGTCAACGAACCGCCGCTGGACATCGCGTTCATCCCGCTGGACGACAAGCCGACCTACACGCTGCTGCAAAAAGCGGAAACCACCGCGGTGTTCCAGCTCGAGTCGCGCGGCATGAAAGAGCTGATCAAAAAGCTCAAGCCCGACTGCCTGGAAGACTTGATCGCACTGGTGGCCCTGTTCCGTCCGGGCCCTTTGCAATCCGGCATGGTTGACGACTTTATCAACCGTAAGCACGGCCGCGCCGAACTTGCGTACCCGCACTCGGATTACCAGTACGAAGGCCTGAAACCGGTACTGGCACCGACTTACGGCATCATCCTGTATCAGGAACAGGTGATGCAGATCGCCCAGGTCATGGCCGGTTACACCCTCGGCGGTGCGGACATGCTGCGGCGGGCCATGGGTAAGAAAAAGCCCGAAGAAATGGCCAAGCAGCGCGGCGGTTTCATTGAAGGTTGCAAGACCAACAATATCGAAGCCGACCTGGCCGGTAACATTTTCGACCTGGTAGAGAAATTCGCCGGTTACGGCTTCAACAAATCCCACTCCGCCGCCTACGGGCTGGTGTCGTACCAGACCGCGTGGCTGAAAACGCACTACCCGGCGCCGTTCATGGCCGCGGTACTGTCGGCGGATATGCACAACACCGACAAGGTCGTGACCTTGATCGAAGAAATTCGCACCATGAAGCTGCGTCTCGACGCGCCGGATGTGAATACTTCGGAGTTCAAGTTCACGGTGAACGACGAAGGCCGCATCATTTACGGCCTCGGCGCGATCAAGGGTGTGGGCGAAGGCCCGGTGGAGGCGATTACTGAGGCGCGTCAGGACGGTCCGTTCAAGGATCTGTTCGATTTCTGCGCCCGTGTTGACCTCAAGCGCATCAACAAGCGCACCCTCGACGGTTTGATCCGCAGCGGTGCACTGGATCGTCTGGGCCCGTATTTCCATGACGAACCTAAAGCCTATCAAGCGAGCATCGACCAGAACCGCGCAGTGCTGCTGAATGCAATGGAAGGGGCGATCAAGGCCGCCGAACAAACCGCTCGCACCCACGACAGTGGCCACGCCGATCTGTTTGGCGGGCTGTTCGTCGAGGCAGACGCCGACGTCTACGCCAATCACCGCAAGGCGAAAGAGCTGACCCTGAAGGAGCGGTTGAAAGGGGAGAAAGACACCCTGGGCCTGTACCTGACCGGTCACCCGATCGACGAATACGAAGGTGAAATCCGCCGTTTTGCCCGTCAGCGAATTATCGACCTGAAGCCGGCTCGCGATACACAGACCGTCGCGGGCATGATCATCGCCCTGCGTGTGATGAAGAACAAAAAGGGCGACAAGATGGGGTTCATCACCCTTGACGATCGCTCTGGGCGCATCGAAGCTTCGTTGTTCGCCGACGCGTTCCATTCGGCGCAGTCGCTGTTGCAGACTGATGCGATGGTTGTTGTCGAAGGCGAAGTCAGCAACGACGATTTCTCCGGCGGTTTGCGCCTGCGGGTCAAGCGGGTGATGAGCATGGAAGATGCGCGCACCAACCTGGCCGAAAGTCTGCGCTTGAAGCTGCAGACCAAGGATTTGAAAGGCGATCAGCTACGCTGGCTGGGTGAGCTGTTCAAGCGTCACCGAGGTGCGTGCCCGATCACCATGGAGTACACGAGCCCCGATGCGAAGGCCTTGCTGCAGTTCGGCGAGACCTGGCGAATCGACCCGGCGGATGCGTTGATTCAAGCCTTGCGTGACCAGTTCGGGCGAGACAACGTCTTCCTCCAATACCGTTGACGGTCAGGTAGCAACTGAACGCCCTGATCTCGACCTGAATTTTTAATCTCGACCTGAACGCGCCTCTCCCTTAAGGTAGGGCGCGAATAGACAACCGGCCGGCCCAAGCTCTCTTGGACGTCGACCCAAGACGGACGCCTATGAACCCGAATTTTCTAGATTTCGAACAGCCGATCGCCGACCTGCAAGCCAAGATCGAAGAGTTGCGCTTGGTCGGTAACGACAATTCGCTGAATATCGGCGATGAGATCTCCCGCCTGCAGGACAAAAGCAGCACGCTGACCGAAGACATCTTCGGCAAGCTGACCAGCTGGCAGATCGCGCGTCTGGCGCGTCACCCGAAACGTCCATACACCCTGGACTACATCGAACACATCTTCACCGAGTTCGACGAACTGCACGGCGACCGTCACTTCTCTGACGACGCTGCCATCGTTGGCGGCGTGGCCCGTCTGGATGACCAGCCGGTGATGATCATCGGTCACCAGAAAGGCCGCGAAGTGCGCGAGAAGGTTCGCCGCAACTTCGGCATGCCGCGTCCGGAAGGCTACCGCAAGGCGTGCCGCCTGATGGAAATGGCCGAGCGCTTCAAAATGCCGATCCTGACCTTCATCGACACGCCGGGTGCTTACCCGGGCATCGACGCTGAAGAGCGCAACCAGAGCGAAGCGATTGCCTGGAACCTGCGTGTCATGGCTCGCCTGAAAACCCCGATCATCGCCACCGTCATCGGTGAAGGTGGTTCCGGTGGTGCACTGGCAATCGGCGTGTGCGATCAGTTGAACATGCTGCAGTACTCGACCTACGCGGTGATCTCGCCGGAAGGTTGTGCGTCGATTCTGTGGAAAACCGCCGAAAAAGCGCCGGATGCCGCTGAAGCCATGGGCATCACCGCCGAGCGCCTGAAAGGCCTGGGCATCGTTGACAAAGTGATCGGCGAACCTCTGGGCGGCGCTCATCGCGACCCGGTGGCGGCCGCTGCATCGATCCGTGCCGAGCTGACCTCGCAACTGGCGATGCTGAAGAAGTTCGATAACGAAGCGCTGCTCAAGCGCCGTTACGAGCGACTGATGAGCTACGGTCTCTGAGATTGACGCAGTACTAATGTAGGAGCCGGCTTGCTGGCGATGGCGGCCTTGAGGCTGGCGGTGTATGACCGATCCCATCGCCGGCAAGCCGGCTCCTACATTTGGTCCTCGCAGTTTTGAAGTAGTGATTCTGTACCGGATTGCGGCGGCATTTTGAGATGAAACCTTTCAAGCCGGACCTCCCCGCTAATCTGCTGAAAACCCTGGCTCCGTGGCGCAACGCCACAACCTGGCACATCGCCTTCTCCGGTGGACTCGACTCCACGGTCCTTTTGCACCTTCTCGCCCATCTCGCCAAAACCGAACACCTCCCTGAGCTGAAAGCTATCCACATTCATCACGGCCTCCAGTCTGCGGCCGATGCGTGGCCGGAGCATTGCCAGTCAGTCTGTGATGCGCTGGGAATACCTCTACAGGTCGTTCACGTCCAGGTTCAGCCCGGCGCCAGCCTTGAGCGTGCAGCCCGTGACGCGCGTTATGGTGCGTTCATCGAGGCTACTCAAGCCAATGAAGTGCTGCTGACCGCCCAGCATCGTGATGATCAGGCGGAAACCCTGTTGTTCCGATTGCTGCGTGGGGCAGGGGTGAGAGGGTTGTCAGGGATGCCACGTCAACGTGTGTTGGGCAAAGGGCATCTGGTGCGACCCTTGCTCGATGTCACGCGAGCAGAGTTGGAGGGGTACGCGAACCAGTGCTCATTGAGCTGGATCGAGGATCCTTCCAATCAGGATCGACGTTTCTCGCGTAATTACTTGCGCAATCAGGTGTTCCCGGTGCTGACCGAACGCTGGCCTCAAGCGATGGCGACTATGGCTCGCAGCGCCGCGCATCTGAGCGAAGCGCAGGAATTGCTCGATGAGTTGGCGCAAATCGATCTGGCCCAGGCCAGCTCCATCAGTGAATTCGATTGGCTGGGTGTGCCGTCACTTGAGCTTTCTACGCTTGTCAGCCTGTCCGCCGCTCGCCAGCGAAATGCAGTGAGTCACTGGCTCTCGGCATTGACCCGTTTACCGGATAGCGACCATTGGTCGGGTTGGGAAGATTTTCGTGATGCTGCCGCGGATGCCTCTCCGGTCTGGCGCTTGGCCGATGGGGAATTGCATCGGGCGAACGGGCGGATCTGGTGGTTGTCGGGCTGCTGGCTGCGAACGCCGCCGCCCGCGCCTGATTGGCCTTATCCCTCGCGATCACTGGCGTTGCCAGATAACGGCGTGCTCTCGCTCACCGGTCAAACCCCCGATGGCCCGCTGCATATCCGCTATCGTGAAGGGGGTGAGGTCATGAGTCTGCCCGAGCGCGGCCATCGTGATCTGAAGCGTTTGCTCAACGAACGCGGCGTCCCGGGCTTCGTCCGTGGCAGATTGCCGTTGCTCTATCAGGGCGAGCAATTGTTGGCGGTGGCGAGGCTGCAAGGTTTGAATGGCAGTGAGCAGGACGGCTGGAATTTGCATTGGCAGCCACCGAACGAAGATCAAGGTTTGAGCTGAAAGGGGCTTTCCGGTAGACTACGCTCCCTTCTTGATACAACTTCTGTGGATTCGCCTGAATTGCAGGAGTTGCCGATTACCAAGCAGTCTTTGCTGGGCGATTCCAAAAAATGTGTAGCGAGCAACGCACCGGTGTTTCATCTTCCGGTCTGTCCCAACGCGGCGGTTTTTTTGAAAGGTGCACTGTGATTAATGCAGGTGATCGGGGGCTTCGGCCTTCCTTCGCTTTCCCCGGCGGCTCGGACCGCTTTAACGCAGACTTCTAGGGTTTTTCATGACGCGCTACATATTCGTCACGGGCGGTGTTGTTTCTTCATTGGGGAAAGGCATTGCATCGGCTTCATTGGCGGCCATCCTGGAGGCGCGGGGACTTAAGGTCACCATGCTGAAGCTGGATCCGTACATCAACGTCGATCCGGGCACCATGAGCCCGTTCCAGCACGGTGAAGTGTTCGTCACCCACGACGGCGCCGAGACCGACCTGGACCTGGGTCACTACGAGCGGTTCATCCGCACGACCATGACCCAGAACAACAACTTCACCACCGGCCGTGTCTACGAACACGTCCTGCGCAAAGAGCGCCGTGGTGATTACCTGGGCGCGACCATCCAGGTGATCCCGCACATCACCGACGAAATCAAGCGCCGGATCATCAAGGGCGCCGGCGATGCCGACGTGGCCATGGTCGAGATCGGTGGCACCGTGGGTGACATCGAATCCCAACCGTTCCTCGAAGCCATCCGCCAGCTGCGTTTCGAAGTCGGCGCCAAGCGCGCGATGCTGATGCACCTGACACTGGTGCCGTACATCGCCACTGCCGGCGAAACCAAAACCAAGCCAACCCAGCACTCGGTCAAGGAGCTGCGCTCCATCGGCCTGCAACCTGACGTGCTGGTGTGCCGCTCCGATCACCCGATCGACATCTCCTCGCGTCGCAAGATCGCGCAATTCACCAACGTTGAAGAACGTGCGGTAATCGCGCTGGAAGACGCCGACACCATCTACAAGATCCCGGGCATCCTGCATTCGCAAGGCCTGGATGATTTTGTGGTCGAGCGTTTCGGCCTGCAATGCGGCGGCGCCGATCTGTCCGAATGGGAAGCCGTGGTTGACGCCAAGCTCAATCCTGAGCACGAAGTCACCATCGCCATGGTCGGCAAGTACATGGAATTGCTGGACGCCTACAAGTCGCTGATCGAAGCGATGAGTCACGCCGGCATCAGCAACCGCACCAAGGTCAACCTGCGCTACATCGATTCCGAAGACATCGAAAACCAGGGCACCGCGCTGCTGGAAGGCGTCGACGCGATCCTGGTTCCAGGCGGCTTCGGTCTGCGCGGCGTGGAAGGCAAGATCACCGCCGTCCAGTACGCTCGCGAAAACAAGGTTCCGTACCTCGGCATCTGCCTGGGCATGCAAGTGGCGGTCATCGAGTTCGCTCGTAACGTCATGGGCTGGAAAGACGCCAACTCCACCGAGTTCGATCGTGCAAGCGGTCACCCGGTCGTGGGTCTGATCACCGAGTGGGAAGACGCCACCGGCGCCGTCGAAACCCGTACCGAAACCTCCGATCTGGGCGGCACCATGCGTCTCGGCGCACAGGATTGCCTGCTGGAGCCGGGTTCCCTGGTCCACGGCTGCTACGGCAAGGACGTGATCGTCGAGCGTCACCGTCACCGCTACGAAGTGAACAACAACCTGCTGCCGAAAATCATGGAAGCCGGCCTGAAAATCTCCGGTCGCTCCGGTGATGGCGCGCTGGTTGAAGTGGTCGAAGCCCCGGATCATCCATGGTTCGTCGCTTGCCAGTTCCACCCTGAGTTCACCTCGACGCCACGCGACGGTCACCCGTTGTTCAGCGGCTTCGTCAAAGCAGCTTTGGCTCAACACCAGAAGAAGGCTTGAACCTTATGGCGCAGAAGATCATCCGCGTAGGCGATATCGAGATTGCCAACGACAAGCCAATGGTGCTTTTCGGTGGCATGAACGTGCTGGAAAGCCGCGACATGGCGATGCAGGTCTGCGAAGAGTACGTGAAGGTTACCGAGAAACTCGGTATCCCTTACGTGTTCAAGGCCAGCTTCGACAAGGCCAACCGTTCCTCCGTGACCTCTTACCGTGGCCCCGGCCTGGAAGAGGGCATGCGGATTTTCCAGGACATCAAGCAAGCCTTCGGCGTGCCGATCATCACCGACGTCCACGAGCCTGAACAGGCTGCGGTCGTCGCTGAAGTCTGCGACATCATCCAGCTGCCGGCCTTCCTGTCGCGCCAGACCGACCTCGTGGTCGCGATGGCCAAGACCGGTGCGGTGATCAACATCAAGAAAGCCCAGTTCCTCGCACCTCAGGAAATGAAACACATCCTGAACAAGTGCGTGGAAGCGGGTAACGATCAGTTGATCCTCTGCGAGCGTGGTTCTAGCTTCGGCTACAACAACCTGGTGGTCGACATGCTCGGCTTCGGCATCATGAAGCAGTTCGAGTACCCGGTGTTCTTCGACGTGACCCACGCGCTGCAAATGCCTGGCGGTCGTGCCGATTCCGCCGGCGGTCGTCGCGCCCAGGTCCTCGATCTGGCGAAAGCCGGGATCAGCCAGTCACTGGCCGGTCTGTTCCTCGAAGCACACCCGGACCCGGACAACGCCAAATGCGACGGCCCTTGCGCCTTGCGTCTGGACAAACTGGAGCCATTCCTGGCCCAGCTCAAAGCTTTGGACGAACTGGTGAAGAGTTTTCCGACGGTAGAAACCGCGTAATCCTCATTTCTCCGGTAAAGTACCGCACGATTTGTTGCTCAGGCCCTCGGGCCTGAGCCTTATCGTCCGCAAGTCTGCCCGTTGCACATCACTTGCCGGCGATAAAAGATTTCCTTCAGCTGCGTCGTTTTCGTCAACTTTGGAGTGTTTACAACAATGGCAAAAATCGTCGACATCAAAGGTCGTGAAGTTCTCGACTCCCGTGGCAACCCCACCGTGGAAGCGGACGTGCTTCTCGATAACGGCATCATCGGCAGCGCTTGCGCGCCGTCCGGTGCTTCCACTGGCTCGCGTGAAGCGCTCGAGCTGCGTGATGGCGACAAGAGCCGTTACTTGGGCAAAGGCGTTCTGAAAGCCGTCGCCAACATCAACGGTCCGATCCGCGACCTGTTGAAAGGTACAGATCCGAGCGACCAGAAAGCGCTGGATCACGCGATGATCAAGCTGGACGGTACTGAAAACAAAGGCTCCCTGGGCGCCAACGCGATCCTCGCCGTTTCCCTGGCCGCGGCCAAGGCAGCAGCTCAGGACCAGGACCTGCCGCTGTACGCACACATCGCCAACCTGAACGGTACCCCGGGTGTTTACTCGATGCCGGTTCCGATGATGAACATCATCAACGGTGGCGAGCACGCCGATAACAACGTCGACATCCAGGAATTCATGGTTCAGCCGGTTGGCGCCAAGTCTTTCTCGGAAGGTCTGCGCATGGGCACCGAGATTTTCCATCACCTCAAAGCTGTGTTGAAGGCCCGTGGCCTGAGCACTGCCGTCGGTGACGAAGGTGGTTTCGCACCGAACCTGGCTTCCAACGAAGACGCTTTGAAAGTGATCTCCGAAGCCGTGGCCAACGCTGGTTACAAGCTGGGCACCGACGTGACCCTGGCACTGGACTGCGCGGCCAGCGAGTTCTACGAAGACGGCAAGTACAACCTGTCCGGCGAAGGCCAGGTGTTCACCGCTGAAGGTTTCGCCGATTACCTGAAAGGCCTGACCGAGCGTTACCCGATCATCTCCATCGAAGATGGCCTGGACGAGTCCGATTGGGCTGGCTGGAAAATCCTCACCGACAAGATCGGCGAGAAAACCCAGCTGGTAGGCGACGACCTGTTCGTGACCAACACCAAGATCCTGAAAGAAGGCATCGATAAAAAGATCGCCAACTCGATCCTGATCAAGTTCAACCAGATCGGCACCCTGACCGAAACCCTGGAAGCCATCCAGATGGCCAAGGCCGCTGGTTACACCGCCGTGATCTCGCACCGCTCCGGTGAAACCGAAGATTCGACCATTGCCGACCTGGCTGTGGGCACTTCGGCTGGCCAGATCAAGACCGGCTCCCTGTGCCGTTCCGATCGCGTTTCCAAGTACAACCAACTGCTGCGTATCGAAGAGCAGTTGAACGGCAAAGCCAAGTACAACGGCCGCAGCGAGTTCCGCGGTTAAGCTGTAGAAGGTAAAAAGACACCGGATTGTGTCGGAAAAATCGCGACAGCGACGTTTTTGCCACTAATCTGATGCCTTAAGAGCACAAGCCTGGATTTTCCAGGCTTCGTGCTATCAGAAGCTTCAAAGTTTTGGCATGGCTGTCTTTTTTCACTGGATACCTGATATTCGATGCGCAGTCCCAATTGGTTGTTCCTCGTCTTGCTCTTGTTGCTGGCTGGCCTGCAATACCGCCTGTGGGTGGGTAATGGCAGTCTGGCGCAAGTGGCCGAGCTGACTCAGCAGATCGCGGATCAACATGCTGAGAACGAAGGCCTGCTGGAACGCAATCGGGTCATGGACGCCGAAGTCAGTGAATTGAAAAAAGGCATGGAGACCGTTGAAGAACGAGCTCGCCATGAGTTGGGCATGGTCAAGGACGGTGAAACCCTTTACCAGTTGGCTCAATGAATTCCTCGTTACCGGCCTTCTGGGCCGTTATCCCTGCCGCGGGCATCGGTGCCCGTATGGCCGCAGACCGTCCCAAGCAATACTTGCACCTGGGCGGGCGCACTATTCTTGAACACAGCCTTGGCTGTTTCCTTGACCATCCTTCCCTGAAGGGACTGGTGGTCAGTCTGGCTGTTGATGATCCTTATTGGCCCAATCTGGCATGCGCCGGCGATTCGCGTATTCAACGCGTTGACGGTGGTGCCGAGCGTTCCGGGTCGGTGCTCAATGCCTTGCTACACTTGCATGCGTTGGGTGCGGACGATGAGGATTGGGTGTTGGTCCACGATGCTGCGCGACCGAATCTGAGCCGCGATGATCTGGACAAGTTGCTGGTTGAACTGGCTGACGATCCGGTCGGCGGGCTGCTGGCGGTTCCGGCACGCGATACCCTGAAGCGGGTCGACAAGCACGGTCGTGTCCTAGAAACCGTGGATCGCAGAGTGATCTGGCAGGCGTATACGCCGCAGATGTTTCGACTTGGCGCGTTGCATCGGGCGTTGGCGGACAGTCTGGTGGCGGATGCTGTTATCACTGATGAAGCGTCGGCGATGGAGTGGGCTGGTTCATCGCCACGCCTTATCGAAGGGCGTTCCGACAATCTCAAGGTCACACGTCCCGAAGATCTTGAATGGTTGAGACAACGCTGGGCCAATCGCCGCTAGAGTGCTTTCATCATTCTGAAACCGCGTCGCGTCCTTCGCGAGCAAGCCCGCTCCCACATTCGGTCGCATTCTTTTTCTGAAGGAACTCGGTGAACTGTGGGAGCGGGCTTGCCCGCGAAAGCGGTAGTCCAGACAGCAAATCCGGCAATGATTTACATCAGCTTCGGTACTCCGGTCTTTGTGCCAACCCTTCCTTCAAATAATCCACCAACTTGCGCACCTTCGGCGACAGATGCCGCTGCTGTGGATAAAGCGCCCAAACGGCAGTGTTCGGCGGCTGATGAGCCTCCAGCAGCGAAATCAAATCCCCGCTTTTCAGATGCTCCAGCACGTAGTAATCCGGCAACTGACAGAGCCCGACGCCCTGTAACGCCGCATCCAGCACCGCTTGCCCACTGTTGCAACGCCAGTTTCCCTGCACCCGCTGGGAAAATTCCCGCCCGTTCTGTTCCAGTTGCCACAGGTCCGAACTACCGATGAGGCAGTTGTGGCGGCTCAATTCCGACAAGCTATGTGGGCGACCATACCGTTCCAGGTAGGACGGCGACGCACACAAATACATGCGTCGCGGTGCCAGTCGCGTCGCCACCAGTCGCGAGTCCTGAAGGCGGCCGAGGCGGATCGCCAGGTCCAGGCCTTCATGCACCAGGTCGAGTTGCCGGTTGCTCAGTTCGATATCAATCCGCAGTTGCGGATAGAGCCCCATGAATCGCGTCACCAGCGGCACGATAAAGCGCTCGCCGTAGGCCACCGCGCAGGTCATGCGCAACATGCCTTTGGGCTCGCTGGTCAGGTCGCCGACGGCTCTGAGCGCTTCTTCACGACCGTCCTGCAACCGTTGGCAATGCTGCAAAAACGTTTGCCCGGCTTCGGTCAGCGTGACTCGTCGGGTGCTGCGGTACAGCAGGCGCGTCTGAAGGCGCTCTTCGAGGCGTACTATTTGGCGACTGATGTGGGAGGAAGACACCCCAAGACGCTCCGCCGCCGCCGTAAACTGGCTGCACTCGGCCACGGCGACGAACTCGTCGATACCTTCCCAGCGTTTTTCGGACATTAACGATTATCCCTGTGTAGCAATAATGTTTTGCTTTTGTCCGGATTATTCACCGTAAGGCGCTGTATTACACTCACTGTCTCGTTTTATTCACTGGAGAACCAACATGATCAAGTCGCGCGCCGCCGTTGCCTTCGAGGCCAAGAAACCCCTCGAGATCGTTGAAGTCGATGTCGCCCTGCCCAAGGCCGGTGAAGTTCTGTTGCGTGTGGTTGCCTCCGGTGTCTGTCATACCGATGCCTACACCCTGTCGGGCGCTGACCCGGAAGGTATCTTCCCGTCGATCCTCGGCCACGAAGGTGGCGCGGTTGTTGAGGCGATTGGCGAGGGCGTGACCTCGGTCGCTGTCGGCGATCATGTGATCCCGCTGTACACCCCGGAATGCCGTCAGTGCAAATTCTGCCTGTCGGGCAAGACCAACCTGTGCCAGGCGATTCGTGCGACCCAGGGCAAAGGCCTGATGCCAGATGGCACCACGCGTTTTTCCTACAAGGGCCAGCCGATTTTCCACTACATGGGCACCTCGACGTTCTCCGAATACACCGTGCTGCCGGAAATCTCCGTCGCCAAGATTCCTAAAGAAGCGCCACTGGAAAAAGTCTGCCTGCTGGGCTGCGGCGTCACCACCGGCATTGGCGCGGTACTCAACACAGCCAAGGTGAAACCGGGTGATACCGTGGCGATTTTCGGTCTTGGCGGTATTGGTCTGTCGGCGGTCATTGGCGCGGTAAAAGCCAAGGCTGCGCGCATCATCGCCATCGACATCAACCCGGCCAAATTCGAAATCGCCAAACAGTTGGGTGCAACCGACTGCGTGAACCCGAAAGACTTCGACCGTCCGATCCAGGAAGTCATCGTCGACATGACCGATGGCGGCGTCGACTTTTCCTTCGAATGCATCGGCAATGTCCAATTGATGCGCGCCGCACTTGAGTGCTGCCACAAAGGCTGGGGCGAGTCGGTGATCATCGGCGTCGCCGGTGCCGGTCAGGAAATCGCTACCCGCCCATTCCAGTTGGTCACCGGTCGCGTCTGGCGCGGTTCGGCGTTCGGCGGTGTGCGCGGTCGTACCGAGTTGCCGAGCTATGTCGAAATGGCCGAGACCGGCGAAATCCCGCTGGATACGTTTATCACCCACACCATGGGCCTGGAAGATATCAACAAGGCTTTCGACCTGATGCATGAAGGAAAAAGCATCCGTTCCGTCATTCATTTCTGAGGTCGGTCATGAGCCTGGAAAATATCTCCTGCCAGAAAAGCTTCGGCGGCTGGCACAAACGCTACCGGCACCGCTCCGACGTGCTCGGTTGCGACATGGTGTTTGCCGTGTACCTGCCGCCGCAAGCGGAGCAGGGCGGCAAACTGCCGGTGCTGTACTGGTTGTCCGGCCTGACCTGCACCGACGAAAACTTCATGCAAAAGGCCGGCGCCATGCGCATGGCCGCCGAGCTTGGGTTGATCATCGTTGCCCCGGACACCAGCCCGCGCGGTCCCGATGTGCCGGGTGATCCGGACGGTGCCTGGGACTTCGGCCTCGGCGCCGGGTTTTATCTGAATGCCACGCAGGAACCCTGGTCGCGGCACTATCGGATGCATGACTATGTCGTGCAGGAATTGCCGGCATTGGTCGAAGCCCATTTCCCTGCTTCGGACAAGCGCGGTATCAGCGGCCACTCCATGGGCGGTCACGGCGCGCTGGTCTGTGCGTTGCGCAATCCGGGGCGCTATCAGTCGGTGTCGGCGTTCTCGCCGATCAACAATCCGATGGATTGCCCGTGGGGTCAGAAAGCCTTTTCCCGCTACCTGGGCGAAGACCGTTCGAAGTGGCGCGAGTGGGATGCCTGTGCGCTGATTGCCGAGGCTGACGAGAAGCTGCCGCTGTTGGTCGACCAAGGTGATCGAGATGATTTTCTCGCCACCCAGCTCAAGCCTGAAGCCTTGCAACAGGCGGCCAAACTGGCCGGTCATCCGCTGACGTTGCGCTTGCAACCGGGCTACGACCACAGCTATTTCTTCATCGCCAGCTTCATCGATGAACACTTGCAGCATCATGGACGTGCTCTAAGCGCCTAATGACTGACAAAGCAGGTAGAATCACGCCCTGACAAAAATCGGGGCGTTTTTTTATGCGTATTGGCCACGGCTATGATGTGCACCGTTTCGCTGAAGGCGATTTCATTACTCTGGGCGGCGTGCGCATTGCACACGGCTTCGGGCTGCTCGCTCATTCCGACGGTGACGTCCTGCTGCACGCCTTGAGCGATGCCTTGCTCGGCGCTGCTGCGCTGGGTGATATCGGCAAGCATTTCCCGGACACCGACCCGACATTCAAGGGTGCCGACAGCCGTGTGCTGTTGCGTCATGTCGTCGCACTGGTCCACGCCAAGGGCTGGAAGGTCGGCAACGTCGATAACACCATCGTCGCCCAGGCGCCAAAAATGGCCCCGCATATCGAATCGATGCGTGCGCTGATTGCCGCGGATCTTCAAGTTGAGTTGGATCAAGTGAACGTGAAAGCTACCACCACCGAAAAGCTCGGCTTTGTCGGTCGCGAAGAAGGTATTGCCGTGCACTCCGTTGCCTTGTTGCTGCGCGCATGAACGAACTGCAATTGCTTGGCCCGCGTGCCTATGGTGAAGCCCTCGGCACCGCTGTACTGAAAGCTACGGCGGAAGATTTCCAGGTCGATGAAGTCCTCAATATTCCGCTCAGCGGCGACGGCGAGCACCTGTGGATCTGGGTGGAAAAACGCGGCCTGAATACCGAAGAGGCAGCACGTCGAATCGCCAAGGCGGCGGGCGTGCCATTGCGCACCGTCAGTTACGCCGGTCTCAAGGATCGTCAGGCGCTGACGCGTCAGTGGTTCAGCGTGCAACTGCCGGGCAAGGCCGACCCTGATCTGTCGGCGGCCGAAAACGATACGCTGAAAATCCTCAAGACCGGTCGGCACAAACGCAAGCTGCAACGCGGCGCCCACTCGGCCAACGGTTTCACCTTGCGCCTCACGCAATTCGCTGGCGACAAAGCGGCGATCGAAGCGCGTCTGCAACTGATCGCCAAACAAGGTATTCCGAATTATTTCGGCGCCCAGCGTTTCGGCTTTGACGGTGGCAACGTGGTCGATGCCCGTAGCTGGGCCGCGCGCAAGGCCTTGCCGGAGCAGCGCAACGTGCGTTCGCGTCTGCTTTCCACCGCCCGCAGTTTTCTGTTTAACCAAGTGTTGGCGGCGCGCGTTGCTGATGGCACCTGGCAGCAAGCGCAGGTTGGCGATCTGTTGGCGTTTACCGACAGCCGCAGTTTTTTCCCGGCTGGTGAGGCCGAGTGCAGCGACCCGCGTCTGGCGATTCTCGACCTGCACCCGACCGGCCCACAGTGGGGTGAAGGTGACTCGCCGGCGACGGGCGCTGTCCATGAACTGGAGCAGGCAATCGCTGCCCGCGAAGCAGACCTTCGCGATTGGTTGATTAACGCCGGAATGAGCCACGAACGTCGCATCCTGCGGCTGCCCATTGGTGGGTTGACGTGGCATTATCCCGAGCCTGACATTCTGCAACTGGAATTCGTCCTGCCGGCCGGATGCTTTGCCACTGTATTGGTGCGCGAGCTTGTTGATCTGGTGCCGGTGGGGCAGACGGACAGCCCATGCGTATTCTGATTTCTAACGACGATGGGGTAACCGCACCCGGTCTCGCCGCGCTTTATGCTGCGCTGGCGGATTACACCGAATGCGTGGTTATCGCCCCGGACCAGGACAAAAGCGGCGCCAGCAGTTCGCTGACGCTCGACCGTCCGTTGCACCCGCAAACCCTGGCCAACGGCTTTATCAGCCTTAATGGCACACCGACCGATTGCGTGCACCTGGGCCTCAACGGCTTGCTGGAGCGCGAAGCGGACATGGTGGTTTCCGGCATTAACCTGGGCGCCAACCTGGGGGACGATGTGTTGTATTCCGGTACCGTGGCAGCGGCCCTCGAGGGGCGTTTCCTGAAGCGGCCATCGTTTGCCTTTTCGTTGGTCTCACGGCAGGTCGAGAACCTTCCCACAGCCGCTTACTTTGCGCGCAAACTGGTGGAAGCCCACGCTGACCTTGACCTGCCACCGCGCACGGTGCTGAACGTGAACATTCCCAATTTGCCGCTGGACCACATCCGCGGAATCCAGCTGACGCGCCTCGGCCATCGCGCCCGCGCCGCGGCACCGATGAAAGTGGTCGACCCGCGCGGCAAGTCCGGCTACTGGATCGCCGCAGCAGGGGACGCCGAAGACGGCGGCCCGGGCACCGACTTCCATGCGGTGATGCAAGGCTATGTATCCATCACGCCGCTGCAACTGGATCGCACCTTCAATGATGCTTTCGCAAGTCTCGACGGCTGGCTGGAGGGACTGCGCTGATGGCTCGTGAACAAGACCCGATGCATCGCGGTATCGGGATGACCTCGCAACGTACCCGCGAGCGCCTGATTCAGCGGTTGTACGAGGAAGGCATTTCCAACACCAAGGTGCTGGAAGTGATCCGCCTTACGCCACGACACCTGTTTGTCGACGAAGCGCTGGCGCACCGTGCCTACGAAGACACGGCGTTGCCGATCGGTAACAACCAGACGATCTCCCAGCCTTACATGGTGGCCCGCATGAGCGAGCTGCTGCTGGAAGCGGGGCCTCTGGACAAGGTAATGGAAATCGGCACGGGCTCGGGTTATCAGACCGCAATCCTGTCGCAACTGGTCGAGCGGGTTTTTTCCGTCGAACGCATCAAGGTTCTGCAGGACCGGGCCAAGGAACGCCTGGTTGATCTGAACTTGCGCAATGTGGTTTTCCGCTGGGGCGATGGTTGGGAAGGCTGGCCTGCGCTGGCGCCGTATAACGGCATTATCGTGACGGCGGTGGCGACCGATGTGCCTCAGGCCTTGCTTGATCAGTTGGCACCCGGAGGGCGACTGGTCATACCGGTCGGCTCGGGTGAAGTGCAACAGTTGATGCTGATCATCCGCGAAGAACACGGGTTTTCCAGGCGTGTTCTGGGGGCGGTGCGTTTCGTTCCATTGCTCAACGGCCCCCTGGCCTGAGCATTTGTCCGGGCGCTGTGAATTCTCTTCGATTGCCTCTGTCTTACAGCGGCGTCGATCGGTTAAACGGGTTTCATCGTCAGGTAGCAAACGTGTGCTTCGCTTCATTAAAGGTAAAGCCTGCACAGCCCGTTATACTGGTGACACTTCATGCCGGGAGCGCGGCAATTCAATATTTCAGCCACCACAAAGGGAGCGGCGGGTGAGTCTCACAGTCATTGCGCAGCGAATGGGTATAACGAGCTTTCAGCGCCTGGTGACTGGCCTAGTCTTGAGTACCTTGCTGGTCGGTTGTTCCAGCAACAAGTCGAGCGACGTACGCGTCGTCGATCGCAACAATGCCGTGGCCCAGCGTCCGGCAGTGACCACGGGTCAGTATGTGGTTCGACCTAAAGACACCTTGTTTTCCATCGCCTTCCGCTACGGCTGGGACTACAAGGCCCTCGCCGCACGCAACAACATTCCTGCGCCTTACACGATACATCCGGGTCAGACGATTCGCTTTGACGGTCGCACCGGTTCAACGCCGACGGCGGTGGCCAGCCCGGCCGATTCGACGCCTTCATCGTCGAGTAAAACCACAGTAATCCGGCGCCAGCCAAATGGCGCAACTACGACGACAACGGTGGTTGCACCGTCCGTCGCCAACAAGCCAGCACCCGCTCCGATGCCTCCTGCAGGCCCGGCCCCGACCGGCTGGGGGTGGCCTTCTAATGGCATTCTCATTGGAAAATTCTCTTCAAACGGTAGTTTGAATAAAGGAATTGATATCGCCGGGGATTTGGGACAGCCTGTTTTAGCTGCGTCTGATGGGACGGTGGTATACGCCGGGAGTGGCTTAAGGGGCTACGGCGAATTGGTCATCATCAAACACAGCGACACCTACGTCAGTGCCTACGGTCACAACCGCAGGCTGTTGGTTCGGGAGGGGCAGCAGGTCAAGGTCGGACAGACAATTGCCGAAATGGGGTCAACGGGTACAGACCGGGTGAAACTGCATTTTGAGATTCGCCGACAAGGTAAACCTGTAGATCCGCTGCAGTTCCTGCCACGTCGTTGATTTGTTACCAGCCTGTTCCGTCACGTAGAGGGAACAGGCTCCAGCGTTGCCAAGGATAAAGGCGCCGCTTGAGCCTGAGGTCGAACTCACCAAAGGACTATAACAATGGCTCTCAGTAAAGAAGTGCCGGAGTTTGACATCGACGATGAGGTTCTCCTGATGGAGACCGGCATCGGTACGGATTCGATGTCGAATGATGAAGGGGCTGCTCCACCTTCCGTTCGTGCCAAATCCAGACACTCCGCCTCGTTAAAGCAACACAAGTACATCGATTACACGCGTGCGCTCGATGCCACGCAGCTGTACCTCAATGAAATCGGCTTTTCCCCTCTGCTGTCCCCCGAAGAAGAAGTTCACTTTGCACGCTTGTCGCAAAGTGGCGATCCGGCCGGGCGCAAACGCATGATTGAAAGCAACCTGCGGCTGGTGGTGAAAATCGCCCGACGCTATGTCAATCGTGGCTTGTCGCTGCTGGACCTGATCGAAGAGGGCAACCTCGGACTGATTCGGGCGGTAGAAAAGTTCGACCCCGAACGTGGCTTCCGCTTTTCGACCTACGCAACCTGGTGGATTCGTCAGACCATCGAGCGCGCGATCATGAATCAGACCCGGACCATCCGGTTGCCGATCCATGTGGTCAAAGAGCTTAACGTGTACCTGAGGGCCGCACGGGAGCTGACGCAAAAACTCGATCATGAACCCTCACCCGAAGAAATCGCCAACCTGCTGGAAAAACCGGTGGGCGAGGTCAAGCGCATGCTGGGCCTGAACGAGCGGGTTTCTTCGGTCGATGTCTCACTGGGTCCGGATTCGGATAAAACCCTGCTGGACACCCTTACCGACGACCGTCCGACCGATCCATGCGAACTGCTGCAGGATGACGACCTGTCCCAGAGCATTGATCAATGGCTTTCGGAACTGACCGACAAGCAGCGCGAGGTGGTGATACGCCGCTTCGGTCTGCGCGGGCACGAGAGCAGCACGCTGGAAGATGTAGGCCTGGAAATTGGCTTGACCCGGGAACGCGTCAGACAGATTCAGGTTGAAGGCCTGAAGCGTCTTCGGGAGATTCTGGAGAAAAATGGCTTGTCGAGTGAGTCGCTGTTCCAATAAGCGAATCGCTTGAGCGGCATGCAAAAAGCCCCGACTGGTTCGGGGCTTTTTGTTGTCTGGCTGATGCTCCTGCAATGACGATATGTTTGTAGTCTTGCGGTGTAAGTCTTGGCTTACTCTTGCGTAAGTGTTCGCTATTTTTACACCCTGGAAGACGACTACTGTTCGCCGATGATTTTTTTAATGCTTTGATTTTTATAGGTATTTATAAAAATCAGGAGCATGTGACAGCGGATTTTTACCGCGGAGGGTGATTGCTCTTGCTCGGGAATTCTCTAGTATTCAGGTTGTGTCGACGGACAGACACGCCCTTCAAGGATGAGGGGAAAGGACATTGCAGGATGCGATTCATCAGGACGATGAAAAGGAACACAGGGAATAGGGAAAAAATGTGGGCGGGTCAAACCGCCCCTTTTTTTGTCTTTTTTTTGGTTTGGGTGCCACTTTATTTTCCGCGTGGGCACTGTTCTTTGTAGGAGCCAGCTTGCTGGCGATGGCGGCTTGATAGCCGACCATTTTCTTCCTGGTGTACATATCCGTTTCTGCGGTGACGGCGGCTAATGGTTTCGCCCTTACGGCGAGTCACTTGGAAAAGCCCCAAGTAACCAAGCGCTCTTGCCCCTTTCGTTCGGTGCCTCGCTAAGGCTCGGCATGCCCTCGCTCCGGTCCTGCTCCGTGGGCCCGCCGCCATCGGCCATCCATGGCCGGGGGCGGCTAACCCGGCATCCATGCCGGGTTGCCCACTGCGCAGAACCTCCACTCGGCCTCTCGAGGGGGCGTGTACCTCAAGATCAAAAGCTGAAGGCGAGCTAACGCTCGGCCTGATGAGTGGTGAAAATCAAAAGCGTACGTGCCCCTCTGTAGGAGCTGGCTTGCCAGCGATGGTCGTTAACGATAACGCGTGCTGTCTGGATAGGCGCGGCGCACTTGAGTCCATCGCCAGCAGGCTGGCTCCTACAGGAGTGGCGTGATCCCGGTTCTGTCTCACGACACAGAATCTGTAGGAGCTGGCTTGCCAGCGATGGTCGTCAACGATAACGCGTGCTGCCTGGATAGATACGGAGCACTTGAATCCATCGCCAGCAGGCTGGCTCCTACAGGAGTGGCGTGATCCCGGTTCTCTCACACGACACAGAATCTGTGGGAGCTGGCTTGCCAGCGATGGTGGTCAACGATAACGCGTGCTGCCTGGGTAGACGCGGCGCACTTGAGTCCATCGCCAGCAAGCTGGCTCCTACAGGGAGGGGCGGTGATCCCGTTTCTCTCACACGACACAGAATCTGTAGGAGCTGGCTTGCCAGCGATGGTCGTCAACGATTACGCGTGCTGCCTGGGTAGACGCGGCGCACTTGAGTCCATCGCCAGCAAGCTGGCTCCTACAGGAGTGGCGTGATCCCGGTTCTCTCACACGACACAGAATCTGTAGGAGCTGGCTTGCCAGCGATGGTGGTCAACGGTAACGCGTGCTGTCTGGATAGACGCGGCGCACTTGAATCCATCGCCAACAAGCCGGCTCCTACAGGTTTTTGCGTTATCAACTTTTTTGCCTGCAAAAAAGCAAAAAGGCCCGCAAGGGGCCTTTTCGGGAACGCAGGGTCAATCAGCGTTCGAGGTCTTTGATCTTGCCTTTGACGCCATCCCACTCTTCGGCATCGGGCAGCGATTCTTTCTTCTCGGTGATGTTCGGCCAGATTTCGGCCAACTCAACGTTCAGCTGAATGAATTCCTGCATCTCTTCCGGGACTTCATCTTCGGAGAAGATGGCCACGGCAGGGCATTCTGGTTCGCACAGTGCGCAGTCGATGCACTCATCCGGGTGAATCACCAGGAAATTCGGGCCTTCGTAAAAGCAGTCCACCGGACAGACTTCTACGCAGTCGGTGTACTTGCACTTGATGCAGTTGTCGGTGACGACGAAGGTCATTTCTAATTTTCTCCTCAGGCGGCGGCAGCGGAGCCCCTTCACGTTGGGGTCGCCAGGTTTGGGAGCGATAGTCTGCAGGCCAGGCTATTAGCCTGCAGCATCCCAAACCGCGCGAGATTCTAACAGCTTGCAGGCAAGTGCGTTAGATCCGTGTCTTTAGTGTATAGAGCATTTCTAGTGCACGACGCGGTGTCAGGTCGTCCAGATCCAGTTTGGCCAGTTCTTCGAGTACCGGATGCGGCAGGCTGGCGAACATGTCGCTTTGCTGTGGCGCGGCCGATTTGCCTTTGGCAGCCTTGGGCACTTCATGCGGCAGCGCGGTGGCTTCCAGGCGACCCAGGTGCTCGCGAGCGCGCACGATCACTTCGCTCGGCACGCCGGCCAGTTGTGCAACGGCCAGGCCATAACTCTGGCTGGCAGGCCCGGGCAGCACGTGGTGCAGGAACACGATGCGCTCGTTGTGCTCAGTGGCATTGAGGTGCACGTTGGCCACCAGCGGTTGCGCTTCCGGTAGCACCGTCAGTTCAAAATAGTGCGTGGCGAACAGCGTGTAAGCCCGCAGCTGCGCCAATCGTTCAGCCGCCGCCCATGCCAGGGACAGGCCGTCGAAGGTGCTGGTGCCGCGACCGACTTCGTCCATCAGCACCAGGCTGCGCTCGGTGGCGTTGTGCAAAATGTTGGCGGTTTCGCTCATTTCGACCATGAAGGTCGAGCGCCCACCGGCCAGGTCGTCGCTGGAACCGATCCGGGTAAAGATCCGGTCCACCAGCGACAATTCGCAACTGGCCGCCGGCACGAAGCTGCCGATGTGCGCCAGCAGTACGATCAACGCGGTCTGGCGCATGTAGGTGGATTTACCGCCCATGTTCGGACCGGTGATCACCAGCATGCGCGTGTTGTCGTCGAGGCTCAGGTCGTTGGCCACGAACGGCGTGGTCAGCACTTGCTCGACCACCGGGTGACGACCCTGGCTGATGCGCATGCACGGCTCGTCGACGAAGCGCGGGCAGTTCAGGTCGAGGTTCAGCGCGCGTTCGGCGAGGTTGCTCAGCACATCCAGTTCGGCCAGGGCTGCAGCGGTGTCTTGCAGCGGTGGCAATTGGCTGATCAAGTCTTCGAGCAGCGCTTCGTAGAGCATCTTCTCGCGGGCGAGGGCGCGGCTCTTGGCCGACAGCGCCTTGTCCTCGAACGCCTTCAGTTCCGGCGTGATAAAGCGTTCGGCGCCTTTGAGCGTCTGGCGACGGATATAGTCGGCCGGCGCCGATTCAGCCTGCTTGCTCGGCAGCTCGATAAAGTAGCCGTGAATGCGGTTGTACCCGACTTTCAGGTGCGACAGGCCGGTACGGGCCTTCTCGCGTGCTTCCAGATCGATCAGGAACTGCCCGGCGTTTTCGCTGAGCGATTGCAGGTCATCGAGTTCGCTGTCGTAACCGGTTTTCAACACGCCGCCGTCACGGATCACCGCAGGCGGGTTGTCGATGATGGCTTTTTCCAGCAGGGCCGCCAGTTCAGGGTAGGTGCTGGTGGTTTTCGCCAGTTGAATAATGTGCGGCGCTTCCAGCTCGGCCATCGCCACTTGCAGCTCGGGCAATGCGCCGAGGGCATCGCGCAGACGCGCCAGGTCGCGAGGACGCGCATTACGCAAACCGATGCGCGCGAGGATCCGCTCGATGTCACCGATTTCCTTGAGCTGCGGTTGCAGCTTTTCGAAACGGTAAGCGTCGAGCAGGCACGTGATCGAGGTCTGGCGCGCCAGCAAAACGTTCAGGTCCCGCAGCGGACGATTCAACCAGCGGGTCAGCAAGCGGCTGCCCATGGCGGTCTGGCAGCGATCGACCACCGATTGCAGCGTGTTGTCGCGGCCACCGGCCAGGTTAGTGTCCAGTTCCAGGTTGCGACGGCTTGCGCCATCCAGCACCACGGTGTCGTCCAGACGCTCATGGCGCAGGCTGCGCAAATGGGGCAGGGCGGTGCGTTGGGTTTCCTTGGCGTAGCTGAGCAGGCAGCCGGCAGCGCCGATGGCCAGGGTCAGGTTCTCGCAGCCAAACCCTTTCAGATCCTGGGTCGAAAACTGCTGGCACAGACTTTTCAGCGCCGAGTCGCGCTCGAAATCCCACGGTGCACGACGACGAACCCCACGGCGTTTCTCCGCCGGCAAATCCTTCGGCCAGTCATCCGGGATCATCAACTCCACCGGATTGACCCGCTCCAGTTCCGCCAGCAGGTTTTCCCAGCCCTTGATCTCCAGCACGGAGAAATTGCCGCTGGTGATATCCAGCACCGCCAGACCGAACAGGCGCTCGTCACCCAGCACCGCCGCGATCAGGTTGTCCCGACGCTCATCCAGCAGCGCTTCATCACTGACCGTGCCCGGCGTGATGATCCGTACTACCTGCCGATCCACCGGCCCTTTGCTGGTCGCCGGATCGCCGACCTGTTCACAGATCACCACCGATTCGCCGAGCTTCACCAGTTTCGCCAGGTAACCTTCCGCAGCGTGGTAAGGAATCCCACACATCGGAATCGCCTGGCCGGCCGACTGCCCACGGGCGGTCAGGGTGATGTCCAGCAACTTGGCGGCCTTCTTCGCGTCTTCATAGAAGATCTCGTAGAAGTCACCCATGCGGTAGAACATCAACTGGTCGGGGTGCTGGTTCTTCAGGCGCCAGTACTGCTGCATCATTGGCGTGTGAGAGGACAGATCGGAGAGTGCTTTATTCATCGGATAATCAGGCAAATTCGTTGAAAGGTGTAGGGCAAAGGAGGGACATCGGCCCGGCTTTTCCGCGATGGGCGCAAGGTTACCATGGGCGGTCCGCCCGACGCAGGCAACTAAAGCTGTGCGATACATTTCTGCTGTCTATGCATGAATTATGCAATTCTGCATTTGCCTCGGTAAAAAAGATCAAGCACTATGCGCGTTATGCAAAAACGCAATGTTTCTTCCGTCTTAAGAGCGCTGCTCGATCAGCACGGGATCTCCCCCACGGAGCTTCACCGTCGCACCGGCGTGCCTCAATCCACTCTCTCGCGGATCCTCGGCGGGAAGATTGTCGATCCTTCGGATAAGCACATTTCGAAGATCGCCGAGTACTTCGCCGTGAGCACCGATCAGTTGCGTGGCCGCGCGGATGTCGCGCCTGCCGCCAATTCCGGTCGCGATGAATTGCATTCCGAACTCAAGGACATAAGCCTGTGGGACGACGATACGCCTGTCGATGACGACGAGGTGTCGGTCCCCTTTCTTCGCGAGGTTGAATTGGCTGCTGGATCAGGAAGATTCGTCATCGAAGAAAGCGAGCGCTCTAGCTTGCGCTTCGGCAAGCGCAGCTTGCGCCATAACGGTGTGCAGTTCGACCAGGCCAAATGCGTGACGGTGCGTGGTAACAGCATGCTGCCGGTACTGCGTGACGGCGCCACCGTAGGGGTCAATGCCGGCAAGTGCGGGATCGGCGATATCGTCGATGGCGACCTTTATGCGATCAACCACAACGGCCAACTGCGGGTTAAACAGCTTTATCGCTTGCCCACGGGGATTCGCCTGCGCAGCTTCAATCGCGATGAACATCCGGACGAGGACTACACCTTCCAGGAGATCCAGGAAGAGCAGATTGTCATCCTCGGCCACGTCTTCTGGTGGGGCATGTACGCCCGCTAACCTCATCGCTGTCAGATAAAACCCGCCATCGTGCGGGTTTTTTTTCGCCTGCTGAAAACCCACCAACGCCTTTGTCTGTGGGGGGCTTCATGCGTCAGTGCATTTAAAATGCATAAATAAATGCATTTGTGCATTGACTGTATATGCATCCATGCATATTCTTTGTCTCAAGCCGCTCAACAAAGCAGCTCGAAACGAAGTTCTTTAGTTCCACGACAAAGGCAGCGATGAACCGGCCTCAACGGTTCAGAGGGTTGGCAACTGACCCGGGTGTGCAGCGTAAAGCACCGAAAGCAGTTATCCGGCGGGCAGGGACCGCGGTCGGAAAAACAATCTGAATGGACCCGTACCGCGCCAGTAGCGCCGAAAGGTCAACGCGAAGGACCGCATTACTGAAAAGCCCGGCAAGCGCCGGGCTTTTTGGAATGCCTACCTCGTACGAGGTCGATCAACCTCATCCACAGAAAGGATTCGACACAAGCCAGGAGGCGTCGTGATGTTGAAAGATTGCAGATGTGGGCAGTGCAAAAGACTGCTCGCCCGGGTGGGTGAGTACACCGAGCTCCAGATCAAATGCTCCCGATGCGGAACATTGAATCACGTGAAGGCCGCGAGCCTTGAGCGATCGCCGTTGAGCGACATGAACGCGCAATCCAGCGCACACAACCATTCAACTCAATAGGTGATAACCATGGCTGGACCATCAGGACCACCCCGTATTCAGTTCACAAACAATGGCAGCCCGGTGTTGCCGCCGCGCAACTCCATGAGCCCGGGCCAGTATCTCGAGTCGCCGAGCAAGCGGTTCAAACTGCTGCTGCAACCGGACATGAACCTGGCGCTCTATGACAATGGCGCACTTGCCTGGGTAGCTGACGGCAACGCTTACACGAGCACGCTCAATCCTGTGGCGGCGGTGCCTAACTGTTTCTACGTGTATTACAGCGGTGTTCTCGTAGACCACACACGTAACCGTTGCTGGACCACGGTCAATACCACGGCAGTCGACAGTGTCGAGGCCGCCGCGAATCGCACTTATCTTCAAGTGCAGGACGACGGCAACATCGTGATCATCGATTCGCAAACTCTCTGGAATGGCACTCCGTCAATTCCCGTCATCACGGGCAGTGCCGCAGTGATTTTTCCGGGGCCATCCGAGTTGGTCAGAGGGCAGCCTTACTTTGCAGGCGACGGCGCCATTATCTTCCAGGGCGACGGCAACGTTGTGAACTACGGCCCGAACTGGAGTGTTCGCTGGGCCAGTTACACGCAGAACAAAGGCGCGGTCAGGGCGGTGTTTCAGGCAGACGGTAACTTCGTGGTTTATGGCGCGAATAACGTTCCGCTCTGGAATTCAGGAACCGCTGGCCGTCCGGGTGCTTCTTTGCGCCTGCAACCCAATGGCAGCCTGGCGATTGTCCAGGATGTCCCTGTCTGGGCGCGTTTCGGCTATACGCCGACCATTCGCGCTCGAAAAATCTACTACCCGGACACCACAAGCCCCGAGCACAACGGTACTGCGCCGTATCCAACTTACGGACATATCGGTTGGGAGTTTTAAGGGTAGATCCAAGGGCTCCCTGCCAGTTGGCAGGGCGTCTTGTTTTATTGCACAGAACCTTTTCGTTTTGGGCCATTCACCCCCAGGAGGCGTGACATGACAAACGAGCAACAAGCGTTGCTGGACATGCCGATCTGGCTGGTCATCGTGCTCGCCCTGGTGGGCGGGGTAACCGGCGAAATGTGGCGTGCCGACAAGGAGGGCGCTCGCGGCTGGTCATTGCTGCGGCGTCTGGCCCTGCGTTCCGGGGCCTGCATGATTTGCGGGGTCTCGGCCATCATGCTGCTGTACGCCGCCGGCCTGTCGATCTGGGCGGCCGGCGCGTTCGGCTGCCTTACGGCGATGGCCGGCGCCGATGTCGCCATTGGCCTTTATGAGCGCTGGGCGGCCAAGCGGATCGGCGTGTGTGAAGTGCCGCCGCGTGATTCCCGCCCGGATCAATAAAGCCAGGTCCCTTTGCCGTTCTGGCATCCCCGGTCCGCTGCATGAACCCACGCAGCCGGACGCCTCGAAATTTGAATGGAAGCCTCTTATGTCCCCCGACATCGATAAACCGTCGCGTCTGTTTTTTGCCATTGCCGACGCGCTGCGTGCGGTTGGCCCGGGTTTGAAGGTCGGAGGCCGTCAGGACTTCGACGGCACGTTCGATCAGGCGTGGGTCCTGATCGCCATCGAACGCAATGCAGCCGGCGACCGCGCCCATGACGGGCGCATCGCCCATGTTTTGTCGATCTCGCTGCAAATCATTGTGCCGCCGACCCTGAGTAATCCGGGGTTGGCCGCTGGCGATCTGGCGAGCGTTCTCAAGGGATTGGCCACGGATAACCGCTGGGGCCTGCCGGGTAGTCAATGCGACCTGCCCATGAACATCGATGCCTTGCCGTCGACGCTCATCAGCGGTTCGCAGGAGTACCTCGCCTGGACCCTTTCCTTTACCCAGACGATTTACCTCGGCGCATTGCTGCTGGAGGACCCGTTGGGCATCCCGAAATTCGCCAAAACCTGGGAAGTCTCGAACATCGACGACCCGGACCAATACACCGCACTTGAGGACTGAGCCATGTTCGATGCGCTTTTACGTCAGCAGCTCGGCCCGATCATTGAGCGTCTGGCCGAGATGGAGGCCGAACTTGAAGACGTGCACCGGCGCACAGACAGCCTGTGTCGTATCGGCGTGTGCCAGGAAGTCGATGCGGCCAGCAATACCTGCCGGGTCAGCCACTCAGGATTGCTGACGCCCGCCATCCGTTTTTTCAACCCCAGCGCCGGGGCGCAAAGCGAGTCGCGGATCCCCTCGGTCGGCGAGCAATGCCTGTTGCTGAACCATGGCGGCGGCGAGGGCGGCGCTCAATCCGTGGCGTTGTTCGGGCTTAACGGTAATCGGTTTCCACCTGCCTCGACCCAGGCTTCGCTGACGCGTCGCCTCTATCTGGACGGTACGGAAAGCGGTTACGACGACGCCCTTCATGCCTTGCACTGGAAGAACGGCCCGGCGGCGTTCAATGGCTCACGCGAAGCGCTCGAGTTGAATCTCGGGCCGGCGAGACTTGCGATCACGCCTGAGGCCATCGAACTGCAACTGGGCGCGGTCGGCTTGCGACTCGACGCTTCCGGTGTGCACCTGAGCGGCCCGGTGGTGGATCACCAGGGACGCGTCATCAGTACCGCATAAAGAGTTTCCCATGATCGGAATCGAAAGAAACACCGGGGCGGTGGTCGATGACTGGCCGCAGTTTGTACAGCGCGCAACCCGAGCGCTGACCACGCCGTTGGGTACCCGGCAGAAGCGTCCTTTGTATGGCTCGCTGATCCCGGAACTGCTGGGCCGCAACCTCGGCGACGACTTGCTGATGCTTGCCCAGAGCCACGCGGCACAAGCGTTCTACAACCCGCAGAACGGCATCGATGATTTCCAGCCGCAGGTCATTGTGGCCAGCCGGCAAGGCGCCGGGCTGGTCCTGCGATTCGCCGGCACCTGGCAAAACCGCAAACAGACTTTCGAGGTGGTGACATGAGTATGTTGATACCCGGCCAGAACCAGTTGGCCGAACCATCGATCGTCACCGTCGAAGCGTTCGAGGATTTGCTCGCCGAGTTCAAGACGTTTGTCGTCGAGTACGTCGGCGCCCGCGCTCCCGAGTCGGCGGCAAAGATCAAGGTCAGCCTCGAAAACGAAAGCGAGTTGCTGACCCTGGCCCTTGAGGCCTTTTGTGTGCGCCTGCAAATCCACGAACGCAAATACAACGCCCGCATCAAGCAGATGCTGGCCTGGTGGGCGACCGGCAGCAATCTCGATGCCCGCCTCGCGGACATGGGGCTTGAGCGTCAGTTGCTGGACCCTGGCGACCCGGCGGCATTCCCGCCGATTGCGCCCGTGTACGAAAGCGACGACGACGCCCGGTTGCGTTATTACCTGGCGCCGCACGCACCGGCCGCCGGTTCACGCATGCAATATCGCCGCGAGGTCTTCACCCTCGGCGAGCGTCCAGCGGTGAAGGTGGACACCCATGCACCGGGCGAGGTGACAGTCACGTACACCTTCGACCCGGACGGCTACGCGGCGCAGGTCAAGGACGGCAATGGACGCCGCACCGCGCCCGGTGAGGTGATGGTCACGGTGCTGGCACGGGAGGGCGATGGCACCGCGTCCGATGAACTGCTCGACGGCGTGCGCCGGCACTTCGCCCGGCCTGACGTCCGACCGGAAACGGATCGGGTCACGGTGCAAAGCGCCCATATCAAAAACTACAAAATCCGCGTTGTCGCCCGAATCAACGCCGGCCCGGATTCGGGGCTGACCAAGGTGGCCGCGCAACAGCAACTGCAAGCGTATGCCCAGAGCTGTCATCGACTGGAAGGGCGGATCGATCCGAGCTGGATCGACTACACGCTGCATAACGCCGGCGCGGTTCAACTGGACATTCTCGAACCGGTCGAGCCGATTGTGACGACGGCGTTTGAAGCGCCTTACTGCACCGGGGTCGAGGTCGAGGTGCTCACGCTATGAGTGACCAGACGCCGCGCCCGAGCCTGTTGCCAGCCAACAGCTCACCGTTGGAAAAAGCCCTCGATATCGGCTTCGGTGCATTGCTTGACCGCATCGCGCCGCCGTTCCCCGAGCTGATGAACCCGACCTCGACCCCTCAGGCATTTCTGCCTTATCTCGCAGCGGATCGTGGTGTCAGTGAATGGAGCGCCGAGGCCGCCGAGGCGGAAAAGCGTTTGACCGTTGAACTGGCCTGGCCCACCGCACGGCAGGCCGGGACACGCCAGGCCCTGGAAAACGCCGCCAAAGGATTGCGGTTAATACCCGAGGTGCGTGCCTGGTACGAGCAGACACCGCCGGGCGCGCCTTACAGCTTTTCCGTCAGGGCATTTACCGAGCAACCCTACAGCGAAGAAATCGACGCTCGTCTCGACCGGCGTCTGGCGGACGCCAAAAGCGAGCGCGACGTTCTGTCGGTGTCCGTCGGCTTGAGCGCATTCGGCAGTCACGTCATTGGCGCGGCGACGGTGTGCGGCGAACTCACCACGGTTTATCCGATTGTCATCGAAGGGCTCGAAGCCTCGGGGCAGGCCTTCATGGCCGCCGGGCTCTACGCCGTTGAAACATCCACTATTTATCCTCAGGGGTCCTAAATGGCCGACTATTACACCCTGCTTACCAATGCGGGGATCGCCTACGAAACTGCCTGCAAGGCGGCGGGCGTGCCGATCAAACTGTCGCAGATTTCGGTCGGTGACGGCGGCGGCGCGGTTTACAACCCGGCGGCAACCGCTACGGCGCTTAAACGAGAAGTGTGGCGCGGGCCACTGAACGCCCTGTTCCAGGACGAGAAAAATCCGAGCTGGCTGCTCGCCGAAGTGACTATCCCGCCAGAAGAGGGCGGTTGGTATGTGCGCGAAGCCGGGCTCTGGACCGACACCGGCATCCTCTACGCCATCGTCAAATACCCGGAGTCGTTCAAGCCGGTGCTGGCAACGTCGGGATCGGGCAAAGAGTTCTACATTCGCTCGATTTTCGAGACCAGCAACGCGTCGCTCGTCACGCTGTTGATCGACGACACCGTGGTCAAAGCGACGCGGGCGTGGGTGATGGGTTATCTCGCCGACGAACTGGCGAAGCTCGATGGCAAGCAATCAGTTCGCGTGGCCACCACGGAAAACATCGTGCTCAGTGGCGCGCAGCAAATCGATGGCGTCGCGGTGCTGTCCGGGCAGCGTGTGCTGGTGACGGCGCAAACGCTGGCGAAGGATAACGGCCTTTATGTGGCGGCTAACGGTGCCTGGGTGCGGGCGACTGACGCCAACACCAGCGCCAAGGTGACGCCGGGCCTGACCGTGATGGTCGAGGAGGGCACGGCGAACGGTGATTCGCTTTGGCATCTGGTGACGAACGGGCCGATCACGCTGGGGACTACGGCGCTGAGCTTTGAAATGCTGGCCGGTAGAACGGGGATTCAGGCAGGGACTTACAAGAGTCTGACGGTTGATAAATACGGTCGCGCTACTGCGGGTGCTAATCCGGAAACGCTGGCTGGTTTTGGGATCAAGGACACTTACACCAAGCCTGAAATCGAAGCGCTGATTGCACAGGCTTCGGCACTACCCGTCGGGGCTGTTGTTGCCTTTCCAAAGACCGCAGTGCCAGCGGGCTTCCTTGAAATTGATGGCAGTGTGCAGAGCATCGCGACTTACCCGGATTTGTTCGCGTACCTGGGGACTTCGTTCAATCAGGGCAATGAAGGTACGGGCAATTTTCGTCTTCCCGAATCGCGCGGCGAGTTCCTGCGTGGTTGGGACCATGGTCGCGGGGTGGATGCTGGTCGGTCAATCGGTAGTTGGCAAAAAGGGACATTTCATAGTGTTGGTGCCGGGCCGATTGCTGACGTAATTGCGGACTATGACAATACGAGTGCTGCGCCAGGAGCTTCATTGGCGCACAAAAATTTTGGTCTGGATGATTGCCTGTTGTCGGACTACCCGACAGCAATGATGTCTGTCCAAAATCCGACAGCGATCGTTACCCCGACCAGAAACGATGCTAGCTATGGAGTCACTCGTCCACGCAACTTGGCGGTGATGTGGTGCATCAAGGCCTGGAACGCCCCAATCAACCAGGGGCAGGTTGACGTCGGTGAACTGGTCAAGGAAGTGCAAAAGCTGAAAGCCGCCGTTCCAGTGGGCGCGCTTGTGCCGTTCCCATCGGGCACCGTTCCTCCCGGCTACCTTGAGGCGGATAACAGCCTTTTTGTGGATTCTGTTTATCCCGAGCTGGCTGCGTATCTGGACAAAAAATATAACGTGGCAGGAGATCCCGTCGGATCTACCCGACTGCCTGAGACTCGCGGCGAGTTCCTGCGAGGCTGGGATCATGGACGCGGAATAGATTCCGGTCGCGCTATCGGCAGTTGGCAGAAAGGCACGATGGGGGTTGCTGACACTACAGGTTCCGCAGACGGACTCGTAATGGCCGGCCTAGGCGGTGTTGCTGCTTCTCCGATTTCAACTTATGGGCTTGATTCAATTGCAGTATCAGATTATCCATCGCAAGTTGTTGTGACCGGGTCTGGTGTAGTCACAGGCGCGCTGACCGGTGTTTTTGCGGGTTCTACAAGACCTCGCAACCTGGCGGTGATGTGGTGCATCAAAGCCTGGAACGCCCCGGTCAATCAGGGAACCATCGACGTGGCGGGCCTGGCGGCACAAGTGGGAGGCCTGGAAGCCAGACCACGCGGCGTAGGTGATGGCCAGACCTGGCAGAACGTCACCGCCAGTCGCGTGAGTGGCACCGTCTACACCAACACCACCGGTCGACCGATTCAGGTTCAAGTGGCAATCCAGTCCGGCTCGGTCACAGCCACCTGTGGTGGTGTAACTCTCACGACCACAGGCTTTCACGCCGCCTTCGTTGTCCCGGTCGGAACCACTTATTCCGTGACCCTCTCAAGCCCTGTCAATGCTGTCTGGTCGGAGCTGCGCCCATGAAGTATTTCCACAATCCACAGACCGGTAACGTCAATGCTTATGAAGATGACGCTCCCGCGCACTTTATCTCTGCCGGGTTGGTGCCTATGTCTGATGAAGAGGTTCAGGCGTACATCCAGAGCGCAACAGCGCCCACGACCACGAAAGCGGACGATGAGCGAAAGTGGCGCGATGCCGAACTGGTTTCGCTGATGTGGTTACGTGAGCGTCATCGCGATCAGCGTGAAATCGGAGGGCCCACCACGCTGACCGCAGAGCAGTTCGGTGAGTTGCTTGTGTACATGCAAGCCCTACGCGACTGGCCTCAATCACCGGACTTCCCCGATACCCAGCATCGTTCGGTCGCTCCGTCCTGGATCGCCGAACACACCCAATAAACGCCCCGCACCGCCGGGGCGTTTTCTTATCCGCAACACAAACACACACAACACCCGACAGCCCCTTACCCAAGGGGCTTTTTCGTTTATGGAGAAACAGAAATGGCAGAACGCCAAACGTACACCGTGCTCCTTCCATTCCCTACCGGGGGTGGCCACTGGTCGAGCATCGGCCAGGAACTGCAACTGCTCGATGTGGAGGCCAGTGCGCTACGCAGCGCTGGTCGTCTGGAGCTGAAAAAAGCCGAGGCTGCCGATTCGGCCTCTCCATCCACCGCAGCGAAAAAAGCTGCTGCCAAGAAGGCTGAATAACCATGGCTGAGGTTTTGAACTTCGAGCACAACGGCATTACCGTCAATGCCACCGAATCCCCCGAGGCCATGGGCGGCCTGGGTGATAACGTCATCGGTCTGATCGGCACCGCGCCGAAGGCAGACCCGTTGATTCCACGCAATGCGCCGTTCCGCATCAACAGCTTCACCACCCAGGCGCTGCTCGATCCGACCGGCACCGAGGCAGGCACGCTGTATCACGCGGTCTTCCAGATCCTGAAAGTGGTCAAGGTGCCGGTCTACGTGGTCATCGTCGAAGAAGGCGCGACCCCGGCGGACACGCTGAACAACGTCATCGGCGGTGTCGATCCGCTGACCGGCCGCAAGCTCGGCCTCGCGGCACTGGGCAGCGTGCCGGAAGACCTGACCATCATCGGCGCGCCGGGCTTCACCAGCACCAAAGCCGTGGCCGGTGAGTTCGCCTCGTTCGGCAAGCGCATCAAGGCCCGTGTGGTGCTCGACGGCAAGGATGCCGCGGTCGCCGATCAGGTGACGTACAGCCAGGAACTGGGCGGCGCGGAACTGGGTTTCGACCGCTGCCTGCTGGTGCACAACATGCCATCGGTGTACTCCAAGGCAGCGAAGAAGAACGTGTTCCTGTCGCCTTCGAGCCTGGCCATCGCGGCCCTGGCCAAGGTCAAGCAATGGGAGAGCCCGGGCAATCAGGTGACCTTTGCCGAGGACGTTTCGCGCGTCGTGGAATACAACATTCTCGACAAATCCACCGAAGGCGATCTGCTCAACCGCTACGGCGTCAGCTACTACGCCCGCACCATCCTCGGCGGCTTCTCGCTGCTGGGTAACCGTTCCATCACCGGCAAGTTCATCAGCTACGTCGGCCTGGAAGATGCGATCAGCCGCAAGCTGGTCAAGGCCGGCCAGAAAGCCATGGCCAAGAACCTCACCAAGTCGTTCATGGACCAGGAGGTCAAGCGCATCAACGACTGGCTGCAAACCCTGGTCGCCGACGAAACCATCCCCGGCGGCAGCGTGTACCTGCACCCGGAATTGAACAGCGTCGAGAAGTACAAGAACGGCACCTGGTACGTGGTCATCGACTACGGCCGCTACGCGCCGAACGAACACATGGTTTATCAACTCAATGCCCGCGATGAAATCATCGAGCAGTTCCTGGAGGACGTTCTCTAATGTTTACCAACCGCGTAAGACAGGCCATCGCGGCCACCCTGCAAGGCTTGCCGTTGTCGGCCACCGTGGAAGAGTTCACTCCGCCGAAGATCGAGTTCGATATGGAAGCGATGGCGGGCGGGCGCTTCATCGCCGAAGAAATGATCAAGAGCGGCAAAGTGCTGGGCGCGACCCTCATTTTGCAAGGCGTCGGTGCCGAAGTGATGCTCTCCCTCGGCGTGAAGCTGGGCGACGACATTTTGTTGAACGTCCGTGAAGCCGGTCAGGATCAGGATGGCAACACCTGGTTCACCTACCACACCGTTGGCGGCAAGCTCAAATCGCTGACCGAGGCCAAGCTGAAGATGGGCGAAAAACCCCTCACCACGCTTGAGCTGTCCTGCCGCACCTACAACCGCCTGGAAAACGGCATCCCGGTGATCGACATCGACGTGCGCACCCAGAAGTTCGTGCTCAACGGCGTCGACATTCTCGGCGACGCCCGTCGCGCGGTGCTGATCCCTTAAGTCGCACTGCGATCACTGAACTGTGGGAGCGAGCCTGCTCGCGATTGCATTGTGTCAGTCGACATCACTTTTGAATGTGAACCCGCTATCGCCGGCAAGCCGGTCTCGCTCCCACAAGGAGCATTGCTCAACGCCTTCCCATGATTCATCAAGGAATTCATTTCATGTCCTGGACTCCACCTGTTCACGCCTTGTTGTCGCCGATCACCGCCGACAATCAGTCGGAGATCGAACAGATTCAACTCAAACCGTTGTATTACGCCGCACAGAAAGAAGCCCTGGCCCGTGCCGGCGATGATGAGGACGATCAGTTCTTCGAGCTGGCGCTGCTGGCCACCGGTTTGTCGGTCAAGGAACTCGATCAACTCAAACGCCCGGACTACGTGAGCATCGCGCAGTACGTGCATGAGATGTCGACCTTGCCGACGTCGCATTTCCTTGAACAAGCGGACGAGGGTGAACAACCGTCGGCCGATCCCGACGAAGTGAGCTTGCTGCAACCGCTCACCGTGGCGGGTCGCACCTTGACCACGCTGACCCTGGAAATGCCGGTGCTGCGTGCGACCAAGGCGATGAAAAAACTCAAGACCGCCAAGGAACGCGCCGAATTCATCACGGCCCATTGCACCGGCCTGATGCTGCCCGATCTGGCCAGTTTGACCGTGCCTGACTGGACACAATTGCAGGTGCGAATCGACGATTTTTTAAACAAACCGGCGGCCTTCTTTCGGAGCGCGACATCGAAGTAATCCTCGATGTGGTGCCGCTCATTTACCCGATAAGTGAAGCGGACATTCTGGAATGGGACGTCGGCAAGGCCTTGCGCCGCTACGACATTGCGATCACTCGCCTTGGCGTCAAACAGGAGTAGAGGGGGATGGCAGACAGTCAATATTCACTGGCCAGTGTGACGGCCAATAGCGTTGGATCGCTAACAGTGGGCGCCGGAGTGGCAACTCTCGGATTGGCCGGTTTAATGGCCCCATTGGCGCAGCTCAACCAGGCACTGAACACAGTCAGCCTGGACATCCGATTACTGACCGCGGGGCAGAACAAGCTGGGTGAAGTGCTGATGTCGCTGACAGCGCTATTGTCTTCCACACGATCTGTACTCAAGTGGGGCGCAGAGGAGCCTGTCGCGGACAGCGAGGCACAATCCAGTCTCCCTGGCATCGCGGCGAATGACGTGACCCACCACTTGGGCACCGTAAGCCTGAATGTCAGTGCAGCTGACTTCCGTGGGATTGTTCCCGGTAGCGGCGAGGCCGGAGGGGCCGCGGGCACGACGCCGAAACAAATCGCAACGGCGAGCCCGCGCGACAACAGCGCAGCCGATCAACTGAAGTCCGATAACGCGCCTGTTGCGACTTCGAACCTCGAAGGCAACGTCGCGAAAGCGCAATCCGCCCAAGACACGGGGACCCCTTCGAAAACCGGCAGCGATGCCTTGAGTGCAAGTTTCAGCAGATTGGGCCGCGCAGTGACTCCGGACATTTCCGGTCCGCTGACGTCGCTTTCCGTTCAAGTCGACAAGCTCGGTACGTTTGCCGAGAACAATTCCACGCTTGCCACCGTGTTGGCAGGCGTTGCGGTTGCGTTGGGTTCTATCGCCTCTGTCGTGGGCGCTGCCGTTGCAACCGAAGCGCTGACCAACGTTGCCAAAAAAATTATCAAACGTGGTGCGCCGAAAATCCCGTTCGGCTTGGGCAAGCTGATCAGCGAGGACAATCGCGACGTCGATCAGGCCAAAAAAGATCCACCCCCGGAAAAACAAACGAAAGACAGTCTTGGGTACACAGGGGATCAGGCGCGTAAGCAATCCCGGGACGCCAAACGAGGCAAGGCCGGGGGGCGCAGCAGTGCCAAGGATCAATCGCCAATCGAGGTCACTGTGCAGTCTCGGACCGTCAGGCCTGTAATTGCCGAGGCTCAAAGTCTGGTGTCGTTCTCGGGCTCCGGGCAGGCCAGCCCGTTGCTCGGCAAAGTGGCCAAGGTCGGCACGTTGCTCCCTAAAAAAGCACCAAGGCGGAACGTGCTCGGCGCCGGGGTCGATCTCGCGCAAGGTGTCGCCAATGGTGATACCAAAGCCATCGCTTCCTCCGCCGGGATGATGGCCGGTTCTTATGTTGGCGCCGCGCTAGGCACCCTGATATTGCCAGGCGTGGGCACGGCCATCGGAGGTTTTCTCGGTGGTATCACCGGATCCTGGCTGGGGGAAAAACTGGCCACACCTTCCGATCAGCTCGGTGCTCCTGATCAGGTCAGTAAAGAACTGACCAGCGCGCCGACACAAAACCAGCAGATCAATTACTCACCGTCGATTCAGGTCACCTGCACCGGTGGGGAGAGCTCCGAGCACATCCGGACGATCGTGGCGCAGCAGCTGCAAACGCAGTTCCACGGCGAGTTTGTTCCACTGATGTCCACCAACGCCCTCGCCACCCGACGTGGTGCGGCCCTGACCGATGGAGGCAGGTAATGCGCCAGCAAATGATCCTGGGCAGTTTCATTTTCGGCCTGTCCCGCAACTTCGCCTACCACAACATCGTGCACACATCGGACGGTGGCTGGGTGGAACTGGACATTGTGACCGGCAAGCCGAAATCCAGTCAGACCGGGCAAAAAGCCCAAACGATGAAGATTACAGGGACGTCGATGTACGCGGTGGCCATGGAGCGGCTCGATGAACTGCGCACGTTGCAGGAACAGCGCAAGCCGGTGCCGTTGGTGGATGGCATCGGACGCAACTGGGGGCTTTGGCGAATCAACACGGTGACGGAAACCCAAAGCGTGATCATCGATGACGGCACGGCGATGGTCGTCGGTTGGGCAATAGACCTGTCGGAGTTCATCCATGCGTAGAGTTCGAAGTGTGGCCGGTGATTCGGTGAACCTGTTGCTGTACCGCGAACTGAGTCGCTGTGACGATGCCGTCGAAGAGGCACTGTGGCAGCTGAACCCTGCACTGGCGGAACAGGGGCCGGTACTGCCCGCGGGAGTCTGGGTAGTCCTGCCGGAAATTGACTCACAACCCGTTGTGACCACGCCGGTTTCCGCGTGGGATTAAGGAGGTTTCATGGCATTGGGTTTTACGCCAGAGGTAGAGATTTATGGGGCCAATAAGGACTTGATCAACAAGCGCCTGATCAGTTGGGAGCACATTGATGCCGCCGGTACCGAGTCCGATCAATTGACATTGACGCTCGATCTGGAAGGGCTTGAGGGGCTGCCGATCCTGGGCGGCAAGATTGGCCTGAAGGTCGGTTACGCGGAGTCCAGTCTGGTGGATAAGGGCCAGTTCACGGTGTCTCGCCTGACGCCGACGTTGTTCCCGCTGCGCTTGACGCTGGTGGCAACCGCAGCGCCGTTCAGTGCCGATGACAAGACCGGCTTCCTGCAGCGTCGATCGGCCAGTCATGGGCCGACCACCCTGGGTGCGCTGTTTCGCGAGATCGCTGAGCGGCATGGTTTTTCGCCACGGGTGGCACCCCAACTGGCACTGAAAAAAATCGACCACATCGATCAGTCCAACGAAAGTGACATGGCGTTTTTGACTCGCCTCGCCGGCATATACAAGGCCATCGCCAAACCGATGAATGAGCTGTATGTGCTGGCGCTCCCAAGTCAGACCAAGTCACTGTCGGGCAAGGTGTTGCCCCAGGTGAAACTGTCGGTGACCACCAACAATCGACCCGGCGATCGCGCCTTCATTTCCGCCACGCTCGATGACTCCGTCCGGGCGAAAAACCAGGGCTGCAAGACGAGTTGGTGGGACGCGGCAGCGGGGGTGGTGCGGGTGATTGAAACCGGTAGCGCGCCGTTCAAGGTCATCGGTCGGCTCTGCCAGAATGAAGCGGAGGCCAGGGATATCGGCGAGGGTGAAGTGCGCAAATTGCTGCGTGAAAAGCTCAAGGTGAAAATCAGTTGCCCGGGTAATCCGGCGCTGTCCGCCGAGGGTGTCTTGTTGCTCGACCAGTCCTGGCCGGATTTCCTGCGCGGGTACTGGTCGATCGAAAAGGTCATTGCCAGCGGTGACAAATATCAAAGCTATCGCTGCATGATCGAGGCGAAGTGTCCGGATGCCACGTAATAACGCAATCAAATGCACTGGCGCCGGTCTGGCGGATCAATGGCGAACGGAACATCACTCATGCCGCTTACTGTCCTGCAATTACAGCAAATACTTCCCAACGCCCGCAGCCAAGCGGGCGTTTTCATTTCTGCTCTCAATAGCGCCATGGATGGCCATGACATCAACACGCCCAAACGCAGCGCCGCTTTCCTTGCGCAAGTCGGTCACGAATCCGGGCAGTTGCACTATGTGCGCGAACTCGGCGGTGATCAGTATTTGAGCAAGTACGACACCGGCACGCTGGCCGTTCGTTTGGGCAATACACCCATGCCCGACGGTGATGGCCAAAGGTACCGAGGCCGTGGCCTGATCCAGATTACCGGCCACCATAACTACCAGCAGTGCAGCCTCGGATTGTTCGGCGACGAGCGTCTGTTGCAGTTGCCGGAACTGTTGGAGCAACCGCAATGGGCCGCCGAATCCGCCGCCTGGTTCTGGGGGCAAAACGGCCTCAACGAGCTGGCTGATCGTGACCAGTTCAACAGCATCACCCGCCGGATCAACGGGGGGTTGAACGGGTTGCAGGATCGTTTGCAACTCTGGGCGCGGGCGAGGGCGGTGTTATGCCAGCCTTCGGTTTGATCCCGGGGTCGTGGCGGGTTGTTGGCGTTGTTGTGTTGCTGGCTGTGTTGGCTGGTGGCTCGGCAACGCTGGCCTGGCGATTTCAGGATGGGCGTTATGGGCGGCAACTGGCGGAACAGGCCAGGGCGCACGCCGAGATGCTCAACCAACTGACCCTGGCGGCCGCCACTCGACAACAGACCGAGCAGGATAAACGGCTGGCGCTGGAACAGCGGCTATCGGCCAGCGAACAAACCCATTATCGAGCGCTTAGCGATGCCCAACGTGATCAAGGTCGCTTGCGCGATCGTCTTGCCACTGCTGATGTGCGGCTGTCAGTCCTCCTCGATGCCCATGACGCTGCCTCAGCCTGTGCAGTGCCAACCGCCGCCAGCACCGGCAACGTGGATCATGGTGCCGTTCGAGCCCGACTTGACCCGGCGCATGCTCAACGAATTATCGCCATCACCGACGCCGGCGACCGTGCACTGATTGCGTTGCAGGCCTGTCAGGCCTATATCAGGGCGCTCGGTCGCTAACATTTTGATCGATCCTGTAACTTGCAAGCGTGATCCGCTCGTGTACGGTAGTCCCATTCCGCCCGCTCAGGAGATGACCGTGAAAGAAATCACCCAACTGGCCGCTGAACTGGGCAGACGCCTGCAGCTTCTCAATGCTCACGTCACCGCAGCCGAATCCTGTACCGGCGGCGGCATTTGCGAGGCGATCACCCGGATTCCGGGGAGTTCGGCGTGGTTCGAGGCCGGTTATGTGACGTACTCCAACCGGCAGAAGACCGAGCAACTGAATGTCCCGGTCGGGTTGTTTGCGACGGTGGGGGCGGTCAGTCGCGAAGTGGTCGAGGCCATGGTCCGTGGCGCCCAGGAAAAAAGCCGGGCGTATTTTGCCGTGGCGGTCAGCGGTGTGGCGGGGCCGGATGGCGGTTCGCCGAACAAGCCGGTCGGCACGGTCTGGCTGGCCTGGGGGGTGGGGGAGCGGGTGTTCAGCGAGGTGCAGCACTTCCCCGGCAACCGCGATGAGGTCCGCCGACAAACGGTGAAGGCCGCGCTAGAGGGGCTGCTGCGCCATGCCTCGGGAGAAATCTCAAATCAGGGGTAGGCGATCCTGAATCGCTGTGGAATAATACTGGCTACTTATACAGGTGTTGGCCGTCAGGCCTTATTGATTACGTGAGGACTTTAATGGACGACAACAAGAAGAAAGCCTTGGCTGCGGCCCTGGGTCAGATCGAACGTCAATTCGGCAAGGGTGCCGTAATGCGTATGGGCGATCAGGACCGTCAGGCGATCCCGGCTATTTCCACTGGCTCTCTGGGTCTGGACATCGCGCTCGGCATTGGCGGTCTGCCAAAAGGCCGTATCGTTGAAATCTACGGTCCTGAATCCTCCGGTAAAACCACGCTGACACTGTCGGTAATCGCCCAGGCTCAAAAAGCCGGCGCGACCTGCGCATTCGTCGACGCCGAACACGCCCTCGATCCTGAATACGCCGGCAAGCTCGGCGTCAACGTCGACGACCTGCTGGTTTCCCAGCCGGACACCGGTGAGCAGGCCCTGGAAATCACCGACATGCTGGTGCGTTCCAACGCGGTTGACGTGATCATCGTCGACTCCGTAGCCGCCCTGGTTCCAAAGGCTGAAATCGAAGGCGAAATGGGTGACATGCACGTGGGCCTGCAAGCCCGTCTGATGTCCCAGGCGCTGCGTAAAATCACCGGTAACATCAAGAACGCCAACTGCCTGGTGATCTTCATCAACCAGATCCGTATGAAAATCGGCGTGATGTTCGGCAGCCCGGAAACCACCACCGGTGGTAACGCGCTGAAGTTCTACGCTTCGGTTCGTCTGGACATCCGTCGTACTGGCGCGGTGAAAGAAGGTGATGAAGTCGTCGGTAGCGAAACCCGCGTCAAGGTTGTGAAGAACAAGGTCGCTTCGCCGTTCCGTCAGGCCGAGTTCCAGATTCTTTACGGCAAGGGCATCTACCTGAACGGTGAGATGATCGACCTGGGTGTTCTGCACGGTTTCGTCGAGAAGTCCGGTGCCTGGTATGCCTACGAAGGCACCAAGATCGGTCAGGGCAAGGCCAACTCGGCCAAGTTCCTGGCGGACAACCCGGAAATCGCGGCGAAACTTGAGAAGCAATTGCGTGACAAGTTGCTGTCTCCGTCATCGGTAGCGGAATCCAAAGCTTCTGCGGTCAAAGAGACTGAAGATGACCTGGCTGACGCTGATATCTGATTGATCCGATGACCGCCGTACTCGATACACTCGTCGCGGTGCGGCGAACCGCAATGGACCTGCTCGCGCGACGCGAGCACGGTCGGGTCGAGCTGACGCGTAAACTGCGTCAGCGCGGCGCTCTCCCTGAAATGATCGACACAGCACTCGACCGCTTGACGGAAGAGGGCCTGTTGTCCGAATCCCGTTACCTCGAAAGCTTCGTTTCCTACCGTTCCCGTTCCGGCTATGGCCCTTTGCGTATTCGCGAAGAGTTGAGCCAGCGTGGCCTGCAACGCAATGACATCGAACTCGCACTGCGTGAGAGCGGTATCAACTGGCAGGAACAACTGGAAGATACCTGGCGGCGCAAGTTTGCCGGGCATTTACCGATAGACGCTCGGGAACGCGCCAAGCAAGGGCGGTTCCTCGCTTATCGGGGGTATTCCATGGAAATGATCAACCGCTTGTTCAGCGGTCGAGGAATGGATGATTAAACAAAAACGGCCCGCTATTTCGATAGCGGGCCGTTTTTTTTTGCCTCACGTAACCTTTGACGGTTCCCGCGTGCGTTGTTGCGCCTGGGGTTTGGACTGCGCCCAGTTTTCCGGCAGGTTGATGTAGTCCACCAGTTCGCGCAGTCGTCCATGATCACGGGCGTTAAAGGTGAAGGCCAGGCGAGCGAGGTGGCTGAACTGCGGTTCGTCGTGCTCCTCGCCGCTGTAGGCATGCTGATGGAAGTGATCGCTCAGGCACAGGTCGGCGAACGCTTGTTGCATGTGCTCGAGCGCAGCATCACTGAGTTTGTGGTTCATGCGGATCACGAACTGATGCTTGAGCCAGCGGCTGGAGTGGAAGTTGCTGTAGAACTGATTGATCTGCTCAACCGCCTCCTCGGCGTTGTAGACCAGGCTCACCAGCTTCATGTCGGTCGGCAGGATGTAGCGGTTCTCCTCCAGTTGATTGCGGATGAAATCCAGTGCGCCTTGCCAGAACGTGCCACCTGGAGCGTCCAGCAGCACCACCGGTACCAGCGGGCTTTTACCGGTTTGAATCAGTGTCAGCACTTCCAGCGCTTCATCAAGGGTGCCGAAACCGCCAGGGCACAAAACCAGCGCATCGGCTTCCTTGACGAAGAACAGCTTGCGGGTAAAGAAAAAGTGGAACGGCAGCAAGTTGGTGGTGCCGTTCACGGTGGGATTCGCATGCTGCTCGAAGGGCAGGGTGATGTTGAATCCCAGGCTGTGTTCAAGGCCGGCACCTTCGTGGGCGGCCGCCATGATGCCGCCGCCTGCGCCGGTGATCACCATCAGGTCGGAGCGCGCCAGTGCGGCGCCGAGTTCTCTGGCCAGGCCATACAACGGGTGTTCTATCGGTGTGCGGGCCGAGCCGAATACCGTGACTTTGCGCCGTCCGCGAAACTGTTCGAGCACACGGAAGGCGTGTTCGAGTTCGCGCAGGGCTTGCAGGGTGATCTTGGCATTCCAGCGGTTGTGATCGTCCTGGGCCATGCGCAGCACGGTCAGGATCATGTCGCGGTAGATCGGGATGTTCGGGCTGTTGGGTGAAACCAGGTTGAGTTGCTCTTCGACCTTGCTGATGAGGTCGTGGCCGCTTTCTTCGAAATGACGGCTGAGGAGGTCATTCGGTTGGTAAGGCATCAACTTCTCCTTCCGTACAGGCTCTGTTGTTCCTTTGGATGAAAGAAACATTCGCATCGGAAAACGCAAACCAGGCAGCCCCTTTTCTGCCCTGAAAAGTGAACGGGAACACTATGAATCTAGACCCTCTAGATGGTTTTCGCTGACTTGATCATTGCGCTGCAAAGTCTTTCCTGGCAACCGCTTATTGACGATTTGCAAGGTGATTTCACCGCTCGTCTGAACCTGCGCCAAGTGTCCGGCACTCTGATTTACTAAATTACAGACGTGACACGACAGCTTTGCGTCAAAGGCAGGGCGCACGGTACAAGCGGTTCAAGGATTTTGTCGCTCAAGCAAGGGCGAAGTGCAAGGAGGCGGGATGCTATGGCCAGAGTCATTCTGGAGATCGATACGCAACTGTATCGATTATTGAAGTCATCGGCTGAGACCAATCATTTGAGTCTCGAAGAGGAGTGTTGCCGGCGTCTGGAGGGAGCCGAGCGGCGTTCGCGCTATTTACAGGCGTTGTTGGCCGAACTGCGCGCCGAGGATGAACAGCGGCGCGCCAATTCCCATTGATTACTTTTTCTTTGCCGGCGGCGTGGCTTTCGGGCAATCCGATTCCTCGAAGCTGGCGGAGCCGACCGCGCGATTGGTTTTCACCTCGGTAAAGTCGTAACGCATGATCGCGCCCTTCTTCATCAGCTTGCGGAACCCCTCGTTTCTGCAGACGGAAGCGCCAAGCTGGAAGTACACCGCTTTCGGATCAGCCCGCATCTTGTTGGCGTGGCTGCTTTGCACGCTCAAGTGGTTGATCAGAACATTGCCTTCGGCGGTGTAGCCCTGATCGAGAATGTCTTCGTTGATCGCCCGTGGCGTGCCGACGCTGCTTTGTGCGGCGACGTTTCGCAGCTCTCTGTTGAGATTCTGCTCACTCAAGGACGCAGCCTGAGCGCTGAAGGACGACGCCAGCAGGATGGCAGCGGTGGGAACGATAAGGCGCAGCATGAAACTCTCCTGGTTCGGTGACTGGTGGTTCGACCAGCCACAGGGCTGTGCGTTCATTGGCGGCGAATTATAGGGGAGCCCGTCTGGACGGTACAGGCTTGTGCCGGCCGCTCTGGTAAACTGCCGGCCTTTATCGCCCTGAGTGCCGTTCGTGTCGAGTTTTCCTGTCTGCCGGTGTTGCCCACGATGAACCACGCCCCCAACGCCGTAGCCCGCTTGCGCGACCAGCGCGAAGAGGAGGGCATCAAGCCGATTCAGGCCCGAGGCTGGAGGGCGACGCGTTGCCGTGCCTGCCGCGTGATCGAGAGCCATTGCCTGTGTGCCTGGCGTCCGCAGGTCGAGACCCGCTCGGGCGTGTGCCTGATCATGACCAACAAGGAAGTGTTCAAACCGAGTAACACGGGGTGGCTGATCGCCGATGTGGTGCGCGACAACCATGCGTTCATCTGGTCGCGCACGGAAACCGACCCGCAGCTGCTGGCGTTGCTCGCCGACCCGCAATGGCAGCCGTATCTGGTGTTTCCGGGCGAGTACGTCGAACCTGAGCGCGTGACCAACACCGTCGAGGTGGATAGCAGCAAGCGACCGCTGTTCATTCTGCTGGACGCGACCTGGACCGAAGCCCGGAAGATTTTCCGCAAAAGCCCGTATTTTGAAACATTGCCGATCCTGAGCCTGCTGCCCGAGAAGCTGTCGCGCTATCGTCTGCGCCGGTCGACTCGCAGCGAGCATTTGTGCACGGCGGAAGTGGCGGCGTTGTGCCTCGATCTGGCGGGCGATGTCGACGCCGCGTCGGCACTGGACGCTTATTTCGACGTGTTCAGCCAACATTACCTCGATGCCAAGCATCAGCTGGAAATGAACGTCGCAACACCGGCACATGCCGAGCTGATGCCTTTCGTACCGAAAACGGCCGTCGTCACGGCCTGATTGTCGCCCATACTGCAAAGAACTGTAGCGGCCAGGCACCTTGACCACCCCGGTTTCGCTGGGCATGCTTGGCGCCGATTGGGGCGCGGCTGTAGTTTCAGACGCCGTATTCTTTACGTGATTGCCACGTCATTGGCGTTGAACGTGCCCTGTTGGTGCAGCTCCGTGGCTGCGCCTTGAGCTGTTAGAAGAACAGGATCATTTGAAAAATGGCCACATACGAAATCCTGATTGCCGATGACCACCCTCTTTTTCGTAGCGCCTTGCATCAAGCGTTGACCCTGGGCCTTGGCCCGGACGTCCGTCTGGTGGAAGTGGCGAGCATCGCCGAGCTGGAAACCCGCCTCGACGAAAAATCCGACTGGGACCTGGTGTTGCTGGACCTGAACATGCCGGGCGCCTACGGTTTTTCCGGGCTGGTGCTGCTGCGTGGTCAGTACCCGCAAATTCCGGTGGTGATGGTGTCGGCCCAGGAAGAAGCCTCGATCATGGTCAAGTCCCGTGAGTTCGGTGCCAGCGGTTTCATTCCTAAATCGAGTGACCTGAGCGTGATCCAGAAAGCCGTACGTTCGGTACTGGATGGCGATGTGTTCTGGCCGCCTCAGGCGTTCGAAGCGGTCAGCGTTTCCGATGAAGCCAAGGCCGCCAGTGAAGGCCTCGCCAGCCTGACACCGCAGCAGTTCCGGGTGCTGACCATGGTCTGCGAAGGCCTGCTGAACAAACAGATTGCCTACGAACTGAGCGTGTCCGAAGCGACGATCAAAGCCCACGTCACGGCGATTTTCCGTAAGCTGAATGTACGGACCCGAACCCAGGCGGCGTTGCTCCTGCAACAACTTGAGTCAATTTCAAGCCACTGAAGGTTGGCGTCTTCACGCTTTTTTGACTTTGGTTGATCTAGCTTTCCCACTCCTTTTTGGTCAGTTGCCACTTTTATGTCCCCTTTCAAAGGCCAGACCGGCCTGAAACGCATCCTTAACGCTTCCGGTTACTCGCTGGACGGCCTGCGCGCAGCCTTCACCGGCGAAGCGGCTTTTCGGCAACTGGTGTTGCTCAATGTCATCCTGATTCCGATTTCGTTCTTTTTGAACGTCAGCCGTGTTGAGCAGGCGCTGTTGATAGCCGTCTGCTTGTTGGCGTTGATCGTCGAGTTGCTCAATTCAGCGGTGGAAGCGGCCATCGACCGCATTTCCCTGGAGCTGCACCCACTGTCCAAGAACGCCAAGGACATGGGCAGCGCCGCGCAGTTGGTGGCGTTGACCATGATCGCGCTGGTGTGGGCGGTGATCCTGCTTTAAGCGATGGTGGGCAGCACGATCTCGTCGCTGCGCTGAACCCCGGCGGTGAAAGCGCGGCACAGGTCGAGGAATTCGCGCATCGCCGGCGTCTGAAATTTCTGTTTGTGCCAGATGAAATAGAACTGCCGCGCCAGATCGAGATCCGGCGTCTCCACCGGCACCAGGCTGCCGCGGCGAAACGCGTCGCGCAGTGCCAGCCGTGAAATGCAGCCAATCCCCAATCCTGATTCCACCGCGCGCTTGATCGCTTCGGTGTGTTCCAGCTCCAGGCGGATATTCAACGCGCTGCGATGATGACGCATGGCCTGATCGAAGGTCAGGCGCGTGCCCGAGCCTTGCTCACGCAGAATCCACGCCTCGTGGCTCAGTTCTTCCATGGTCGCCGTGCCGCGCAGGGCCAGCGGATGCTGCGGCGCGCAGAACACCACCAGCTCATCCTCGACCCAACTCTGCACTTCGATGTCCGGATGGCTGCAGTCGCCTTCGATTAGACCCAGATCAATTTCATAATGCGCAACTTGTTGCACGATGTTGGCAGTGTTTTGCACGTGCAGCTTCACCTGGCTTTCCGGGTGGCGCTGCATGAAGCTGCCGATCAGCAGCGTAGCCAGGTAGTTGCCGATCGTGAGGGTCGCGCCGACCGCCAGCGAGCCGAAACCGGATTTGCCGTTGAGCAGGTCTTCGATTTCCTTGGCCTGGTCGAGCAACGCCACCGCTTGCGGCAACAATTGCTTGCCGAGGGCGTTGAGGCTCAGCCGTTTACCGGCGCGGTCGAACAGCTGGCAGCTGGACTGGCGCTCCAGTTCGGTGATTGAAGTGCTTGCCGCCGATTGCGACAGGTTGAGCAGGCCCGCAGCACGGGATACGCTTTCCTGCTGGGCGACGGCGACGAAGACTTGAAGTTGACGGAGAGTAAATCGCATATCGATATAACCGATAACCCTTATCTTAATAATCCATTTAACAGATATTGTCGCTGCCATTAGAATGCGATGCAATTGCGCAGACCACAGGCGCAGGCAAAATCTCCAGGAGTCCCACGTACATGAGCAACATGAACCACGAGCGTGTCCTCAGTGTTCACCACTGGAACGACACTCTGTTCAGCTTCAAGTGCACCCGCGATCCGGGCCTGCGCTTCGAGAACGGTCAGTTCGTGATGATCGGCCTGCAACAGCCCAACGGCCGGCCGCTCATGCGCGCTTACTCGATTGCCAGCCCGAACTGGGAAGAGCATCTCGAGTTCTTCAGCATCAAGGTGCCTGATGGCCCGCTGACTTCCCAGTTGCAGCACCTGAAGGAAGGCGACGAGATCATCATCAGCAAGAAGCCTACGGGCACGCTGGTACTGGACGACTTGAAGCCTGGCAAACATTTGTACCTGCTCAGCACCGGTACCGGTCTGGCGCCATTCATGAGCGTCATCCAGGACCCGGAAACCTACGAGCGTTTCGAAAAAGTGATCCTGTGCCACGGCGTACGTTACGTCAACGAAGTCGCCTACCGCGAATTCATCACCGAGCACCTGCCGCAGAACGAATTCTTCGGCGAGGCCCTGCGTGACAAGTTGATCTACTACCCGACCGTGACCCGCGAGCCGTTCGAGAACGAAGGTCGCCTGACCGACCTGATGCGCAGCGGCAAGCTGTTCAGCGACATCGGCCTGCCACCGATCAACCCGCAGGACGACCGCGCCATGCTGTGCGGCAGCCCGAGCATGCTCGACGAAACCAGCGAAGTGCTGAACAGCTTCGGCCTGAAAGTTTCGCCGCGGATGCGCGAGCCGGGTGATTACCTGATCGAGCGTGCGTTCGTCGAAAAGTGACCGAAGGTCACTTGTGTAGGAGCCGGCTTGCCGGCGATGGACTTGAATGCACCGCGTTTACCCCGGTAAACATGCGTTATCGTTAACGACCATCGCTGGCAAGCCAGCTCCTACAGTAGATATGTAGCGCATAGAAAAGCCCGCATGACCCGAGAAGGTCATGCGGGCTTTTTCGTTTCTGGCGTTTAAACCTGTGCGGGAATGACCTCAAGGACGCAGATCGAATCCGGCGTCGGATAGTGCCACCGCACATCCACATCCCAGAATTGCGCCCCATATTCCCGCTCAGGCGCGGGCGTCTGATAAGCCGGCCGCGGATCTTGCGCCAAGCACTGCTCAACCAGCTCCACTAAAGGCTCTTCCAGCCGCTGAGCGTGCCCATGCGCCTGTTGCAACGCCGAGTCCGTCCACTGCACGGGAATCAGCTGCGGCGCAGCGCTGGCGATGCTATTGGACGCCGTGTCGATGATGTCGGCATAAGGCACGTAGGGTTTGATGTCGAGAATCGGTGTGCCATCCAGCAAGTCGATGCCGGATATCCACAGGCGATTGGCTTCGACCTTGTCCAGCTTCACCACGGATTGGCCGATGCCGTTGGGCCGGTGCGTCGCGCGGGTGGCGAACACGCCCATGGATTTGTTGCCGCCGAGGCGAGGCGGGCGGACTTTCAGGCGTGGCTTTTCTTCCAGGGCCTGATGAAAAAGGAACAGCAGCCAGACGTGGCTGACCTGCTCCAGACCCTGCACTGCGTCGCCCTGATCGAACGGCGCCACCAGTTCCAGCACGCCGCGAGCGGCGGGTGCCAGTTGCGGCTGGCGCGGGATGGCGAACTTCTCCTTGAAACAGGAGCGCACGAAGCCGATGGGGGAAACGCTGTAGGTCATTGGTTTAGGGTCGAAGCAGGATTGAGGCGAGCATGATACCCCGACGGGCCTCAAGACTGGTGGTGGCTGAGCGGGCCTATTCGCGGGCAAGTCGGACTGCCGCACCACTCGCTCCTACAGGGTTCTCGAGCGAACACAGAGTTTGTGTACGCCAAAGAACCTGTAGGAGCGAGGCTTGCCCGCGAAGGCCGCACCGCCGATCTAGAGACTGAACCCACCATCAAGAGGAATAATATTCCCGGTCATGTAAGCCCCCGCCGTACTCGCCAGACTGATCGCCAACGCCGCCATCTCTTCCTCCCGACCCCAGCGCTTCATCGGAATCAACGCCGTATCCTCCGCCAGCGCCTGCTCATCGTTCCCTATGTGCTGGGTCATCTTGCTCGGAAAGCGCCCCGGCGCGATCACATTGACGTTGATGTGCTGGCTCACCAGTTCCCGCGCCAGAATCCGCGACAATTGATGCAGGGCCGCCTTGCTCGGCCCGTAGGCATAAGCCTGTTCGCCGAAGGAAGAAATCCCCGCCACCGAGCCGATGTTGATGATCCGCGCCGGATTGGCTTCTGACCCGGCCTTGCGCAGCAGCGGCAAGAACTGCTGGATGCAGTTGAACACCGACGTCACGTTGAGCTGCATGACCTTTTCCCAGCCCTTGACCGGATAGCTCTCGAGCGGCGCCCCCCAGGTGGTGCCAGCGTTGTTCACCAGGATATCCAGATGGGTGATCTGCTCGGCCAACCCCGTGACCAGTTGCAGCACACCTTCTTCAGTGGCCAGGTTGGCGGCCACCGCGTGGCACGTTCCGAAGGCGCTCAACTCGTCAGCCGTTTGCTGACACGCTTCGGCATCGCGCGCGCAGACGTACACGGTGGCGCCGGCCTCGACATAGGCCTTGGCGATCATTTTGCCGATACCACGGGTGCCGCCGGTCACCAGAGCGGTGCGGCCTTGCAGGGAAAAGTACGGGTGCATGGCGAATCCTGAGAGCTGAGGGTGCATACACCCTAGTCGTCAGCCGCTGGAAGCGGAGCCACTATTTTTGCGCGGAATGAAGGTCTATAGAGCCTTCGGCTACTGCCACCCCTGTAGGAGCCGGCTTGCCGGCGATGGCGTCCTCAAAATCGCCATCGCCAGCAAGCTGGTTCCTACAGGGGGCGGTGGTGGCCCAAGGTCTGTGGGGGTTACTGCGGGCGAACGCGCAGGGTCAGGCCCTTGAGGAAGTTGCGCAGCAACTGGTCGCCGCACGGGCGATAATTGGTGTGGCCGAACTTGCGGAACAGCGCGCTCAGCTCAGGCTTGGACACCGGGAACTCGGCGGCCTTGAGGATCGCGTGCATGTCGTCTTCTTTCAGCTCGAAGGCCACGCGCAGTTTTTTCAGGATGATGTTGTTGGTCACCGGCACTTCGATTGGCTGCGGCGGACGGCTTTCGTCCTTGCCGCGCTTGAAGATCACCAGGCCGTCGAGGAAATGCGCCATGACCTCGTCCGGGCAGCGTACGAAGCCTTCCTCGTCCTCTTCTTTCTTGTCGAGGTAGGTCAGCAGGGCTTCCAGGGACACGTCCATGCCGCCGAGCTTGATGATCTCGATGACTTTCTTGTCGCTGATGTCGAGCATGTAGCGCACGCTGCGCAGTACGTCGTTATGAATCATGGTGTGCAATCCTGATAGTCGGCAGTGGGCGCCGCATAAACCGCGGCGCCAGAATGTGTGGCGGCGTGAAAAGTCTTAGAACTTCTCTTTGCCGGACAGGTAGCGCCATTGGCCCAACGGCACTTTGCCGATGGACACGCCGCCGATGCGGATGCGGCGGATGGCGACGACCTTCAGGCCGACGGCCTGGCAGAACAGGGCAATCACGCCCGGTTGTGGGTTCTTCATCGCAAAACGCAGGCGGTTTTCGTTCTGCCAGCTGGCCTTGACCGGCGGCAGTTCCTTGCCCTTGTAGGTGAGGCCATGGTTCAGGCGGTTGAGGCCGTGAGCCACCATCTCGCCTTCAACCTCGACCACATACTCTTGCTCGATTTTCGCGGAATCGGCGGTGAGTTTGCGCAGGATCTTCCAGTCCTGGGTGAACACCAGCAGACCGCTGGCGTTGGCCTGCAGGTCGGTGCTGGCGGTCAGGCGCTGGAAATGGCCCTTGAGCGGACGTTTGCTGAAGCGATGTTCTTCGCTCAGGGTTTCGGCGCTGATGGTGGCCATGGCCGTATCCGCGTCCATGCCTGCCGGCACGTTGAACAGGATGGTCACCGGCTCTGGCGCGGTGGCCTGGGCCTGCGGGTCGAGCTCGACTTTCTGGGTGTCGACCTTGAACTGCGGCTCGTCGATGACTTCGCCGTCCACGGTGACCCAGCCGCCCTCGATGAACAGCTCAGCCTCCCGACGGGAACAGCCGACGAGTTCGATGAGGCGTTTGGAGAGACGTATCGGGTCAGTCATGACAGGGCCGTAACAAAAAAGGGGTGGGCATTGTACCTGCTGGGCGCCGGTTAATCCCGGCTCCATTTACGCCGTACAGCTATTTGTAGGAGCTGGCTTGCCAGCGATGGAGGTCGGAACACCGCGTTTATCCAGAAAGGACGCGTTATCGTTCGGGTCCATCGCCGGCAAGCCGGCTCCTACACCGGTCAGCCGTTGCTCGACTGTTGCCGGGTTTGGCGCAGCCGCATATGCAACAACGGATAAGGCTGCCCCATACCGTCATGCTCGGTGCGGCCGATCACCTCAAAGCCCTGTTTGAAGTAGAACCCCAGCGCCTGCGGGTTCTGCTCGTTGACGTCCAGCTCATCGGCGTTCAGGTGTTCCATGGCATAACGCAGCAACTGCTTGCCCAGGCCCTGGCCACGGTGGGCCGGGTCGATGAAGAGCATTTCGACTTTGCCCGCTGCCACGCCGGCGAACCCGGTGATGCGCTGGCGCGAGTCTTTGGTACAGATCAGCATCACCGCGTCGAGGTAGCGCGTCAGCACAAGATTCTTCAGCAGTTCGATGTAACTGTCCGGCAGAAAGTCATGGGTGGCGCGCACCGAGTCTTCCCAGACCCGAGTCAGTTCCTGGTAGTCGCTCTGTTTCGGCGTGTGGATGACCGAATGTTGGCGCATGGCCGAATGCCCCTTTTGCAGTGGATGGCGCGAGTCCTTTCTCCCACAAAACGATAGACGTAAAAAAGCCCCGCATCTCGTCAAGAGAGCAGGGCTTTTCGTATTTTTTGCGTTTAGATCTGTTCAGCCCACAGGTCGTATTCGTCGGCGTCGGTGACCTTGCACCAGACTTTGTCGCCCGGTTTCAGGTTGCTGCCGTTGTCGATGAACACGTTGCCGTCGATTTCCGGGGCATCGAAGAAGCAACGGCCAACCGCGCCTTGCTCGTCGACTTCATCGACCAGCACTTCGATTTCACGACCGACGCGCATTTGCAGGCGTGCCGAGCTGATGGCTTGCTGGTGGGCCATGAAGCGGTCCCAACGGTCTTGCTTGACGTCGTCCGGGACGATGTCCAGGTCCAGGTCGTTGGCCGGTGCGCCTTCGACCGGCGAGTACTGGAAGCAGCCGACGCGGTCGAGCTGGGCTTCGGTCAGCCAGTTCAGCAGGTACTGGAAGTCTTCTTCGGTTTCGCCCGGGAAGCCGACGATGAAGGTCGAACGGATGATCAGGTCCGGGCAGATCTCGCGCCAGTTCTTGATGCGCGCCAGGGTCTTGTCTTCGAACGCCGGGCGTTTCATCGACTTCAGGACTTTCGGGCTGGCGTGCTGGAACGGGATGTCCAGGTACGGCAGGATCTTGCCGGCGGCCATCAGCGGGATCAGCTCGTCGACGTGCGGGTACGGGTAAACGTAGTGCAAGCGAACCCAGACGCCGAGGGTGCTCAGGGCTTCGCAGAGTTCGGTCATGCGGGTTTTCACCGGCGCGCCGTTCCAGAAACCGGTGCGGTACTTCACGTCGACGCCGTAGGCGCTGGTGTCTTGCGAGATCACCAACAGCTCTTTGACGCCGGCCTTGACCAGGCGCTGGGCCTCGTCGAGCACGTCACCGACCGGACGGCTGACCAGCTTGCCGCGCATCGACGGGATGATGCAGAAGCTGCAGCTGTGGTTGCAGCCTTCGGAAATCTTCAGGTACGCATAGTGGCGCGGGGTCAGCTTGATGCCTTGCGGCGGTACCAGGTCGATCAGCGGGTTGTGATCCTGACGCGGCGGCACGACGTCGTGCACGGCGTTGACCACTTGCTCGTACTGCTGCGGACCGGTCACGGCCAGCACGCTCGGGTGCACGTTGCGGATGTTGCCTTCTTCGACGCCCATGCAGCCGGTCACGATGACCTTGCCGTTTTCCTTGATGGCTTCGCCGATCACTTCCAAAGATTCTGCCTTGGCCGAGTCGATGAAACCGCAGGTGTTGACCACCACGACATCGGCGTCCTGATAAGTGGACACAACGTCATAACCTTCCATGCGCAGCTGGGTAAGGATGCGCTCGGAGTCGACCAGTGCTTTGGGGCAACCCAGGGATACGAAGCCAACCTTTGGATTGGCCGGCGCAGGAGTGGTGGACATGTCTAACCTCGGTATTTGTGACGCCTCCAGCCGAAGACGGCAAGGCGACAGACGGGCGCTTGTTGCGCCTCTGATCAAAAAGTGCGCAATTCTAGCGATGAGAGACGCACTTGACCAGCTTTATGGAGGGAAATACGACGAGTGCTGCGCTATGCTTCGCGCCGTTACGCGTTACCGATTTTTTACAGTCAACAAAACGTCTGTAACGTCATGTAAAACAGCGCATGCTGCGTGACAAAGCATAGTGCTTCTTCCAAGAAGTCCGGTCTGGGTAGTAGGAGTGTTGGATGGGTCAGGCAAGTAGTCAGGCGGCGGGTGCCGAGCATTCGGCGGCGAAGCCGATCGGTATGCTGGTCGCGGCGGTCGGGGTGGTTTACGGCGATATCGGCACGAGCCCGCTGTATACCCTCAAAGAAGTGTTTTCCGGTGGTTACGGCGTACCGGTCAACCATGACGGCGTGTTGGGCATCCTGGCGCTGATCTTCTGGTCGCTGATCTGGGTCGTCTCGATCAAGTACATGATGTTTGTCCTGCGCGCCGACAACCAGGGCGAAGGCGGGATCATGGCGTTGACCGCGCTGGCGCGGCGGGCAGCGGCGGGGCACAAGAGGTTGCGCACGTTGCTGGTGGTCTGCGGGCTGATCGGCGCGGCGCTGTTCTATGGCGACAGCATGATCACTCCGGCGATCTCCGTGCTTTCGGCGATTGAAGGTCTCGGGCTGGCCTTCGAAGGCATCGACCATTGGGTGGTGCCGCTGTCGTTGATCGTGCTGGTGGCGCTGTTTTTGATCCAGAGCCACGGCACCGCGCGAATCGGCATCCTGTTCGGGCCGATCATGGTCACCTGGTTCCTGGTCCTGGGCGCACTGGGCGTCTACGGCATCATGCAGCATCCGGAAGTGTTGCAAGCGATGAACCCGGTCTGGGGCGTGCGCTTCTTCATCGTTCACCCGGGCATGGGCGTGGCGATCCTCGGCGCGGTGGTGCTGGCGTTGACCGGCGCCGAAGCGCTGTACGCCGACATGGGCCACTTCGGGCGCAAGCCGATTGCCCGCGCCTGGTTCATCCTCGTGCTGCCGGCGCTGGTGCTGAACTACTTCGGCCAGGGCGCCTTGCTGCTCGGTGACCCGGAAGCGGCGCGCAACCCGTTTTATCTGTTGGCGCCAAGCTGGGCGTTGATTCCCCTGGTCGGCCTGTCGACCCTGGCCACGGTGATTGCTTCGCAAGCGGTGATTTCCGGCGCGTTCTCCCTGACCCGCCAGGCGATCCAGCTCGGCTACATTCCGCGCATGCACATCCAGCACACCTCCAGCGCCGAGCAAGGCCAGATCTACATCGGTGCGGTGAACTGGGCGCTGATGGTCGGCGTGGTCCTGCTGGTGCTGGGTTTCGAATCTTCCGGCGCCCTGGCCTCGGCTTATGGCGTTGCGGTGACCGGGACCATGCTGATGACCAGCATTCTGGTGTCGGCAGTGATACTGCTGCTATGGAAATGGCCACCGGTCCTTGCGGTGCCGGTCCTGTTGGGATTTTTGCTGGTCGATGGCGTGTACTTCGCCGCCAACGTGCCGAAAATCGTACAGGGCGGGGCCTTCCCGGTGATCGCCGGTATTGCGCTGTTCGTGCTGATGACGACCTGGAAGCGCGGCAAACAACTGTTGGTGGAGCGCATGGACGAAGGCGGGCTGCCGCTGCCGATTTTCATCAGCAGTATCGCCGTGCAACCGCCGCATCGCGTCCAGGGCACCGCCGTGTTCCTCACCGCGCGGCCAGACGCCGTACCCCACGCGTTGTTGCACAACTTGTTGCATAACCAGGTGCTGCACGAGCAAGTGGTGCTGCTGACGGTGGTGTACGAAGACATCCCGCGAGTACCGACGACACGGCGCTTCGAGGTGGAATCCCACGGCGAAGGGTTCTTCCGGGTGATCCTGCACTTTGGCTTTATCGACGAGCCGGACGTGCCGCAAGCGCTGAAGCTGTGCCATCTCGATGACCTCGACTTCAGCCCGATGCGCACCACCTACTTCCTCAGTCGCGAGACGGTCATCGCCTCGAAGCTTGAGGGAATGGCGCGCTGGCGCGAGGCGTTGTTTGCGTTCATGTTGAAGAATGCGAATGGCAATTTGCGGTTCTTTAATCTGCCGCTGAACCGGGTGATTGAGCTGGGGACGCAGGTCGAGATGTAATCCCGCGACATCAAAAAGCCCCCGTTGCCGTGAAGGCAGCGGGGGCTTTTTATTGCCCGACGCCTGACGTTGGCTGACAACGATCCCCTGTGGGAGCGAGCCTGCTCGCGATGGCGGACTAACATGCACCATTAATGTTGCCTGACAGATCGCTATTGCGAGCAAGCTTGCTCCTACAGGGACCGTGTTGCTGGCTTTTTTGTGAGTGTGGCCCGTCGTTTTTAGTTGCGCTCAGGTCATTGTTTTTTAGATTCGGTCTTTGTCCAAATTGGCCGCTCCAGCACCTTCACTGCATCATCAACCACGGCCTTGCTCATCGCCGTCAAATAATGCGCGGCCCAGGCGTGTCGGTCGGTGTCTCGGGCGTAGGCAGCATCTTTGGTCAGCTCCTTGGCCAGGTACAGGAAATCGGACGCCATGGCTAACGCATCGCTGAGGGGAACGTCTCGCGTGACATGGAATAGGGGTTGGTTTGAGCAGTAGAGGACGGGGGTGAGGCCGATGGTTTTTAGTTCTGAGGCTTCGGACTGTTTTGTATTTGTCATGGTTTACTCCAGGGTTCGAGGAGCTGCCACATTCGTTTCCAAGCGAATGGGTGGCAGCTATGCGCAGGTTGGAAACCGGGAACCATGGAACCGGCACGCCCGAGGGCGTCCCACGCACAGCCGCCATTACTCAAGAATACTGCCGTGAAATCCGCTGCATTCATGAAGGATGGCGTAGCGTTCGATTCGACGGGTTTCCAAGCCCGATCGCTGAATGGTCAGCGACGTCCGGAGACTATCCCGTCAAAGAAAAGCGCAACAAGGCATCAAAGTGCCCAAAAAACACGATTCGGAGTTTGCCTACAAGGTCTGCGGGCGTCATCCGATATCGCGCCATCTGAAACAAACAAAAACTAAACGCCGCAAGTGATTCTACGAGCCGAGGACATGGGCGCAAAAAATTAAATGAGTGTCGGGGGAAAAACATGATGGCGTTACTAGAACGTGCTGAACAGGCAATATCAGTGGTCGCGATGGTCAAGGACTTCAGTACCAGGCTCACTGAAATCTCCACCCGAGCCATCGAGCGCCTGGTTATTTTCAAAGACAATCAACCGGCAGCGGTCATCATCAACGTTGAGGCGTATCAAGAAATGCTCGACGAGCTGGATGACCTTCGGATTGAAGTAGCTGTTCTGGAACGCCTGACCGGCTTTGATGAGACCAGCGCAATCGACCACGACGATATGCGGGGACGGCACGCCAGGAAAGGCTGAAGCAACAGGGGGTGGCGTGTTTCTAAGAAGCTTCCGACAAGTATCGATTGATATTGACGACTCGATATTTTCATTGAGACAAGTGTCCACGTTTTATGGAATGTGGACACTTGGGTTTTCAGCATCGTGGAGAGTCAAGACATTTTGCATTGTTCAAACTGGCCAGCCTGCACGCCATAAAATCCTTCTAGCCGTTAGTGCTTCATGTCTGTACGAACCTTTTTTGGGGACTTTCTTTGACTTGAAGAGCAATTCATTTTCAACGTTTACACGGTCCATTGTAGGAGCCGGCTTGCTGGCGATGGACTCAAGTGCACCGCGGTGAACCAGTCCGTACGCGTAATCGTTAACGACCATCGCCAGCAAGCTGGCTCCTACAGGTTCTGTGTTTCCCGGTAATCCGTGAAGAACCATAAAAAAGCCCCCGCTACCGTAAGGCAGCGGGGGCTTTTTTGTGGGCGGGTTCAGGTCACTCCTGAGCCGCCGTCTCCTTCGCCTGGCGCTTCTCGATCACATCCACCAAGCGTTGGGCCAGTTTCGGGTAGTTCTCGTCGAAGTGGTGGCCGCCAGGCAGTTTGATGGCTTCGCCTACGGCGGTCTTGTCGGTGCAGCCGCTTTCGTCGATTTCTTCTTCACCGAAGATGCACACCACTTTCTCCGGCGGCAGCTTGGCCATTTCCGGGCCGGTGGCAGCTTCTTTGCCGGCGTTGCCGAGCCAGCCTTCGACTTCGATTTCGAAGCTGCCGGTGCGGGCGAAGGCCAGCAGGATGATTGCGTCGACGCGTTGCTGTTCCGAGGCTTCCAGGCGGTTGTAGATTGCCGGCAAGACGTCGGCGCCGAACGAGTAGCCCGTCAGGATGAAGCGCTTGGTGCCCCATTTCTGCCGGTAGTGCTGCATCAGTTCAGCGAGGTCCAGGGCGCTTTGCTCCGGGCTCTTGTGCTGCCAGTAGTAGCGCAGGGTGTCGATGCCGACGACCGGGTAGCCGATCTTGGCCATTTCGCCCGCTACGTCGCGGTCGAGGTCGCGCCAGCCGCCGTCACCGGAAAGGAACAGGGTGACGGTGTCCTTGGCCTGGCCGGCCGGGACTTCAACCACTGGAATTTGCAGGCCGCCAGCGGCTTTGTCGCCACCGACGAGGAGCTTGCGCAGTTCGTTGTTCAGCACTTGCGGCAGGTTGATGTCGTAGTCGCTGATGCTGGTTTCGGCGTTGGGTTGGTCGCGCACGAAGCCGGCGCTGGTGTCGTCCGGGTTGTCGTTCCATGCCACCAGCCAGTGACCGTGAGCGGCGCTTTTCGGCAGCAGGTGGGTGCAGCCGGGTTTTTCCAGGGCCAGGTCCACCGACACGGCCTGGGACTTGTCGTCCTTCTGCTCGGACAACCAGCGCCATGCCAGTACGGCGCCAGGGCCGATGCCGCTGACCAGCGTCGCCGGGCCTTTGAGTTCTCTCAGGCCGGATTGCAGGGCGCGGCTTTGCAACAGGCAGTCCTTGGGCAGGATCACCTGAACGATCTGCGCCGAGCCGCTGCGGCTCAGGGTCATCAATTGTTTGTCGCTGAGCTTCTGGTCGTCATTGACCGCCACCAGCACCTGGGCGCGCGGCGTGTTGCCGGGGATGACGCGGGTCATCGCGGCGCCGTCGGCCGGTGTCAGCCGTTCGAGCGTCGGTTCTGGCGCCGGGCGTTTGAGGTACCAGTAACCGCCACCGAGAATCAGGGCCAGCACTACCAGTGTGCCCAGTACGTACCGCAAGGAGCGTTGAATCATCAGCGTTTCACCAATCCAGTCAAGCCGCCCGCAATCAGGGCAGCAGTGTCGGCCAGGGCAACCAGCGGATCGAGTCCGGCGGGCACAGCCATATAACGGGGTTCCCAGTCAGGCTGGAACTTGTCTTTGAAGCGGCGCAAGCCTTGGAAGTTGTACAGCTGCTCACCACGGCGGAAAACCATCGAGCCCAGACGCTGGGTCAGTGGTGCGCCACGACGGGGTTGCAACCCCGACAGCGGCACCATGCCCAGGCTGAAACGCGCGTATCCATGATTTTTATAATGTTGAATCAGGCCGACCATCATGAATTCCATGGTCAGTTTGGGGGCATCCGGGTGTGCGCGCATCAGGTCGAGGCTGGCCAGGTCATGACCGAAAGTCTCGAGCAAATTGGCAAACGCCACCGGGCGCCCTTCGAAACGGATGACAGCGATGCGGAAATGTTTGAGGTAGTCATCACCGAAACGACCGAGGGAGAAGCCTTTCTCGCGCACGTTCTTGCCGGTCAGCCAGGCATCGGAAATCACCTTGAGCTCATCCATCGGCGCATGCCCTGGCTCATGGATCTCCAGCGACAGGCCATCACGGGTGCCACGGTTCCAGGTGTAGCGCAGGTCTTTCATCTCTTTGCCCTTGGCTTCGAGATCAAAGCGCTGCAGATCGACCCGGGCTTCTTCGCCGAGCTTGATCGCAGTCAGGCCGATGTCCATGTAGTACGGCAGGTTCTCGGCGCGTACTTGATAGAACACGGGGCGGGCGTGGTGGATGTCACAGAGGTCGCGGAACTGCCAGATCATTTCCGCCCGTTGCTGGGTCGGGCCGATCGGGTCATACAAGGCCACCAGGCTGCGTCCACGGCGTGCGTACATCAGGAACGCTTCGTCGTTAGGGTGGAACAGCAGCGCCTTGTCACCGGTCAGGGCGAGGCCACCGTCCGGTTGGGCGGAAGCCATCAGGATTTTTACCGCGCGGTCCAGTTCGTCCGGCGTGGGCAGGTGGATCACCGGGCGTGCGGTGCGCAGCAGCCAGGTCAGGGACACCACCACCAGCAGCACGGCGGCGCCGAGCAGCGAGCGCAAGCCGCGCGGGGCGTCGGCGTCGAGGGTGAACTGCCACCAAAGTTGATGGCTGTAGGGAACGTCCTGATAAGCGAACAACAGCAGCCAGATCGACGCACCGAGTACGCAAAGGCTCGACACCAGATACAGCGGCGAAAACGGCAGTTCGGTCAGGCGGCTCGGGCGATAGAACGAGCGCCGGAAAACCCCCAGCAGGCTCGCGGTCAGGGTCATCAGGCAGGCTTCTTCCCAGTCGAAACCCTTGAGCAGCGAAAGCACGGCACCGACCAGCAACAGAATGGTGGTCAGCATCCACGCGGCCGACAGGCGCCGACGCAGGCCTTGGGCCAGCAGCAGGCAAAGCACGCCGACCAGGCTAGCGCCGAAGTGTGAAGCGTCGACCAGTCGATGAGGAATCAGGAAACCGATGTGTTCCAGGCGCGTATCGATTTCCGGGGTCACGCCGGAAAACAGCAGCACCACGCCGGACAGAAACACCAGCACCGCCAGAATCGGCGCGGCCAGGCCGGAGGCTGCACGCAAAGACTGACGCGTCTGAAACAAACGCTGGCCTTCATTGACCAACAGCAGCAAGCACGCGACCAGCAGCGGCAGCACCACGTAGATCAGGCGATAGAGCAGCAACGCGGCGGCCAGCGGCGCGGCCCCGAGCTTGTCGGCGAAGGCGGCCAGCAGAATCGCCTCGAACACGCCGACGCCACCGGGAACATGGCTGAGCACACCAGCGGCCAACGCCAGCAGGTACACCAGCAGGAATGCACCGAAGGGCGGTGCTTCCGGTAGCAACAGATACAGCACGGTCGCGGCGGCGGCTACGTCGAGGGCGGTAATGACCAGTTGCAGGAACGTCAGGCGACGGCCAGGAAGGCGCAAGGTGCGACGGCCGACCTTGACCAACAGGTTGTCTGCATAAGGCTGCTCTGGCAGGCGCCGGCGATAGATGCCGACGGCCAATACGGTAAACAGCAGCAATACAGCGGCGGCAATCGCACCCAGCAGCATCTGGGAGAGGCCCAGGGCGGCAGAGGCGGCAGGCAGGTTGCTGAGTGTGGCGAGGGCGGCCAGCGGGGGCAGGGCGCAGCCGAGCGAGAGGCTGGCGAACAGCGTCATGTGCGCGACATCGGAAGCCCCCAGGCCATGACGCGCATATAAACGGTAGCGAACCGAGCCTCCCGAGAGCATCGACAGGCCAATGGCATTACCGATGGCAAATGCCGTGAACCCGCCCAGGGCAAGAAGCCGCGGCGCCAGGGTCACGCCGGCATAGCGGCTGGCCGACCATTCGTAGCCAAGCAAGATGATGAAGCCGACCACCGTTGCGGCCAATGCGCCGAGCAGTGCCGGTTTCGGTACGTCGAGAATGGAGTCGTGCAGAGCGTAAAGATCGAGTTCGCTCAGCAGGTGGCGACAGGCAATCAGCGCGATAGCGAACAACAGCAGGGTGACCGCCAGGCCAATGGGCTGACGGTACTTGCTGACCAGATCAAGCAAGCGCAGACGCTCGGCCTTGATCGGTTGTGTCGCTGTGACGGTGTCTTGTGAATCAGACGAGTTGGCGCGCATCAATCACCTCTTGGATTGTGCGCGACAGGATGGGGGTATCCAGCCAAGTTACCAATCCCTGTAGAAAAAAATAATCACAAATATTAACGCCTCTCACCGATCAGCGGCGATGGCATGGCATCCGTCGTAGGGGGTTCTGTCTGCGATTCAGCATAGTCTGAACTCAGAACTCAGGTGATCCCGAACGCTTCCCTACACAGTGACAGGTCATTGTTGCGAAAGGACTTTTTCAACAGATACAAAAAAGGCCACTCTTTCGAGTAGCCTTTTTTGATGTTTGGTTGCGGGAGCCGGATTTGAACCGACGACCTTCGGGTTATGAGCCCGACGAGCTACCAGACTGCTCCATCCCGCGTCTGTGTGGCGGCATTCTATAGAGATACGCCAGTGTGTCAACCGTTAATCCGGCGCCGGGTCAAATAAGCGTAAATAAGCGGCGAACGGTCGCAGGGGAGCGTTAAGTTTCGGAATCAGAACGATTTCTCCGTGCTGTCAAAAAACAAATTACTCACGGAATGTTGGGGGACGCACCGATGCGCATTACCTGTAGGAGCCGGCTTGCTGGCGATGGACTCGAGTGCGCCGCGTTGATTCAGGCAGCACGCGTTATCGTTAACGACCATCGTCGGAGCGCCGCCCGCAGACAAGCCGGCTCCTACAGGAAAGCGTGCATGAATTGAAATCGAATCGCATGGCAAAACACGCGCGCACAAAAAAGGCCACTCTTTCGAGTAGCCTTTTTTGATGTTTGGTTGCGGGAGCCGGATTTGAACCGACGACCTTCGGGTTATGAGCCCGACGAGCTACCAGACTGCTCCATCCCGCGTCTGTGTGTCGGCATTCTACAGAGGATCGCCGGGCTGTCAACCTTCAATCCAGATAAAACCTGTTCTGGTTCAATCGCTTAGCTCTGAAAGAGGGCGGTGTGATCGGCTGTGAGTCAGGCCTGGCAAGGCTTGCAGCTCTATCGCAGGGGCACTTTCGATTGAGAAAATAAATTCATCTGTAACTTTTCCTACCATTGGGTAAGAACATTCAGACTACTGGTGCTATATACAGGTGTCGGTGAGATACTGCAGATCCGGCACGCCTTGACTCCAATTCTACGCCATGAACACCGCTTTTATATGAGCCAGCGAAAAATCATCCACGTCGATTGTGACTGCTTCTACGCTGCCATCGAGATGCGCGACGACCCGCGCCTCGCCGGAAAACCCCTGGCGGTGGGTGGTTCGGCGGATCGGCGCGGGGTGATTGCCACCTGTAACTATGAAGCGCGGGCGTATGGCGTGCGTTCCGCGATGTCGTCGGGGCACGCCTTGAAGTTGTGCCCTGACCTGACCATCGTCAAGCCGCGCATGGACGCCTACCGGGAAGCCTCGAAGGAAATTCACACGATCTTTCGCGATTACACCGACCTGATCGAACCGCTTTCCCTCGACGAGGCTTACCTCGATGTGTCGGACAGTGCGCACTTCGGCGGCAGCGCCACGCGAATTGCCCAGGACATCCGTCGTCGGGTGTCCAATCAATTGCACATCACGGTTTCCGCCGGCGTGGCGCCGAACAAGTTCCTGGCCAAGATCGCCAGCGACTGGAAGAAGCCCAATGGCTTGTTTGTCATTACGCCGGATCAGGTCGAGGATTTCGTCAGCGGTTTGCCTGTCAGCAAGCTCCATGGCGTTGGCAAAGTGACTGCCGACAAACTGGGCAGGCTCGGTATTGTCGATTGCTCGCATTTGCGCGAATGGGACAAGTTGGCGCTGGTGCGTGAATTCGGCAGTTTTGGCGAGCGATTGTGGAGTCTGGCCCGTGGGATCGATGATCGGTTGGTGCACAACGACAGTCGGCGGCAATCGATCAGTGTCGAAAACACCTATGACGTGGATCTGCCGGATCTGGTGAGCTGTCTGGATAAATTGCCCGAGTTGCTGGAAACCCTGGCGGGCCGCATGGCGCGAATCGACAACAGCTATCGGCCGGGCAAGCCGTTCGTCAAAGTGAAATTCCATGACTTTACCCAGACCACGCTGGAGCAGGCCGGGGCAGGGCGGGATCTGGGGAGTTATCAGTTGTTGCTGACCCAGGCGTTCAATCGCGGCGGGAAACCGGTGCGGTTGTTGGGGATTGGGGTGAGGCTGGAGGATTTGCGCGGAGGGTTTGAGCAGATGGAGTTGTTTGAGCGCTAGATTTGCGGTGAGCGTGAGGGCCTCTTCGCGGGCAAGCCTCGCTCCTACAGGTCTCGCATAGTCCCTGTAGGAGCGAGCGGTGCGGCGATCCGACTTGCTCGCGAAGCTTTTGCTTTTAGTTCGGTCCCGGATCCGCCACCAATCGCCCTGCATCCTTGGTCAACGACTTGAGGAATTCGGTCTGCAACTCAGGATCGTTACGCGTCAGCTCAATCAAACTCTGTTCAAGCTCACTGGCTTCTTCTTCCAGACCCAGTTCCGACAGGCGCTTGACCCGGTGTACCCACTGGCTCACTTCGTCGTCTTCAAGATCGTCGTAAATCAGCCCGTGGGCTTCAAGCAATTTGCCGCGCAACGAGCTGCTGACCGCCAGGGTCGAGTCCGTGTGCACATCGTCCTGACTATCTTCGACCTTGATCAGCAGGCGACTCAGGTGATTGATGTCATGTTCAGCGAACGGGCTGTCCAGCAGGTTCAAGCGCAACACACCGTTTTTGTCGGTGCTCAGCTCGAAGGTTTCCTTGCCGGCCTTGACCTCCACCGGGCGCTCGCTCCAGGGCAGGCTCGAGTATTCGGTGCGCTTGTCGAGCTGGACTTCGTCGATACCGGCGAGGTTCTGCTGCGCACGACCGTGAGACGGCGCGTTCATGAACGGGTTGAGCCCGGCGAAACCGTAGCTGAACCAGTCCTTGGTCACGCTATCCGGCAGGTTGCCGAGGGCGAACACGTTGACCACGTTCGCGCCGACACCGGCCACCACGGCCACCGCGCCCAGCGGGATCTCGTAGACCTCCCGCCAGGGTTGGTAAGGCGTGTAGCGATCGTAATGACGGGTGACTTCGAACTCGGTGACTTCGAAGGTCTTCTGCTCGTGGATCTTCACCCGACGTTGCGGCAGCTCAAGCACCTTGGGCTCACCGACATCGATCTGCAGGCTGTGATCGAGCAATTTGCGCTCGACACGAGCCTCGTGCTCGCTGCGTTGCGACATGTGATTGGCGCAGCCGCTGACCAGCAGGGTGCCGCACAGGGCGGCACCACCGAGGCCTAAGGTGTTTCGCTTGAACATGACTTCTCTATCTGGTGTCAGCGGCGGATACGGGCCTGGAGGAAGGACAGCACGTCAGCGACCGGCAGCGCTTGCGCCTCGGGCTCGGTGCGGCTCTTGTATTCCAGATTGCCTTCGGCGAGGCCGCGGTCACTGACCACGATCCGGTGAGGAATGCCGATCAGCTCCATGTCCGCGAACTTGATGCCCGGGCTGGTTTTCTTGTCGCGATCGTCCAGCAGCACTTCGAAGCCGGCCGCAGTCAACTCTGCGTACAGCTTGTCGGTCGCTTCGCGAACCTGTTCGGTTTCGTAGCGCAGCGGCACCAGCGCGATCTGGAATGGCGCCAGTGTGTCGCTCCAGATGATCCCGTTGGCGTCGTTGTTCTGCTCGATGGCCGCAGCTACCACGCGGGAAACGCCGATGCCGTAGCAACCCATTTCCAGGGTGACCGGCTTGCCGTTCTCGCCCAGCACTTCGCACTTCATCGCTTTGCTGTACTTGTTGCCCAGCTGGAAGATGTGCCCGACTTCGATGCCGCGTTTGATTTCCAGGGTGCCTTTGCCGTCCGGGCTCGGATCACCGGCCACGACGTTGCGCAGGTCGGCAACGGTCGGAACCGGCAGGTCACGCTCCCAGTTCACGCCGAAGTAGTGCTTGTCGTCGATGTTCGCACCGATACCGAAGTCGCTCATCAGCTCGACGGAACGGTCGATGATGATCGGCAGCGGCAGGTTCAACGGGCCGAGGGAACCGGCGCCGGCGCCAATGGCGTCGCGCAGTTCGCTTTCGGACGCCATGACCAGCGGGCTGGCAACGCCAGGCTGGTTGGCGGCCTTGATTTCGTTCAGCTCGTGGTCGCCACGGATGATCAGGGCAATCAGCTTGCCTTTCTCTTCAGCGTGAACCACGAGGGTCTTGATGGTCTTTTCAATCGGCAGATTGAATTTTTCCACCAGTGCGGCGATGGTCTTGGTATCTGGCGTGTCGACCAGGCGCATCTCTTCAGTCGGTGCGGCGCGGGAGGTTTCACGCGGTACCGCTTCGGCTTTTTCGATGTTCGCGGCGTAGTCGGAACCGTTGCTGAAGACGATATCGTCTTCGCCGGATTCGGCCAGCACGTGGAATTCGTGGGAGCCAGCGCCGCCGATGGAGCCGTTATCGGCTTCGACAGGGCGGAACTTCAGGCCCAGGCGGGTGAACACGTTGCAGTACGCCTGGTGCATGCGGTCGTAGGTAACCTGCAGCGAAGCCTGGTCGGCGTGGAACGAGTAGGCGTCCTTCATGATGAATTCGCGGCCGCGCATCAAACCGAAGCGTGGGCGGATTTCGTCACGGAATTTGGTCTGGATCTGATACAGGTTGATCGGCAGCTGTTTGTAGCTGCTCAACTCGTTGCGCATCAGGTCGGTGATCACTTCTTCGTGGGTCGGGCCTGCGCAGAAGTCGCGACCGTGGCGATCCTTGAAGCGCAGCAATTCAGGGCCGTATTCTTCCCAGCGACCGGATTCCTGCCACAGCTCAGCCGGTTGTGTACTCGGCATCAACACTTCAAGAGAGCCTGCGGCGTTCATTTCTTCACGAACGATGGCTTCGACCTTGCGCATTACTCGCAAGCCCATCGGCAGCCAGGTGTACAGGCCCGAGGCGAGTTTGCGGATCATGCCGGCGCGCAGCATCAGCTGATGGCTGATGACGACCGCGTCGGAAGGCGTTTCTTTCTGTGTGGCGAGCAAAAATTGACTGGTGCGCATGGTTGGCCGTTGTCGGTTGCTGATGACGAGAAATGACGGAGCATTGTACGGGCGAGATCTGCTGGCGTACAGGCGCGCGGTCGGTGGTGTGGCAGGAGGGCGGGAATCTCCACGCCCTTTGCGATGCTTTCTACGATTCTTCCGCGACCTGGGCTGGAACCGGCTCAGGCTTTGGGGTTGGGCCTTCGCGGCGGCTCTCCTGGAACCAGTGCAAGGCGATCAACACCAGCGTCGGAACGCCCAGCAGCGCGGTGATCAGGAAGAAATCATGGTAGCCGAATTTTTCCACCATGACCCCGGAATAGCCACCGATCAGGCGCGGCAGCAGGAGCATGATCGAGCTGAGCAGGGCGTATTGGGTGGCGGAAAACTTGAGGTTGGTCAGGCTCGACAGGTAGGCGACGAATGCGGAGGTCGCCAGGCCCGAGCTGAAGTTGTCCAGGGAAATGGTCAGGATCAGCATGTTCAGGTTGGCGCCCATGTCGGCGAGCATCAGGAACAGCAAATTGGTGCCCGCTGACGCCACGCCGCCGATGAACAGGATCGGCAGGATGCCGAATCGCACGATCAGCAGGCCGCCCATGCCGGCGCCGACCAGCGTCATGATCAGGCCGAAGATTTTGCTGACGCTGGCAATCTGATCCTTGGTGAAGCCCTGGTCGATATAGAACACGTTGGCCATCACGCCCATCACCGTATCCGACATCCGATACGTGGCGATCAGCCCGAGCAGCAGCAGCGCTTGCCAGCGGTAACGCAGAATGAAGTCGTTGACCGGTGTCAGCACCGGCGCCAGGCCACGACGGCCTATGGCCGACAGGCACATCGCGGTGAGCGAGGTGTAGAGGATCGCCCGCAGGAATGCGCGGTCCTGGAGCAGCAGGTCGAGCAGGCTGACGCCGTCAAACAGCACGCTGGCGAAGTCGGTGTTGTAGAGCTGGGTGAACATGGCCGGCACGGAAACCAGCAGCACGATCAGTACGAACACCGAGGCCAGTTGATGAACGAAGCTGTAGCGCCCGGCCTGCAGTTGCGTGCGCAATGGCACCGGCGGTTCGCGCATGAAGAAAGAGGTCAGTAGCGCCGGAACCATCAGTGCGCCGAACAGCAGGTAAGTGCCGGCCCATGCCGAATGCTTGTAGTTGAAACCAGTGGAGCCAAAGCCTTCGGCGAAGAACAGGGCGCCGGCAGTGGCCAGCAGTGCCGCGATCCGATAGCCGGACATGTAGCTGGCGGCCAGGGCAGCCTGGCGGCTGTCCTCGGCGATTTCCAGGCGATAGGCGTCGACCGCGATGTCTTGCGTTGCCGAGGCGAAGGCCACGACTACAGCAATGGCGATCAGCCAGGACAAGTGTTTTTGCGGGTCGCAGAAACCCATCCCGATCAAGCCGAGGATTACCAGTGCCTGGGAAAGTACCAGCCACGAGCGACGGCGACCGAGCTTGCCGAGAAATGGCAGGCGCCATTGGTCCAGCAACGGTGACCAGACCCATTTAAAGGCGTAGGCCAGACCGATCAGGCTTGCATAGCCAATGGTTTCGCGAGCCACACCGGCTTCACGCAACCAGACTGACAGTGTCGAAAACACCAGCATGTAGGGCAGGCCGGCGGCGAAACCAAGCAACAACAGCACAAGTGTCGATGGGCTGGCATAGGCGGCGAGCGCGGCGCGCCAGGTTTTACGGGGCATGGGCTGAAGTCTGCCTCAAGATTACGGAAACAAAGCGCGCACTCTAACCGCTGTGCTCTACCGGGCGCCAGCCATGGCGCTGAATATCAACACGATTGTTCAGGACACTGACGCCTTCGGAGCGCAATCGTGCGCGTTGCTCGTCCCCTGAAGGACTGCCCGCGGGCAGGCTGATCCGACCGCCGGCACCGAGCACCCGGTGCCAGGGCAGTTTGGTGTCGCCGGGCAACTGGCTGAGCGTACGCCCGACCCAGCGCGCGGCGCGACCCAGTCCTGCGAGTTCGGCAAGTTGACCATAACTCACGACTTTGCCCTCGGGCACCTGCGCCAGAGTGAGGTACAGCGCCGTGCGTCGGATTTGCGCAGGGCTTTCGGTTTCTGCATCGGCGTCGGTCACATCCGGGATCCCTTTAGGAGCCAGCCAGCTCGCGATGGTCGTTAACGATAACGCGAGCTGTCTGGGAAAACGCGTCGATCCTGAGTTTATCGCGAGCAGGCTCGCACCTACAGTGGCTGACCGTCTGTAGGGTAAATCCTCGATCAGTAATTGAGAAATGAACTCAATAGAGATGGGCGGGTCAGTCCTTGTTAGGGCCTTATTCCTATGGATAATGCCGACTTTTTTCGCAAACTTGAGTCTGTCTTTGCTTATGGTGTCCAGAACCCTGTTGTGCCTCGCTGTCCTGAGTGCTTCCACGCCCTTGCTCGCCGATACCGTGTGGTTAAAGAACGGTGACAAGCTGAGTGGCAAGATCACTCTGTTCGACGGCGGCAAGCTGGTGATCCAGACCGAATACGCCGGTTCGGTTCCGATCGACTGGAAGCAGGTCAAAACCCTGGAGAGCGATCAGGAGTTGCTGGTCAAGCAGGATGCCTACAGCGGCGAGAAGGCCAAGTCGCTGCACGCGGCGGACGACGGCAAGGTGACGCTGGAAAACGGCGAGGCACCGAAGACCGTCGAGCTGGCGAGTATCCAGCAGATTCTCAAGCCCAAGCCGGTGGTTGAAGATCTGGTCTGGAAAGGCAATATCGATGCGGCGCTGGATTACCAGCGGGCGGAAAAGGACACCGACGACTACGATGTCGACTTCAAGACCACTGCGCGCCATGGCAGATGGCGGCATATCGCCGAAGGCGAGTACAACCGTGAATTCCAGGATGACGTGGTCACCACCGACAACTGGCGGGGCGAGTACTCGCTCGACCGCTTCCTGACCGAGAAGTGGTTCTGGCAGGGCCGTGCGGTTTATAAGCGCGACAAGGTTGAAGAGCTCTCCCGTCAGCGCACCGTCGGTACCGGTCCGGGTTACCAGTTCTGGGATGACGAGCTAGGCGCATTCTCGCTCGGCTCGCTGTTCAACCACACGGACTACCAGTTCTCCGACGGCAGCAAGGACAACTTCTATTCCCTGGCGATGAAGTGGGATTACAACCGCTACCTGATCGGCAAGAAGGTGGAGTTCTTCACCAATGGCGAAGTGGGCAAGCCGTTGTCGGGTGTGGCGGATTATGCGCTCGATGCCGAAATGGGCTTGCGCTACAAAGTGACCGAGTGGGCGTCGCTTAACCTGAAGGCCGAGCGAGACATCATCAGCGGTACAGACGATGCTGATCTGGACAAGACCCGCTACACCGCAGGGTTTGGTGTGGCCTGGTAAATCCATTCGCGGGCAAGTCGGATCGCCGCACCGCTCGCTCCTACAGGTCCTAGTGATCTGTAGGAGCGAGGCTTGCCCGCGAAGGCGTCAGTACTGTCCATAGCGTTTGGATCACTACAAAACACCCGCCCACAAAAAAGCCCCGCTTTTAAGGGCGGGGCTTTTTACTAAAGCAAGTACAAGTTAGATAACTTGAACTTCTTCAGCTTGCATGCCTTTCTGACCGCGGGTAGCGATGAAAGAAACCTGTTGGCCTTCTTTCAGGCTTTTGAAGCCGTCGGATTGGATAGCTTTGAAGTGAACGAACAGGTCGTCACCGGATTGTGGAGTGATGAAGCCGAAGCCTTTTTCATCGTTGAACCACTTAACGGTACCAGTTTGGCGATTAGACATGGTGTAACTCCTTGAACAAAGATAACTGCGACTCAGGAAGAACCCTGGCCGAGACTGAGTGCAAAGAGCAGGAAAAATTCTTGTAGATGGTTGGATCGAAATTCAACATATCGTGTAGAGATTCTCAGTGACACAAGCAGCACAGTGGCGCCACCTTAACCCTTTTTCCGGAACGTGCCAATGCTTCCAGCGAAGGTTTCTCTGTTTTCGTGACTGACGGTGCATTGTATTGCCGTCGAGGTCCGGAATTTAAGGGGGATCGCCAAGAATTGTGCCCCGGACTTTGAACCGGCGGCGCGCCCCGGTAAGATGCCGGACAGATTTTTTCCACCTCGCTATTCAGGACACCCGCCATGAGCATCAAATCGGACAAGTGGATTCGCCGCATGGCGCAAGAGCAGGGCATGATCGAACCGTTCGTCGAGCGCCAGGTGCGCGGCAGCGACGATAGCCGAGTGATCTCCTACGGCGTGTCGAGTTACGGCTACGACGTTCGCTGCACCAATCACTTCAAAGTGTTCACCAACATCAATTCGGCCATCGTCGACCCGAAAAACTTCGATGCCGGCAGCTTCGTCGATATCCACAGCGACGTCTGCATCATCCCGCCGAACTCCTTCGCCCTGGCCAGCACCGTCGAGTACTTCCGTATTCCGCGCAACGTATTGACCATTTGCCTGGGCAAAAGCACCTATGCCCGCTGCGGCATCATCGTCAACGTCACCCCGCTTGAGCCTGAGTGGGAGGGTCACGTGACCCTGGAATTCTCGAACACCACCAACCTGCCGGCGAAGATCTACGCCAACGAAGGCGTGGCGCAGATGCTGTTCCTTGAGTCCGACGAAGAGTGCGAAGTGTCCTACAAGGACCGTGGCGGCAAGTATCAGGGCCAACGCGGCGTGACGCTGCCACGCACCTGAGTCAACCGTCTGACAAACCGTGGGAATTCCTGGGCGAGCGTACACTCTATGGGGTGTACTGCTCCGATCTGCGCAAGGCGGATCGGGCCATCGCTCAGGAGTGCTATATGAAGATCGACCCGCGTATAAGTGCCGAACTGGCAAGGCTTGAGCCCAATCAGGTTGGCGTTTTGGCCTGGTCGTTGCTGGCACATCCGCCTATCAGCATGGCGGGGGGCATCCCCGGCCAGCCTGATCCCGATACCCCCAACGAACAACCGACCGAACCCGGTGAGCCGACCCTGCCGGATGAGCCGCCTCCCGCGCCGGTTGTGTGATCAACCACGCGAATGAATGGCTTGTATTGGTAGGAGCGAAGCTTGCTCGCGAAGACGGTGGGTCAGCCGACATCTTTCTTTCCTGACCCACCGCTTTCGCGAGCAAGCTTCGCTCCTACAAGGGCTGCGTGTTACTTGAGGTTGCCGCTGAGGAACTGCTTCAGCCGTTCACTCTTCGGATTGCCCAGTACGTCTTCCGGCGCGCCTTCTTCCTCGACCAGGCCCTGGTGCAGAAACAGCACCTGACTCGACACTTTGCGGGCGAAGCTCATTTCGTGGGTCACCATGATCATGGTCCGGCCTTCTTCGGCGAGGCCCTGGATCACTCGGAGCACTTCACCCACCAGCTCCGGGTCGAGCGCCGAGGTCGGTTCGTCGAACAGCATGACTTCCGGCTCCATGGCCAATGCGCGGGCAATGGCGACCCGCTGTTGCTGGCCCCCGGAAAGAAACGCCGGGTACTGGTCGGCCACGCGTGCGGCCAGGCCAACCTTGTCGAGGTAACGACGTGCGCGGTCCTCGGCTTCCTGCTTGCTGCAACCCAGCACCCGGCGTGGAGCCATGGTGATGTTTTCCAGCACGGTCATGTGGCTCCACAGGTTGAAGTGCTGGAACACCATGGCCAGGCGGGTGCGGATCCGTTGCAGTTCATCGGCGTCGGCCACGTGCATGCCGTGGCGATCCTTGATCATGCGGATGTTCTGGCCGTCCAGGCTCATGGCGCCGTCGTTGGGCTGTTCGAGAAAGTTGATGCAACGCAGGAAGGTACTTTTGCCCGAGCCGCTGGCGCCGATCAGGCTGATGACGTCGCCGGTGTTGGCCTTGAGTGAAACGCCTTTGAGCACATGATGATCGCCATAGCTTTTATGCAGGCCTTCGATGGTCAGTTTGTACATGGGGCATGCATCCTCAAGGCGAAAGTAGGTAGCCGCTGCGATAGGCTTCGGTGCCCGCGACGTGGGCGATCACCATGCCGGCAGTGGCCATGCGCCGTAGCGAGCGGGCGTACATCAGCCCGGCGACAGTGCAGTGAACGGGGGTGACGAGATCGTTGATCGGGTCGACGATTTCGGCGATCAGTTGCCCGGCCTCCAGGTATTCCCCCGGCAGCGCGGTGAACACCAGCAAACCGCCCACGGGCGTGGCCACCGGTTCGACGGCCGCCAGCGGCGTGGCGGGATACGGCAGCTCCGGCAGTGGCGCCGATTCGCCGGCAATCGCGCCGAAGTGAATCAGGTAATCGATCAACGCCTGGCAGTCGAGGCTGGCCAACGGGTGATTGACGTCGCCCTGGCCACGCAATTCGACGGTGACCGAGAAGCTGCCGAGCGGAATGTCGAAGTGTTCGCCGAAGCGCTCTTTCAACTGCCACCAGAGCAGGGTGAAACATTCGTCGAACGACTGACCGCCGGAATCGGTGGCCAGCAGACTCGCTTCGGCACCGATGTAGCGGGCCAGCGGCTCGACCTGTGGCCAGGCCTCGGGCGTGGTGTAGAGGTGCGCGACCGCTTCGAAATCGCAATGCAGGTCCAGCACCATGTCCGCGTCACAGGCCAGTCGTTGCAGGATCAGGCGCTGGGATTGCAGTTGAGTGCTGGCAGTCTGTCGCGCCAGAGCCTGGCGCAGGCTGTTGCGGATCAGTTCGAGGTTGCGCTGCGGATCGTCGCCGAGCTGGCCTTCGATCTCATTGCCGACTTCCTCGCTCAAATCGACGAACCAGCGATTGAAGTTCTGCCCGCTTTCGAGCTCGTAGCGGCCCAGCGGTACATCCATCAGCACTTGTTCGAGGCCGACCGGGTTGGCAATCGGCACCAGCACGATTTCGCTGCGCAGGTGGCCGGCGGCTTCCAGCTCGGCCAAGCGTTGTTTGAGGTGCCAGGCGACCAGCATGCCGGGCATTTCATCGGCGTGCAGGGACGCCTGGATGTAGATCTTGCCCTGGGCCGACGTCGGGCCGAAGTGGAAGCTGTGAATCTGTCGTGCGGTCCCCGGCAGCGGGGCCAGCAAGTCATGTATCTGGTGGCGCATGTGCGAAAAGTCCTAGTGGGTCGGCCCGAGGAAGGCCAGCCATCGGCGTTCGGCGAGGCGGAACAGGCCGACCAGCGCAAAAGTGACGGTCAGGTAGATCAGCGCGGCGATGCCGAACGACTGGAAGGTCAGGAAGGTCGCCGAGTTGGCGTCCCGCGCGACTTTCAGAATGTCCGGGATGGTCGCGGTGAACGCCACGGTGGTCGAGTGCAGCATCAGGATCACTTCGTTGCTGTAATAAGGCAGCGAGCGACGCAGGGCTGACGGCATGATCACGTAGGCATACAGCTTCCAGCCGGTCAGGCCGTAGGCTTTGGCCGCTTCGACTTCACCGTGGGCCATGCTGCGGATTGCCCCGGCGAAAATCTCCGTGGTGTAGGCGCAGGTGTTCAGGGCGAAGGCGAGGATGGTGCAGTTCATCGCGTCGCGAAAGAACGCATCGAGTATCGGCTGCTCTCGCACGGCGGCCAGGCTGTAGATGCCGGTGTAGCAAATCAGCAGCTGGATATACAGCGGCGTCCCGCGAAACAGGTAGGTGTAGAACTGCACCGGCCAGCGAATGTAGAAGTGCGGCGACACCCGGGCGATGGACAGCGGGATCGACACCAGGAAACCGATGAAGATCGACGCACTGAGCAGCCACAGGGTCATGGCCAGGCCGGTGATGTTGTAGCCGTCGGTGTAAAGGAAGGGTTTCCAGTATTCCTGCAGGAGTTCGATCATCGTACGGCCTCCCGGGAGCCAGCGGCGTAGCGGCGTTCAAGCCAGCGCAGGATGACGTTGGAGGCGCTGGTGATCAGCAGGTAAATCAGCGCAGCCAGCACCAGGAAGTAGAACAGTTGATAACTGCTTTTGCCGGCGTCCTGGGCAGCCTTGACCAGGTCGGCAAGGCCGATGATCGACACCAGCGCGGTGGCCTTGAGCATCACCATCCAGTTGTTACCGATACCCGGCAGGGCGAAACGCATCATCTGCGGGAACACCACGATCCAGAACCGCTGCCCACGCTTGAGGCCATAGGCGGTGGCCGCTTCGACCTGGCCCCGTGGCACCGCGAGAATCGCGCCACGAAAGGTTTCGGTGAAATACGCGCCATAAATGAAGCCCAGGGTGATGACCCCGGCGCTGAACGGGTTGATCTCGATGTATTCCCATTCCATGAAATCGGTGAACGACGTCAACCAGGTTTGCAGGCTGTAGAAAATCAGCAGCATCAGCACCAGGTCCGGCACGCCGCGAATCAGCGTGGTGTAGACCTGCGCCGGGACGCGCACGAGTTTGACTTTTGACAGTTTGGCACTGGCGCCGAGCAGGCCGAGCAACACGGCCACCAGCAGCGACAACGCCGATAATTTGATGGTCATCCAGGTGCCTTCCATCAGCAACGGACCGAAGCCCTTGAGGCTGAAGGCTGAGAGCCCCAGATTTTGTAATAGGTTTTCGAACATAAATCAGCAACCTGATCGGATGAAAAAAGCGCCCATCGCGAGATGGGCGCCGGGCATTATTTGCCGCTGTACAGATTCAGATCGCCAAAGTGTTTCTTCTGAATGGTGGCGTAGGTGCCATCATCGTGTAACGCTTTGATACCTTTATCCAAAAGTGCCTTGAGGTCTTTGTTACCTTTAGAGATACCGATAGCTGTTTTGGCTGGCAGCAATTCGCTGTCAACCGGCTTGCTGACTTCGTAGCCTTCGCCCTTTGGCGACTTCAAAAAGCCCAGTTCGGCTTGCAACATGTCCTGGATCGCGGCATCGAGGCGACCGGACATCAGGTCCGAATACACCTGATCCTGGTTCTGATAGGCCTGGGTTTTCACGCCAGCCTTGTCCAGCACGGCCTTGGCATAGGCTTCCTGGATGGTGCCTTGCTCGTAGCCTACGGTCTTGCCTTTCAGGGACGCGACGTCTTCGGTCAGGCCGGAACCTTTCTTGAACACATAAGCGGTTGGGCCGGAGAACAGCTCGCTGGAGAAGTCGATGACTTTTTCGCGGGCCGGGGTGACGGTCATCGAAGAGATCACACCGTCGAATTTGTTGGCCTTCAGGCCCGGAATCATGCCGTCGAAATCGCTTTCGACCCATTTGCACTTGACCTTCAGCTCGGCACAGATGGCATTGCCCAGATCGATATCAAAGCCCACCAGGCTACCGTCGGCCGCTTTCGACTCGAACGGTGCGTAGGAAGGGTCAACGCCAAAACGCAGTTCTTTGTATTCCTTGGCCAGCGCGGAGCCGGCAGCCATGCACAACGCCAGTGCAGAAAGGGTCAGCAATGCTTTTTTCATTATTCAATCCCTAAGAACCAATATGAGCGCTTGTGGCGCAGAATTATTGTTACTGGAAAGCGTAAGACCTATTGAAAGTAGCAATTTCCGAACCAGAGTCCCGAACAAGCGTTTTAAAAGGTGATTCAAGAAATGGCTGGACGGGATTTATGCACGAAAACGGGCGCCGGGAAATAGCTGCACCGTCATTGAGCGCACGGTCCTGCTTTTTGTAGGAGCTGGCTTGCCAGCGAAGAATTTGAAAGCGCCGCATTTATCCAGCAGAAACGCGTCATCGTTGACGTCCATCGCCAGCAAGCTGGCTCCTACAGGGGGTGCGTTCAGCCGAGTAAATTCTGCAGGGTGGCGAGATTGTCAGCCTCGTCAACGCTCTTGTCTTTGCGCCATCGCAACATCCGCGGAAACCGCACCGCAATCCCGCTCTTGTGGCGCTTGGACAAGGCGATCCCCTCAAACCCCAATTCAAACACCAGGCTCGGTTTTACACTGCTCACCGGACCGAATGTCTCCACCGTGGTCTTGCGCACGATGCTGTCGACCTGGCGCATTTCCTCGTCGGTGAGGCCTGAATACGCCTTGGCGAATGGCACCAGCGTGCGCTCGCTGGCACCGGGCGGGCTGTCCCACACCGCGAACGTGTAATCGCTGTACAGACTGGCTCGGCGACCATGGCCGCGTTGTGCGTAAATCAACACGGCGTCGATGCTGAACGGGTCGACTTTCCACTTCCACCAAACGCCCATGTCCTTGGTCCGGCCGACGCCATACAGCGCATCCCGGGCCTTGAGCATCATGCCTTCGACGCCGAGGCTGCGGGAGGCTTCGCGTTGGTGGGCGAGGTCGGGCCAGTCTTTGCCGGTCAACACCGGGGAGGGCAGTAACACCGGGTTGTTGCACTGGGTGATGACCTGTTCCAGTTGGGTGCGCCGCCTGGCTTGAGGCTGGTTGCGCCAGTCTGCGCCTTGCCATTCCAGCAAGTCGAAGGCCAGTACAACCACCGGCACTTCATCGAGGATTTTCTTGCCCAGGGTCTTGCGGCCGATCCGCTGTTGCAGCAGGGCGAACGGTTGCACCGCCGGTAGGTTCGGCGCCAGTGGATCGAAGGCATCTTCGGTGCTCGGTGGTGCGGTTTTCCACGCAACGATCTCGCCGTCGATCACCGTACCGTCCGGCAGGCCGTGAACCAGACTGTCAAATTCGGGAAACCGCTCGGTGACCAATTCTTCGCCGCGCGACCAGATCCACAGTCGTCCATCGCGCTTGACCACTTGGGCGCGGATGCCGTCCCACTTCCATTCCACTTGCCAGTTGCTGGCGGGGCCGAGCAGGGTTTCGAATTGCTCCACCGGCTGCGACAACGCGTGAGCGAGAAAAAACGGATACGGCTGGCCGCCCCGTTGTGAGTGTTCATCGGCCGACTCGGCGGCGATCAGTTTCAGGTAACTGGCTGCGCTGGGACGGCTGGAGAGGTCGGTGTAACCCACCAGTCGCTGGGCCACGCGTTTGCTGTCGAGCCGCGCCATCGCTGCCAGGGCGCGGGTCACCAGCAACTTGGAGACGCCGACGCGGAAACTGCCGGTGATCAGTTTGATGCAGAGCATCAGGCCGGGGCGGTCCAGTTGCGACCAGAGTTCGGGCAATCGCTGGGCGAGCACGTCGGGAGATTCGCCGCGCAAGGGCAGCAGTTTGTCTTCGATCCACACCGCCAAACCGTCGGTGGAACTGTGGGGCGCTTCGGGCAGCACCAGCGAGATGGTTTCCGCCAGGTCGCCCACCGCCTGATAACTCTCTTCGAACAACCACGGTGACAGGCCGGAATACGCCTCGGCGAGTTCACGCAGGATACGCACCGGCACCAGTTGCCGAGGTCGCCCGCCGGACAAAAAGTACACCGCCCAGGCGGCGTCTTCCGGGGCGGCCTGAGCGAAGTAATGTTGCATCGCCGCCAGTTTGGCATTGCTGGACGTTGTCGCGTCGAGCTCGGCGTACAACCGGGCAAAGGCCTTCACGGCAGCACCTCGGCGCTTTGCGGTTCGGTGTCGGTGATGTCTTCCTCGTCGTCGCCGTACTCGGTGGTGAACTCCTGGGCGTCGAGACCTTGTTCGCGCAAATGGCGCACCAGGACCGCGACCGAACCGTGGGTGACCATCACGCGCTCGGCACCGGTCTGTTCGATTGCCCAGAGCAGGCCTGGCCAGTCGGCGTGGTCCGACAGTACAAAACCCCGGTCCACTCCCCGTCGCCGACGCGTGCCACGCAAGCGCATCCAGCCACTGGCGAAGCCATCGCTGTAATCGCCGAAGCGCCGCATCCAGCTGCTGCCGCCCGCCGAGGGCGGGGCCAGGACCAGCGCCTTGCGCATCATCGGGTCGCTCTTTTTCACCTCGCCAGCGTGGATCGTTGGTGGCAGGTAAACGCCGCTTTCTCGATACACCCGGTTGAGCGGCTCGACAGCGCCGTGCACCAGAATGGGGCCGAGGCGCGCGTCGATACCGTGGAGAATCCGCTGTGCCTTGCCGAAGGCATAGCAGAACAGCACGCTGGTCTTGTCTTCGGCGGCATTGGCTTGCCACCACTGATTGATTTCGGCAAACACCTGCGCCTGAGGCGGCCAGCGATAGATTGGCAGGCCAAAGGTCGATTCGGTGATGAAGGTGTGGCAGCGCACCGGTTCGAACGGCGCACAGGTGCCGTCGGGTTCGATTTTGTAATCCCCGGAGGCGACCCAGACTTCGCCACCATATTCCAGGCGCACCTGCGCCGAACCGAGCACATGGCCGGCAGGGTGGAAGCTCAGGGTGACGCCGTGATGCAGCAACCGCTCGCCATAGGCCAGGGTTTGCAGATTGATGTCCTGGCCCAGTCGCGCGCGCAGGATGCCTTCGCCGGGCGTAGCTGCCAGATAATGCTGGTTGCCACCTCGGGCATGATCGCCGTGGGCGTGAGTGATGACCGAACGTTCGACTGGCCGCCACGGGTCGATATAGAAATCCCCGGCCGGGCAGTACAAACCTTCGGGACGCGCGATAACAAGATCCATGTTGTTACCAAAATGGAGGGACTTGTTAGCTATGAGGTTTGGGCGAGGTCAGAAGTTCTATCGAAACTTCACAGGAAAACGACGCTCCCTGTAGGAGCCGGCTTGCTGGCGATGGACTCACATGCACCGCGTTTAACCAGGCAGTGCGCGTAATCGTTAACGACCATCGCTGGCAAGCCAGCTCCTACAGGGGGATTGCGTTATTTGCCGGGTGTCAGCGTCAACCGCTTGGTCCCGTAGACCTTGTCGAAGTTTTGCGGCTGCATCGGCAGACTCACGTATTGCCCCTTCAACCACGGATCAACGCTGTCGAGGTAATTCGGGCTGGCCGGGTTACCCGACTGGCCGGTGCCGTTCTGGCCCATCAACGGTTCGGCCTGGCCGAAATCGACGATGAAGCGCATGGCCGGTGCCAGCGTGGTGTTGAAGTCCTGGCCCCAGGCGAACGCCGCCGTGTTCAACGTGGTGTGATCGCCGCCGGCCGCGAGCGGACCGCGTACGGTCTGGCCACTGGCGTTCTTCCATTCATAGCGGTGCAGTTTGCCCCACTGCCAGGCTTTGTGATCGCCGCCCAACTGACTGTCGCCTGCGGTGATGGCCGCCGCGAGGCTGCGGGCGAGAATCGCCGGTTTGTCTTCTTTCTGCGGCGTGCGTGCGTCATCCCAGAACGGGCTGTCTTCACGCCCCAACAGATGATCGGCCTGCGCCGCGTAGGACAACTTGCCGTTGGCGATAAAGGCTTTCCACGCTGGACTGCTTTCCGGGCCCAGTTCGTCGAGGAAGGTTTGCTTGGCGCTTTCCTGCAGGAACAGCTCGTAAATCGCTGCATCGGCGGAGGTCGCGGCGAGTTTGCCGTCGAACGCCATCAGGCGGGTAAACGCTTCGTTCGCCTTGCCGCGATCGGCTACCGGCAGGGCTTCAATGGCCTGCTTGAGCGGCTTGGCCATGCCCGGCGCTGCAAACATCTTTTTCAGTTTGGCGGCGAACGTGGTGGTCTGATCGTATTGCATGGCGATCACACTGCGTGTGTCGTGTTTGCCCACGCCGGCCAGTTCGGCCATGCGCTCGCCACGCTCTGGTGCCGACCACGAATTGGACAGCTGCATGCCGTAACCATGGGGAATGACCCGCTGGTTGGCGGTGCCGAGCCAGCCTTGCGCCGGGTCTTGATCGTACGGGTGCAGCATCGCGTCGGCGTAACCGTCCCAGTCATAACGACCTTCCCAGCCCGGCGATGGCAGCAGGCCTTCGCCTTCGCGGCGGTTCGGGTAACGACCGGTGACTTGCCAGCCAATATTGCTGGCGTCGGCAAAGACCAGGTTCAGCGTGATCGCACGGATTTCACGGCTGGCGTCCGAGGCTTTCTCCACGGTTTGTGCGCGAGACAGGTCGAAAAACGCGTCCAGGGATTTGTCATCGGTGAAGTTCGGTGTCTGCAACGCCAGGCCCAAACCGTTGCCCAGCGCCGTGCCTTTGGCGCTGTTGAGCAGCGGCCCGTGGCGCGTTTCGTACACCGCTTCGCGAATCGGCCGCTGGCCTTTGACGAAATAGGTTTCGTTGCGAACGATAACCGGCTGCCATTTGCCGCCGACTTCGTAGGAAAGACCGTTGCCCTGGCGTTGGATTTTTTCCAGGAACAGGTCCTGGTTGTCGCCCATGACCGAGGTCATGCTCCACGCCACTTTGCCGTTGAAACCGCCCAGCACCATCGGTAAACCGGCGATGGTCACGCCGGACGCCTGGTATTTCGGCGCACGAATCTGCACGTAACTGAACAGCGACGGCACGCCCAGCGGCCCATGGCTGTCGCTGGCCAGCAGGCTTTTGCCGCTGCGACTGCGTTGCGGGGCAATCGCCCAGTTGTTCGATGATGTGGCGCCCAGCAGATTCAGGTCGGACAGTTGGCCGGTGGCTTTGCTGGTTTCGGCGAGACCTGGAATCGCCCCGTTGAGCTTGAGACCCTGAAGTTTTTCGGCTTCGGCCACCGGCAGTTTTTCGTCGGGGGCGGACGGTGTCAGCCACGGGAGCTTGTCGGTGGTGACCGATTGGGCCAGCACCAGCGAGGAGATTTCCTCGGGCAGGTTCGCCGATTGGCTGAAATTCAGCAGGCAGAAAATCAGCGCCGAATCTTCCGGTTTCCAGTATTCGGGCTTGTAGCCGGTGGCGGTGAGATCGGCCGGCAACTTGTCGCGGTAGCGGAACAGGTAGGCGTTGACCCCGCGCGCATAGACTTCGAAGAAGCGTTTGAGGCGCGGCGAAGAGGCCTTGTACAACTCGCCGGCGCTTTTCTTCAGGTTGACGGCGCGCATGTAGCGGTCGGCGTCCAGCAGGTCCGAACCGGACATCTCCGACAACCGGCCTTCGGCCAGCAGGCGCAGGGTGACCATCTGCGTGATGCGGTCGCTCGCGTGTACATAGCCGAGGGTGAACAGCGCGTCGTGGAAGCTGCTGCTTTCGATCAACGGCACGCCCATGGCGTTGCGGCGCACCGAAACGTTTTGCGCCAGACCTTTGAGCGGCTGCACGCCGGTGGTGGGCGGGAGCGTGTCTTGGGCGTTCCAGGTCTGACAACCGGACAGGCTCAAAACACCGGCCACTGCTGCGGCAACGCCGAACCGGGGAAGAAAATGTGTGAGGGCTGGCGAGGCCATGGCAAAGCTCCTGCGGGGGGGTAGCGTCAGTAAAGGCGCTACGTTAGAGAGCAGGAGGTGGCCGCGCAAGCAGGGTAGGGGGTTATTTCAGGATTTGTCGGATAAACCGTGATGGTTGGGGGGGATGCTGTTGTTTTTTGGTTCGGAGTACATATCCATTCGTGGGGTTACGGCTTCTATCGGTTTCGCCCTTACGGCGAGTCACTTGGAGAAGCGCCAAGTAACCAAGCGCTCTTGCCCCTTTCGTTCGGTGCCTCGCTGTGGCTCGGCATGCCCTCGCTCCGGTCCTGCTCCGTGGGCCCGCCGCCATCGGCCATCCCTGGCCGGGGGCGGCTAACCCGGCATCCATGCCGGGTTGCCCACTGCGCAGAACCTGCGCTCGGCCTCTCGAGGGGGCGACTACCGCCACAGCCGCCGAGGCGGCCTGAAAGCCGACCTGGCTCTTTGGGGGGACGCGTTGTCCTTCTCTGCTGCGCTCACCCATTCCGGACATGTACACCGATCCC
>NZ_JAGYGF010000017.1:0-112117 GCF_019947305.1 Pseudomonas sp. BF-RE-21 | reverse complement strand
TCATAGCCGCCATCGCCGGCAAGCCGGGCTCCTACAAAAGCAATTCGGTCAGGCGTGTTTTTTGCGGTACTCACCGGGCGAAATGCCGAAGCGCGATTTGAACGCGGTGGAGAAGTAGCTCGAATCAGAAAAGCCCCACGAATACCCCAGCACCGACAACTTCTGCTCGGTACGCGTTTGGCGCAGGGACTCCGCGCACAAATCCAGCCGCCGATTCTTGATGTACCGCGCCACCACCAATCCCTTCTTGGCAAACATCCGGTACAAACCACGCGTCGACATTCCCACCTCGCGCGCCAGCCATTCGGGGCAGAGGTCTTCCGAGCGGATGTGCTCATCGATGAAGCCCAGGGTCTTGCGAAAGAGGCGCTCATGCACGTCCGCGCATGCTTCGCTGTGGCTGATGGCCGGGCGCAGCAGGCTGACAATCGCCTCCAGCGTCGCTTCGCTTTCTGCCCGACTCAGGCATTGCTGGTGCGTGGCGTCCAGAATCAGGCGGTGCGAGAGCATCGCGATGGGGGATGTCGCGGCGATCCGGTGACCGCACTGGACCGGATTGAAGCGCAGGGTTTGCTCGACCAGTTGCGACGGCAGAATCAATGACAGCTGCCGGGAGTTTTCACTGTAGGTAAAGTCGCTGGGGCGCGAGGCGTCGATCAGCGTGATATCCCCGGCCGACAGCAACACCTTGCTGTCGCCCTGAGCCATGCCGGCGCTGCCATCGAGCTGAAACACCGCAAAGTATTTACCGTCCTCGCCCGCCGCCACTTCGTGAGGCGTGCGGTACAGCCGTGCCTGGCGGGCATCGACAAAACTGAGCTTCAGCGCGCCGTCCTGGTGCTCGCGGATCTGTCCGGCAAACTCATCACCCAGAGGTTGCGCATTGAAGGCGCCACAGATCTGGTTGATCTGATGAATCCACTGATCGAAGCCATCACGGCGCTGTGCAATTGAAGAAATCATGTCGGGCCTCACGCAGGCTTGTTTTTATTATCTACGCCAATCCACGGGTTCTCCTGAACAGTGCCGCTCCTACGCAAACAGACGGGTTATTTAAGCCCGCCAAAGCGCCGATAAAAGCTTTCGCCCACGTCCGGCAACGGACCATCGGCGGTTTCCAGTGCAGTGTTCAACCACTCTTCGGCCTTGGCGTAGATCAGCCGGTAAATGTTGCGGCACAACTGGCGGGCGGCGCGTCCTTCCCAATCGCCGGGCAACAACTCGTCCGGCAATTGCGGGTCACGCAGCAGCAGTTTGCGGTACTCGTGAATAAGCAGGACCCGTGCCAGGAAGCAGTCCGACGGTTGCAGGTTTTCCTGCTCGCGAAGCGCTTGCCAGAGCGGTCGGAACAGTTGGATGAACTCGCTGTAATGGGCCGCCAGCTCCTCGATGTTCCAGCTCTCGCGCACCTGCAAACGCAGGGCCTTTGAGGCAAGCACGTCTTGTGCGGTGGTTTCGAAGACGATGGTGTCTTCCTGGGCACCCAGGTCGAGCAAGGTCGCGTTGACGTCGGCCCGATCACTGCGCGGGCAGGCCAGCACGGCGGGCGAGATCGCACCAAAACCTTGCCACTCCAGTTCTTCGCGCACTTGTTTGCGCTTGTCCTGGGTCAGTTGCGTGAGCATCACCAGGCACCACGAACCGTCCCAGGCCGGAACGGTGGAGCTGTAGACCCGCTTGAAAGCTTTGTCGAAACGCCGACGGCCGGCGCCGGTCAGGCTGTAGTAGCTGCGACGCCCGACTTTTTCGGCGGTCAGCCAGCCTTCCTTGGTCAGGCGAAAAATCGAGGTGCGGATCAGCCGTTCATTGATGCCGATGGGCTCGAGCAACTGAATCAGGCTGCCCAGCCACACCGTGCCGCCGTGGGGTTCGATGGCATCCCCGTACAGCGTGATGATCAAGGAACTGGCGCGGATCGGCGTCTGCTCCTGGAAGCGGGTAATCAGATGGTTCAAGGGTGTCAGGGACGACATGGGCGTACCGAGCTGAAAAAAGAAAAGGAATATACCGAATGTCCGCCGGTTAATTGCAAATCCTGTAGGAGCCAGCTTGCTGGCGATGGCGGAGTATCAGTCGACATTAATGTTTCTGATATACCGCCATCGCCAGCAAGCTGGCTCCTACAGGGGGTTGCGTGTTCATGAAGAACTGCCTTTTGGCCGCAGGCCGCTGTCGCTGATACGCGGGCGGTCGGGCTCCGGTTCGGTCAGCGGCTCGCAGACTTGCATCTGCTCAAGGCAACGCTTGGCCAGTTGCTGATACTCGCGAGTGCCCGCCTGCTTCCACGACACCTCTTCATCGCTGAGGCTGCGCTTGACGCTGGCCGGCGCGCCCATGATCAGCGACTGCTCGGGGCCTTCGAAACCGGCCTTGACGAAGGCCGCCGCCGAGACGAATGAGCGAGCACCGATGCGCGCATTATCCATCACCACCGCATTCATCCCCACCAACGCGTCGGCACCAATCCGGCAGCCGTGCAACACCGCGCCATGGCCGATGTGGCCGTTGCGCTCGACCACGGTGTCGCTGTCCGGGAAACCGTGCATCACGCAGGTGTCCTGCAGATTGGCGCCCTCCTCCAGCACGATCCGGCCGAAGTCACCACGCAGACTCGCCAGCGGACCGACGTAGCAATGGGGACCGATGATCACGTCGCCGATCAGCACGGCGGACGGATGAACGTAAGCGCTGGGGTCAACCACCGGAGTCAGGCCATCGAGGCTGTAGCAAGTCATGGGGCGTTTCCTTATTAGAGCATTCACAAAGCGATGCCGATGTAGACTCATTTTGTATCACATCACTTTTACATTAACAAAGCACAAAAACCGTATCACTTACAAAGCCACTGGCCCGCCGCGTCTATTTAGACGACAAAACCCCGGCTAAAACCAATAAAACAGGCGCATCCAGCGCTTGATCAAAGCCATTCAAACCACAACCATAAAACCACAAACCCGACGATAGGACACATTAAATCTATTTTTGTATTGCATTTACGTATCACGTTATAGGTATACTCCGGCAAAACCGGCCTACGCGCCGATCCAATAATGAGCCGGCATTACAGCCGAGCGTGCACCGTGAGGGCATCCGCCATGCCTCTAACCCTTGCTGTCGAATTCCTCGAACCGGGCGTCCGCCTGATTACCTTGCAGCGTCCGCAAGCGCTGAATGCCCTGACCACCCAATTGCTGGGTGAACTGGCGGACGAACTGACGGCCGCGCAAGCCGATGCCGAGACTCGCGTCGTGGTCCTGACCGGTAGCCGCAAAGCCTTCGCGGCCGGTGCCGACATCAAGGAAATGGCCGAGCGCAATCTGGTCGGCATCCTCGACGACCCGCGCCAGGCGTCGTGGCAAACCATCACCCGCTTCAACAAACCGCTGATCGCCGCCGTCAACGGCTTCGCCCTCGGCGGTGGCTGCGAACTGGCGATGCACGCCGACATCATCATCGCCGGCGAGGACGCACGTTTCGGCCAGCCGGAAATCAACCTCGGGATCATGCCCGGTGCCGGCGGCACTCAACGTTTGCTGCGCGCCGTCGGCAAATCCATGGCCATGCAGATGGTCCTGACCGGTGAGCCGATCGACGCCCGCCAGGCCCAGCGCGCCGGGCTGGTCAGCGAAGTCACCCAACCGGAATTCACCGTCGAGCGTGCACTGCAGATCGCCCGCAGCATTGCCACGAAAGCACCGCTGGCGGTGCGCCTGGCCAAGGAAGCGCTGCTCAAGGCGATGGACACCGACCTCGCCAGCGGCCTGCGTTTCGAGCGCCACGCCTTCACCGTGCTGGCCGGCACCCGCGACCGCGACGAAGGCATAGCGGCCTTTCAGCAAAAGCGCACGCCGACCTTCACTGGCCAGTAATCCGGCCATCGATAACGAATTCGAACGACCTCCCAGAGAACGCCAAGACCATGAACTTCGAACACATCCTGTTTTCCATCGAGGCCGGCGTTGCCCTGCTGAGCCTCAATCGCCCGGACCAACTCAACAGCTTCAACACGCAGATGCACGGCGAAGTGAAGGAAGCGCTCAAGCAGGTTCGGCAGAACCCGGACGTGCGCGTACTGCTGCTGACCGGTGAAGGTCGCGGTTTCTGCGCCGGGCAAGACCTCAGCGACCGCAATGTCGCGCCGGGCAGCGCCGTGCCGGATCTGGGTGAGTCCATCGAGAAGTTCTACAACCCGCTGATCCGCCAATTGCGCGACCTGCCGCTGCCGGTGATCTGCGCGGTCAACGGCGTGGCGGCCGGCGCTGGCGCCAACATTCCACTGGCTTGCGACCTGGTATTGGCAGCGCGTTCGGCGAGCTTCATCCAGGCCTTCTGCAAGATCGGTTTGATCCCGGATTCCGGCGGCACCTGGACCTTGCCGCGCCTGGTCGGCATGGCCCGCGCCAAGGCGCTGGCCTTGCTCGGTAATCGCCTGAGCGCCGAGCAAGCCGAGCAATGGGGGCTGATCTACCGCGTGGTGGATGACGCCGAATTGCGCAATGAAGCCCTGACCCTCGCCCGCCATCTGGCCACGCAACCGACGTACGGCCTGGCGCTGATCAAGCGCAGCCTCAACGCCAGCCTGAGCAACACCTTCGACGAACAACTGGAGCTGGAAAAAGACCTGCAACGCCTGGCCGGGCGCAGCGAGGATTACCGTGAAGGCGTCAGCGCTTTCATGGAAAAACGCAGCCCAAGCTTCAAGGGGCGCTGAGTCATGACCGCACTGAACACTAACGCGCGCATCGCGGTGATCGGCGCCGGGGCCATGGGCGCAGGCATTGCCCAGGTCGCGGCGCAGGCCGGTCATCCGGTGTTGCTGCTGGACAATCGCCCCGGCGCTGCGGCCCAGGCCATTGAAGGCATTGATCGACAACTGGGCAAACGGGTCGAGAACGGCAAACTGTCCGCCGAGTCGCGCAGCGCAACGATTGCGCGCCTGCACGCCGTGGAAGCCATCGAAGCGCTGGCCGAGTGCGAGTTGATCATCGAAGCCATCGTCGAAAACCTTGAGGTCAAACGCGCGCTCTTCCGCCAGCTGGAAGGCATCTGTGGTGAGCACTGCATTCTGGCGAGCAACACCTCGTCGCTGTCGATCACCAGCATCGCCGCGCAGCTGAACCATCCGCAACGCTTGCTCGGCTTGCACTTCTTCAACCCGGCGCCGGTCATGGCGCTGGTGGAAATCGTTTCCGGGCTGGCCAGCGATCCGGCATTGGCCGAGTGCCTGTACGACACCGCCAAAGCCTGGGGCAAAAAACCCGTACACACCCGCTCTACGCCAGGCTTTATCGTCAACCGCGTCGCCCGTCCGTTCTACGCCGAAAGCCTGCGCCTGCTGCAGGAAGGCGCGGCGGATTGCCCGACGCTGGATGCGCTGATGCGCGAGGCCGGTGGTTTTGCGATGGGCGCCTTCGAACTGACCGACCTGATCGGCCATGACGTCAACTATGCCGTGACCTGTTCGGTGTTTGATGCCTATTACGGTGACACACGTTTTCTGCCTTCGCTGATTCAGAAGGAATTGGTCGACGCCGGGCGCCTGGGTCGCAAAAGCGGCCATGGTTTCTACCGTTATGGCGAGGATGCCTCGCGACCACAGCCGACCTCTATCAGCAGCGATCACCCGGTTGAAACCTGCGTCGTGGAAGGTGATCTCGGCATCGCCAACGCGTTGATTGCGCGCCTGCGCGAACATCAGATCAACGTCATTCAGCGCGATGGCCAAGGCCTGTTGAAAGTCGGCGATGCCGTGCTGGCGCTTAGCGACGGGCGCATGGCCTGTCAGCGGGCGAAAGAAGACGGGCTGCGCAATCTGATCCTGCTGGACCTGGCCTTCGACTACGGCAAGGCCAGCCGCATCGCCATCAGTTGCTCGGCAGACATCACCCCTTCGGCACTCGAACACGGCGTCGCACTGCTGCAACGCGCTGGATTCACCGTCAGCCAACTCAGCGACAGCCCCGCACTCGCGGTGTTGCGCACGGTGGCGATGCTCGCCAACGAAGCCGCCGACGCCGTGCTGCAAGGCGTGGCCTCGGCCGCCGACATCGATCTGGCGATGCGCGCCGGGGTCAATTACCCGCAAGGCCCGCTGGCCTGGGCCGACGCCATTGGCCTTGCGCACATCCTCAACGTGCTGGAAAACCTGCAAACGAGCTACGGCGAACAACGCTATCGACCGTCGCTGCTGTTGCGCCGCCGCGTCGCTGAAGGGAGGACGTTCCATGACTAATCACGAAGCAATGAACCTGGCCAGCAACTGCGCACAAACGATGTTCAAGCGCGACGCCGCGAGCCAGGCCATGGGCATGCGTCTGCTCTCGGCGGCACCGGGCTGCGCCCGCGTCGGCATGAGCGTGCGCGCCGACATGATTCAGGGCCACGGCACTTGCCACGGCGGTTACCTGTTCGCCCTCGCCGACTCGGCGTTTGCCTTTGCCTGCAACAGCTACAACGAAGCCACCGTGGCCATCGGTTGCAGCATCGACTACATCGCCCCGGCACGCCTGGGCGACACCTTGACCGCCGATTGCACCGAGCAGAGCCGCTCCGGTCGCACCGGCAACTACGACGTGCGGATTGAAAACCAACTGGGCCAGCTGATCGCGCTGTTCCATGGCAAATCCTACAAAGTGCGCGGCGCTGTGCTCGCGCAGGAGACCCCGAATGAATGACGCCTTGATCATCGACGCCGTGCGGACCCCGATCGGCCGCTACGCCGGTGCCTTGAGCAGCGTACGCGCCGACGACCTCGGTGCAGTGCCGTTGCGCGAACTGCTGCGCCGCCACCCGCAGGTCAACTGGAATGCCGTGGATGATGTGATCTACGGCTGCGCCAACCAGGCCGGCGAAGACAACCGCAACGTCGCGCGCATGTCGGCGCTGTTGGCCGGGTTGCCGGTCAGCGTGCCGGGCACCACGCTCAACCGCTTGTGCGGTTCCGGGCTGGATGCCATCGGCACCGCAGCGCGGGCGATTCGTTGCGGCGAAGCCGGGCTGATGCTGGTCGGCGGCGTCGAATCGATGTCCCGCGCGCCGTTGGTCATGGGCAAGGCCGAACAGGCCTTCTCCCGGGATGCGCAGGTCTACGACACCACCATCGGCTGGCGCTTCGTCAATCCGCTGATGAAAAAAACCTACGGCATCGACTCGATGCCGGAAACCGCCGAGAACGTCGCCGAGCAGTTCAACATCTCCCGCGCCGACCAGGATGCCTTTGCCCTGCGCAGCCAGCAACGTGCCGGCGCGGCCCAGGCCAGTGGGCGTCTGGCCAAGGAAATCGTCGCGGTGGAAATCCCGCAGCGCAAAGGCCCGGCCAAAGTCGTCGAGCATGACGAACACCCACGCGGCGACACCACGCTTGAGCAGTTGCAGAAACTCGGCACGCCGTTTCGCGAAGGTGGCAGCGTCACCGCCGGCAATGCCTCCGGGGTCAATGACGGCGCTTGCGCGCTGTTGCTGGCCAGTCCGGCGGTCGCCAAACGCCACGGCCTGAAGGCTCGCGGCCGGGTTGTGGCCATGGCCACTGCCGGCGTCGAGCCGCGCATCATGGGCATCGGCCCGGTGCCAGCGACGCGCAAAGTGCTGGAACTGGCCAACCTGAGCCTCGCCGACATGGACGTGATCGAACTCAATGAAGCCTTCGCCGCGCAAGGCCTGGCGGTGTTGCGTGAACTGGGTTTGAGCGACACCGACCCGCGGGTCAACCCGAATGGCGGCGCCATCGCCCTCGGCCACCCATTGGGCATGAGCGGTGCACGGCTGGTGACCACCGCCCTGCACGAACTGGAAGAACGTCAGGGCCGCTACGCGTTGTGCACCATGTGCATCGGCGTCGGCCAGGGCATTGCGCTGATCATTGAGCGCTTGTCCGACTAAAGAATCGCGATTCCCGGGGAGCCTAGAGGTATCCTTGGGGCATGCACTCAAAGCCCGGCTGCGGCCGGGCTGAAACACAAAAATAATTCGAGTGAAGTTATGAACATGCCAATTGCCAAAGCCGTGCTTGATCCCGTGCTGGACCCGCTGGAAACCGCCAGCATTGACGAACTCCGTCAGCACCAGCTGGAACGCCTGCGCTGGAGCCTCAACCACGCCTACAAAAACGTGCCGCTGTACCGTCAGCGTTTCGATGCACTGGGCGTGCACCCGGATGACATCAAGTCCCTGGAAGACCTGGCGAAGTTTCCGTTCACCACCAAATCCGACCTGCGCGACAACTACCCCTATGGCATGTTTGCCGTGCCGATGCAGGACGTGGTGCGCCTGCACGCATCCAGCGGCACCACTGGCAAACCGACCGTCGTCGGTTACACGCAGAACGACATCGACACCTGGGCCAACGTGGTCGCGCGCTCGATCCGCGCAGCCGGTGGCCGACGTGGCGACAAAGTGCACATTTCCTATGGCTACGGCCTGTTCACCGGCGGTCTCGGCGCGCACTACGGCGCCGAACGCCTGGGTTGCACGGTGATTCCGATGTCCGGCGGCCAGACTGAAAAGCAAGTGCAACTGATCAAGGATTTCCAGCCGGACATCATCATGGTCACGCCGTCGTACATGCTCAACATCGCCGATGAAATCGAGCGCCAGGGCATCGACCCGCACAAACTGGCCCTGCGCCTGGGCATCTTCGGTGCCGAGCCGTGGACCGGCGAACTGCGCAGCGCCATCGAGAACCGTTTGGGCATCACCGCACTGGACATCTACGGACTCTCGGAAATCATGGGGCCGGGCGTCGCCATGGAATGCGCCGAAACCAAGGACGGGCCGACGATCTGGGAAGACCACTTCTACCCGGAAATCATCGACCCGGTCACCGGTGAAGTGCTGCCGGACGGGCAGATGGGCGAACTGGTGTTCACGTCCCTGAGCAAGGAAGCCTTGCCGATGATCCGCTACCGCACCCGCGACCTGACGCGCCTGCTGCCGGGCACTGCGCGGCCGATGCGGCGGATCGACAAGATCACCGGGCGTAGCGATGACATGTTGATCATTCGCGGGGTTAACGTGTTTCCGACGCAGATCGAGGAGCAGGTGCTGAAAATCAAACAGCTTTCAGAGTGTTATGAGATTCATCTGTATCGCAACGGGAACCTGGACAGCGTGGATGTGCATGTCGAGTTGAAGGCTGAGCACCAGCATTTGAGCGATGAGCAGCAGAGGGCTGTTTGTGGCGAGTTGAGCAAGCACATCAAGACGTATATCGGGATCAGTTCGCGGATTGTTTTGCAGCCTCTGCATTCGATCAAGCGCTCTGAGGGCAAGGCTTGTCACGTAATGGACAAACGCCCGAAAGCATGACTGCTGCACCCTTTAAGCCCCGCTTTTGCGGGGCTTTTTTTTGGTGTGCGCGCACGAATCCTGTGGGAGCGAGCCTGCTCGCGAAGGCTTTATAGGCAGCCCGATTCTCGCGGATGTACACGGTCCTTGTAGGAGCCGGCTTGCCGGCGATGGCTATATGAGGGTGTACATATCCATTCCTGCGGTAACGGCCGCTAATGGTTTCGCCCTTACGGCGAGTCACTTGGAGAAGCGCCAAGTAACCAAGCGCTCTTGCCCCTGTCGTTCGGTGCCTCGCTCCGGTCCTGCTCCGTGGGCCCGCCGCCATCGGCCATCCATGGCCGGGGGCGGCTAACCCGGCATCCATGCCGGGTTGCCCACTGCGCAGAACCTGCGCTCGGCCTCTCGAGGGGGCGCTCAGATCAAGAGCTGAAGGCGAGCTAACGCTCGGCCTGATGAGTGGTGGAAATCAAAAGCGTATGGGATTCCCTGTAGGAGCCGGCTTGCCGGCGAAAAGCGTCCGGACGACGCGTTCATTCAGACAGCACGCGTAATCGTTGACGACCATCGCTGCGATGCGGCGACCCGACAAGCCAGCTCCTACAGGGTCATGTGAACCACAACGAACGAGTCAGAGATTACGCGAGAGCGCTCTTGTGACGACGCGTCTGGCAGTGGCGCGCCTGTCCAGCATGTAGATGTGGTTATCCAGCTCAGGCACCAGTCGTGCTTTGCGCTTGTCGTCGAACTTTCCCACTGTCATTAAATAGATCATCGGCAGCACGATCCCTCCCCACCACTGGCCGGACAGCAAAAAGATGAAGGGCCACGGGATCAACAGAACCGCCAAAATCCACCCGTTGGCGCGCATAGTCGGGATCAATTCCTGGTAGAGAAAATCACTCGATTCCAAGTCGAAACTGAGGGAAAGATTGTGATTGCGCAGAAGCACGGGGTACATGTCTTCCTTGTGTGAACTTCCGGCGTAGATCACGTAAACCTTATGACCTTTGCGTAAATGGAAATCTTCAAAAGCATATTCCAGACGGAGCTCATCGCCTCCCTTCGTTCTGATCCATACCACACGACGGCTCGGCGTATTGCTGATCACCACCCCATGCTCGATGTGAAAATGAATCCTGACCTTACCGAAGGTGAAATCCTGCATGCCCACTCCTTGAAATTCCGTCACCGACGGCGAGTCGCCCAGTCGGTAAGCGGCGGATGCTACTAAGGCGCCATCAGACTGTCCAGAAACCGGACTTGCTCCGTACGTCGAAAGCGATACAAAAAAACATACGACACGATATTTTGTGTTTGATATTAAATTCTGTATCGCTTATAAAGTTCTCCATGCCCTCGATCAGATTCAAGGCGGGAGACCCCCCAATGTACGCACAGCTCGTAGAAACCGGCGTTAAGCGCATCAAGGACCTGTCGGAAATGTCCGAACAGGAACGCGCCTTCCAGGAAAAAATCGATTCAGAAATCAAGATCGAAGCGAAAAACTGGATGCCTGATGCCTATCGCCAGACCCTGATCCGGCAGATCTCGCAGCACGCCCACTCGGAAATCGTCGGCATGCTGCCCGAAGGCAACTGGGTCACCCGCGCACCATCGCTCAAACGCAAACTGCAATTGATGGCCAAGATTCAGGACGAAGCCGGCCACGGCCTGTACCTGTACAGCGCCATGGAAACCCTCGGCGCCGACCGCGACGAAGAAATCGCCAAGCTGCACAGCGGCAAGGCCAAGTACTCGAGCATCTTCAACTACCCAACCCTGAACTGGGCCGACATGGGCGCAGTGGGCTGGCTGGTTGACGGCGCCGCGATCGTCAATCAGGTGGTGTTGCAACGCACCTCATACGGTCCCTACTCCCGGGCCATGGTGCGCATCTGCAAAGAAGAAAGTTTCCACCAGCGCCAAGGCTACGAAATCCTTCTGACCATGATGCGCCACGGCAATCAGGCGCAAAAAGACATGGTCCAGGACGCGATCAACCGCCTGTGGTGGCCGTCGCTGATGATGTTCGGCCCGAGCGACGAGCACTCGCCGAACAGCGCCCAGTCCATGGCCTGGAAAATCAAACGCCAGAGCAACGACGAACTACGCCAGCGCTTCATCGACCAGACCATCCCGCAACTCGAATTGCTCGGTTGCACCTGCCCCGATCCGGACCTGAAGTGGAACGCCGAACGCGGCCATTACGACTTCGGTGAAATCCAGTGGAGCGAGTTCTACGAAGTGCTCAAGGGCAACGGCCCGTGCAACCAGGAACGCGTCGCCACTCGCCGCAAAGCCATTGAAGACGGCGCCTGGGTCCGCGAAGCCGCAGTTGCCCACGCCCGCAAAAAACAAAACAAGAACGCCGCCTGATTCGGCCACCTGATCTGGAGACACCGCCATGTCCGAATGGACCCTTTTCGAAGTCTTCGTGCGCAGCAAGCACGGCCTCAACCACAAGCACGTCGGCAGCGTGCATGCCGCCGACACCACCATGGCCATCGAGAACGCGCGTGAGTTGTACACCCGTCGCAGCGAAGGCGTGAGCCTGTGGGTCGTGCCGTCGGCACTGATCACCGCCTCGTCGCCGGATGAAAAAGACCCGCTGTTCGACCCGTCGGACGACAAGGTTTATCGCCATGCCAGCTTCTACGAGCTGCCGGCCGAAGTCGGGCACATGTGAGGTCGACCATGAATAACAACACCGATCTGATCGAATACCTGCTGCGCCTCGGCGACAGCGCCCTGATCCAGGGCCAGCGCCTGTGCCAATGGTGCGGCAAGGCGCCTGCGCTGGAAGAAGAACTGGCGCTGATGAACGTCGGCCTCGACCTCGTCGGCCAGGCGCGCAACTGGCTGGAATACGCCGCTGAACTGCTGGGCGACGATCGCGATGCCGATCACCTGGCGTTCCGTCGCGATGAGCGCGCCTATCGCAACCTGCTGCTGGTGGAACAACCCAACGGCGATTACGCGGTGACCATCCTCAAGCAGTTCCTGTATGACGCCTGGCACCTGGAAGTGCTTAAAGGTCTGAGCCAGTCCAGCGATGAGCGCATCGCCGGGATCGCTGCCAAAGCCGTAAAGGAAGTCACCTATCACCTGCGCCGCTCCAGCGAGTGGGTCGAGCGTCTGGGCGACGGCACCGAGGAAAGCCACAAGCGCATGCTCGCAGCGATCCCTGAGGTCTGGCGCTTTACCGTGGAACTGATCGCCGCCGATGACAGCGAACAGCGTCTGTGCGAAGCCGGCATCACCCCGGACATCGCCACCGTCGCCGCCGCGTGGCAAGCCAGGGTCAACGAGATTTTCGCCAGCGCCACCCTGCCCGTGCCTGCCGCGCCGAGCTATTTCTACCTGAATGCGCGCAAGGGTCTGCACACCGAACACCTCGGCATCCTGTTGGCGGAGATGCAATTCCTGCCACGAGCGTACCCCGATGCAACCTGGTGAGCTGATCGCCAGCGACCTCGGCGCCCGGCCGGCCCAACCGACCGACTTGGCCGCCGCGTGGGCGACCCTGGCGCAGGTCATGGACCCGGAAGTGCCGGTGGTCAGCGTGGTCGACCTCGGCATCGTGCGCGATCTCGACTGGCAAGCCGGCCACTTGCACGTGGTGGTCACGCCGACCTACTCCGGCTGCCCCGCCACCGAGGTGATTGAAAGCGACATCCGCGATGCGCTGGAGCTTGCCGGCTTCAGGGCACCGCAACTGGAACGCAAATTGACCCCGGCGTGGACCACCGACTGGATCACCGACATCGGCCGCGAACGCCTGCGCGCTTATGGCATCGCACCGCCCGACGGCAGCACCAGCAAACGCAGCCTGCTCGGCGAAAGCCCGGTGATCGTCTGCCCGCAATGCGGCAGTGCGCACACCGAAGTGCTCAGCGAGTTCGGTTCCACCGCGTGCAAGGCGTTGTACCGCTGCGTCGATTGCCGCGAGCCGTTCGACTATTTCAAGTGCATCTGAGCGGCGATCGGCCGTCCCAGCTGGAGAACAATAATGAGCAAATTTCACAGCCTGACCATCAAGGACGTGCGCGCCGAAACCCGTGACGCGGTGTCCATCGCCTTCGATATTCCGCAGCACCTGCAAGACAGTTTTCACTTCACCCAGGGCCAGCACCTGGTGATGCGCACACAGATGGATGGCGAAGAAGTGCGTCGTTCGTATTCGATCTGCACCGGCGTCAATGACGGCGAACTGCGCGTCGCGATCAAGCGTGTGGCCGGCGGGCGTTTCTCCGCATTCGCCAATGAGCAGCTCAAGGCCGGGCATAGCCTGGAAGTGATGCCGCCGGCCGGGCACTTCTGCGTCGAGCTCGACCCACAACGCCACGGTCATTACCTGGCCGTGGCGGCGGGCAGCGGCATCACGCCGATCCTGTCGATCATCAAGACCACCCTGCAAACCGAACCGCACAGCCGCGTCACGCTGCTTTATGGCAACCGTTCAAGTTCCGGCGCGCTGTTCCGTGAACAGCTCGAAGATTTGAAAAACCGCTACTTGCAGCGTCTGAACCTGATCTTCGTGTTCAGCCGCGAGCAGCAGGATGTCGACCTGTACAACGGCCGGATCAACGCCGAGAAATGCGAGCAACTGTTCTCCCGCTGGCTCGATGTCAAAGCCCTCGATGCGGCATTCATCTGTGGCCCGCAGGAGATGACCGAAACCGTGCGCGACAGCCTCAAGGCCAAAGGCATGGCACCGGAGCGCATCCATTTCGAACTGTTCGCCGCCGCTGGCAGCCAGCAAAAACGCGAGGCCCGCGAGGCAGCGCGCCAGGTGGATGCGGCGGTCAGCCAGATCACCGTCATCAGCGACGGCCGCGCGCTGGCCTTCGACCTGCCGCGCAACAGCCAGAGCATCCTCGATGCCGGCAACGCCCAGGGCGCCGAATTGCCTTACTCGTGCAAGGCCGGCGTGTGCTCGACGTGCAAATGCAAGGTCATCGAAGGCGAAGTGGAAATGGACAGCAACCACGCCCTGGAAGACTACGAAGTGGCTGCCGGTTACGTGCTGTCGTGCCAGGCGTATCCGGTCAGCGACAAAGTCATCCTGGATTTCGACCAACTCTGATTATCCGGCAAACACGGAACCTGTAGGAGCGAGGCTTGCCCGCGAAGACTGACCATCAGACGACATCAATGTTGAATCTGCCGGCCTCTTCGCGGGCAAGCCTCGCTCCTACAGGGACCGGGGCGCCCCCGAGAACCTGCTTCACCCCACAACAAAAACAACAACAGAGAGCGTGCCATGACACCCACAGACGTAGAACTCATCCGCCAGCACCCCGATTTCATCCAGCTGGTTCGTCGCAAACAAAACCTGTACTGGTCGCTGTCGCTGATCATGCTGGTGATCTATTTCGGCTTCGTGTTGCTGGTGGCGTTCTCCCCCGCCACCCTCGGCCAATCCTTGAGCGGCGGCGTGACCTCGGTGGGCATGCTGGTCGGTGTGGTGATTGTGGTATTGGCCTTCGCGCTGACCGGTTTCTACGTCTATCGCGCCAACAACGTGATTGATCCGCTCAACGAAAAGCTGAAACAGGAGTGCGCCCGATGAGCCGTCTCCTGGCGTTGTTCCTGTTGCCGCTGGCAGCAGTCACCGACTTCGCGGTCGCCGCCGACGGCGCGTCCCGCCCATTGAACTGGAACGCCATCGGCATGTTCCTGGTGTTCGTGCTGTTCACCCTCGGCGTCACGCGCTGGGCCGCATTGCGTACCCGCTCCGCCAGCGACTTCTACACCGCAGGCGGTGGCATGACTGGCTTCCAGAACGGCCTGGCGATTGCCGGCGACATGATCTCGGCGGCGTCCTTCCTCGGCATCTCGGCGATGATGTTTCTCAATGGCTACGACGGCTTGCTCTACGCCCTGGGCGTGTTGGCGGGCTGGCCGATCATCCTGTTCCTGATCGCTGAGCGCCTGCGCAACCTCGGTAAATATACGTTCGCCGACGTGGTTTCTTATCGCCTGGAACAAACCCCGGTGCGCCTGACCTCGGCCTTCGGCACCCTGACTGTCGCGTTGATGTACCTGGTGGCGCAGATGGTCGGTGCCGGTAAATTGATCGAGTTGCTGTTCGGCATCGACTACCTCTACGCGGTGATGCTGGTCGGTGTGTTGATGGTGTTCTACGTGACCTTCGGCGGCATGCTCGCCACCACGTGGGTGCAGATCATCAAAGCGGTGATGCTGCTGTTCGGCACCACGTTCATGGCGTTCATGGTGCTCAAGCATTTCGGTTTCAGCACCGAAGCGATGTTCGCCGGCGCCACTGCCGTGCACGCCAAGGGCAGCGCGATCATGGCGCCCGGTGGCTTGCTGTCGAACCCGATCGATGCGATCTCGCTAGGGCTGGGCATGATGTTCGGCACCGCCGGCCTGCCGCATATCCTGATGCGTTTCTTCACCGTCAGCGATGCCAAGGAAGCGCGTAAAAGCGTGTTCTACGCCACCGGTTTCATCGGCTACTTCTACTTGCTGCTGATCATCGTCGGCTTCGGCGCCATCGTCATGGTCGGCACCGATCCTGCGTTCCGCGATGCCAGCGGCGCGATCATCGGCGGCGGCAACATGATCGCCGTGCACCTGGCACAAGCCGTGGGCGGCAACCTGTTCCTCGGCTTCATCTCGGCAGTCGCGTTCGCCACCATTCTGGCGGTGGTTGCAGGGTTGGCGTTGTCCGGCGCCTCGGCGGTGTCCCACGATTTGTATGCCTGCGTGATGCGCAAGGGCCAGGCCACCGAGCAGCAGGAAATCCGCGTCTCGCGCATAGCCACGCTGTGCATCGGCGTGCTGGCGATCATCCTCGGCCTGCTGTTCGAATCGCAGAACATTGCGTTCCTTTCCGGCCTGGTGCTGGCCATCGCCGCGTCGGTGAATTTCCCGGTGCTGTTCCTTTCGATGTACTGGAAAGGCCTGACCACTCGCGGCGCGGTCACCGGCAGCCTGACGGGGCTGGTCTCGGCGATTGTCCTGCTGGTGCTGAGCCCGGCGGTGTGGGTCAACGTGTTGCATCACGACAAGGCGCTGTTCCCGTACTCCAACCCGGCGCTGTTTTCCATGAGCCTCGCGTTTTTCAGTGCCTGGCTGTTTTCGGTCACCGACACCTCGCCGCGAGCGGCCCTTGAGCGCGGCCGCTACCTGGCGCAGTTCATCCGTTCGATGACCGGCATCGGTGCCTCCGGCGCCAGCAAGCACTAATCACGACCGACTGATGGCAGGGAATAAAAACAATGAAGCCCGCACGTTCTGCACCCTACGAATCACTGTTTTCGCTGGCCGCCGTATTGAGCCTGCCCATGGTCGCCCCCAGCGCCATGGCCGACTTCATCGACGACAGCAAGGCCCGCATTGAAATGCGCAACCACTACATCAATCGCGATTTCCGTCAGGACAACGCGGCGCAATCCAAGGCTGAAGAATGGGCGCAGGGTTTCACTGCACGCATCGAGTCCGGGTTCACCGACGGCACTTTAGGCTTCGGTCTCGATGCGTTGGGGGAGCTGGGATTGAAACTCGACTCCAGCCCGGATCGCCGTGGCACCGGGCTGCTGCCTTTCGGTCCGAAAAGCCATGAGCCGGCGGACGAGTTCAGCGAGCTGGGGCTGACCGGCAAGCTGCGGGTATCGAAAAGCGTGTTGAAGCTCGGCACCCTGCAACCCTTGCTGCCGGTGGCGACTTACAACGACACCCGCCTGCTCGGTTCGACGTTCGAAGGTGGCTTGCTGACCAGCCAGGAAATCAATGGCCTGACGCTGAATACCGGGCGCCTGACCAAGGCCAACCTGCGGGATTCCTCCAGCAACGATGACATCGGTTACGCCGCCGCCAGCAGTGATCACTTCGACTTTGCCGGCGGCAGCTACGCGTTCAGTCCACAACTGAACCTGAGCTACTACTACGGCAAGCTCGATCAGATTTATCGCCAGCAGTTTGTCGGGTTGGTGCATACCCAGCCGCTGGGCAACGGTTTCAATCTGCGCAGCGACTTGCGCTATTTCGACAGCCGAGGCGACGGCGCCGAACGCGCCGGACGGATCGACAACCGCAACTTCAACAGCATGTTCACCGTGTCCCACGGTGCCCACAAGGTCAGCGCCACGTACCAGCAGTTGTCCGGCGACAGTGCCTTTCCGTTCCTCAACGGCGGCGATCCGTACGTGGTCAACCTGGTGACCTTCAACACCTACACCCGCGCCGACGAGGACTCCTGGCAGTTGCGTTACGACTACGACTTCGCGGCGCAAGGCATTCCCGGCCTGACCTTCATGACCCGCTACACCGACGGTCGCCACGTCAAGGCCGGCACCGTCGACAACGGCCGTGAGCGCGAGCGCGACACCGACATCAGTTACGTCATCCAGAGCGGCGTGTTCAAGGACGTCAGCCTGCGCTGGCGCAACGTGACCTTCCGCTCCGGCAATGGCCTGAACACCGCCCTCGATGAAAACCGGCTGATCGTCGGTTACACCGTGGCGCTTTGGTAATCCCTGAAGGGCGCGGTTACCGCCGCGCCAACACCTTTCACAACCTGGAGGAATCGTGATGTCTCACGCCCCTACCCTGCAAAGTTTCATCGCCGGTCGCTGGATCGGCCAACACGGTGCCCAGGTGCTGCGCAGCGCCATCGACGGCCACGAGATTGCACGCACCCACGAGGAACGTCCGGACTTCGCCGAAGCCGTCGAGCACGGTCGTCGCCAAGGCATCAGCGGCTTGATGGCGCTGGACTTCCAGCAACGGGCGCAACGTCTCAAGGCACTGGCCTTGTACCTGAGCGAGCGCAAGGAACAGCTTTACGCGATCTCCCACCACAGCGGCGCCACCCGCGCCGACAGCTGGATCGATATCGAGGGCGGCAACAGCACGCTGTTCACCTACGCCAGCCTCGGCTCGCGGGAACTGCCGTCGGGCAACATCGTCCACGAAGGCCCGGCGATGCAGCTGAGCAAGCTCGGCACCTTCGCCGGCACGCACATTCTGGTGCCGCGCGGTGGTCTGGCGGTGCACATCAATGCGTTCAACTTCCCGATCTGGGGCATGCTGGAAAAGTTCGCGCCGAGCTTTCTCGCCGGCATGCCGTGCATCGTCAAACCGGCCAGCGCCACCAGCTACCTGACCGAAGCCGTGGTGCGGCTGATGGACGAATCCGGCTTGCTGCCGGCGGGCAGCCTGCAACTGATCATCGGCAGCACCGGTGACTTGCTCGACCGTCTGCAAGGCCAGGACGTGGTGACGTTCACCGGTTCCGCCGACACTGCCGCGAAGTTGCGGGTCAATCCGAACCTGATCCGCAACTCGGTGCCGTTTAACGCCGAAGCTGACTCGCTGAACTGCGCGATCCTCGCCCCGGACGTGACCCCGGACGACGAAGAGTTCGAGCTGTTCATCAAGGAAGTCGCACGGGAAATGACCACCAAGGCCGGGCAGAAATGCACCGCCATCCGCCGCGCTATCGTGCCGGCCAAACACATCGATGCCGTCGCGACCCGTTTGCGCGACCGCCTGAAGAAAGTCGTGGTCGGCGACCCGTCGGTGGAAGGCGTGCGCATGGGTGCACTGGCCTCTCACGATCAGCAAAAGGACGTCGCCGAGCGTCTGGAAAGCCTGTTGCAAAGCAGCGACCTGCTGTTCGGCGCTCGCGACGGTTTTGAACCGCGTGGCGAAAACGTCAGCCAGGGTGCGTTCTTCGCGCCGACCCTGTTGCAGGCCCGCGACCCGCACGCTGAAGGCGGCGCGCACGACATCGAAGCGTTCGGCCCGGTCAGCACGCTGATGGCCTACGACGACCTCGACGAAGCACTGGTCCTGGCCGCGCGCGGCAAAGGCAGCCTGGTGGCGAGTCTGATCACCAAGGATCCGCAGATCGCCGCCAAAGCCATTCCTGTCGCGGCAGCCTGGCACGGTCGCTTGCTGGTGCTGGACCGCGAATCCGCCGCAGAATCCACCGGCCACGGCTCGCCCCTGCCACAACTCAAGCATGGCGGACCGGGTCGTGCCGGTGGCGGTGAAGAGCTCGGTGGTCTGCGCGCGGTAAAACACTACCTGCAACGCGCCGCCGTGCAAGGCTCGCCGACCATGCTCGCCGCCGTCACCGGTGAATACGTGCGCGGCGCCAAGGTCATCGAGACCGAGGTGCATCCGTTCCGCCGGTTCTTCCAGGACCTGCAGATCGGCGAGTCGCTGCTGACCCACCGTCGCACCGTGACCGAGGCCGATCTGGTGAACTTCGGTTGCCTGTCCGGCGATCACTTCTACATGCACTTCGACGAGATCGCCGCCAAGGAATCGCAGTTCGGCAAACGCATCGCCCACGGTTACTTCGTGCTGTCGGCGGCGGCCGGTCTGTTCGTCTCCCCGGCACCGGGCCCGGTGCTGGCCAACTACGGCCTGGATACGTTGCGCTTCATCAACCCGGTGGGCATCGGCGACACCATCCAGGCGCGCCTGACCTGCAAACGCAAAATCGATCAAGGCAAAAAGAGCCCGCAAGGCATTCCGCAGGGCGTGGTGGCGTGGGACGTGGAAGTCACCAACCAGCTGGGTGAACTGGTCGCCAGTTACGACATCCTCACCTTGGTCGTCAAACGCGAGGATTAACGCAGTCCTGTAGGAGCCGGCTTGCCGGCGATGACGGCCGCATGATCGATGCAAGTCCAAAGGCCCCATCGCCAGCAAGCTGGCTCCTACAGGGGGTTTGTGTGAACGCCAGTTTCAACGTTCACACCGATCCACTGTAGGAGCTGGCTTGCCGGCGATGACGTCCGCATGATCGATGCAAATCCAAAGGCCCCATCGCCAGCAAGCCGGCTCCTACAAGGGTTTTGCGTGAACGCCAGCCTCAACGTTCACACCGATCCACTGTAGGAGCTGGCTTGCCGGCGATGACATCCGCATGATCGATGCAAATCCAAAGGCCCCATCGCCGGCAAGCCGGCTCCTACAAGGGTTTTGCGTGAACGCCAGTTTCAACGTTCACACCGATCCACTGTAGGAGCTGGCTTGCCGGCGATGACGGCCTGAGGATCGATGCAAATCCAAGGGCCTCATCGCCGGCAAGCCGGCTCCTACAAGGGTTTTGTGTGAACGCCAGCCTCAACGTTCACACCGATCCACTGTAGGAGCTGGCTTGCTGGCGATGACGGTCGCATGATCGATGCACATCCAAGGGCCTCATCGCCGGCAAGCTGGCTCCTACAAGGGTTTTGTGTGAACGCCAGTTTCAACGTTCACATCGATCCACTGTAGGAGCTGGCTTGCCGGCGATGGCGGTCGCATGATCGATGCACATCCAAGGGCCTCATCGCCGGCAAGCCGGCTCCTACAAGGGTTTTGCGTGAACGCCAGTTTCAACGTTCACACCGATCCACTGTAGGAGCCGGCTTGCCGGCGATGTCGTCCGCATGATTGATGCACATCCCAAGGCCCCATCGCCGGCAAGCTGGCTCCTACAAGGGTTTTGTGTGAACGCCAGTTTCAACGTTCACACCGATCCACTGTAGGAGCTGGCTTGCCGGCGATGGCGTCCGCATGATCGATGCAAGTCCAAGGGCCTCATCGCCGGCAAGCCGGCTCCTACAAGGGTTTTGTGTGAACGCCAGTTTCAACGTTCACATCGATCCACTGTAGGAGCTGGCTTGCCGGCGATGGCGTCCGCATGATCGATGCAAGTCCAAAGGCCCCATCGCCAGCAAGCCGGCTCCTACAAGGGTTTTGTGTGAACGCCAGTCTCAACGTTCACACCGATCCACTGTAGGAGCCGGCTTGCCGGCGATGGCGGCTGCATGATCGATGCAAGTCCAAAGGCCTCATCGCCGGCAAGGGGCTTTCTGCGAGTTCCTGTTACAGCGCCTTCGCACTGGGTTTTTGCCAGTGACTGTGCGTTTATTGCCTTCTTCAGGAACATGACCGGCATCACCCCTGGCCACTGGCGAAAATAAGCACCTGACGATCGGCAGCAGAAATTAATTGCGACCAAATATTACATGCGTCATATTACGCACGTAATTAAACGCCGATTCCCACAGGTAATCCTCCATGACCAGCATGCCCAGCCTTGAACCCGACGTTGCCGTTGCGGTGAGCACGCCCAAGCCTCCCCTGCTCAAGCGCCTGATCCTGCTGACGCTGGCCATTGCGGCCCTGGTATGTGCAGGCTTTTACGCCGCCCATTGGTGGACTGCCGGGCGTTTCATCGAAGAAACCGACGACGCCTACATTGGCGGCGACGTGACGGTGATCGGGCCGAAGGTCGCGGGTTACATCGAAGAAGTGCTGGTCAGCGACAATCAGAAAGTGAAGGCCGGCGATGTGTTGATCCGCCTCGATTCCCGTGACTACCGCGCCAACCTGGCCAAGGCCGAAGGCGCGGTGGCCGCGCAAGAGGCCTTGTTGGCCAACCTCGACGCCACCGAACAACTGCAACACGCAGTGATCGGTCAGGCCCGCGCAGGAATCGATGCCACCGGCGCTGAAACGGCCCGCTCGCGGGACGACAATGCACGCTACAAACGCCTGGTCGGCAGCAACGCTGTCTCCGTTGAAAGTGCGCAACGGGCCGACGCCACCTTCAAGACCGCCCAGGCGCTGAGTGCTCGGGCTCAGGCTGAACTGCTGGCGGCGCAACGTCAATTGAACGTGATCGACACTCAGAAACAGCAAGCACGTGCCGCGCTGATGCAGGCCAAGGCCGAACGAGACCTGGCGCAATTGAACGTCGGCTACACCGAGTTGCGCGCACCGATGGATGGCGTGATCGGCAATCGCCGGGCTCGGGTCGGTGCGTATGCGCAGGCCGGTTCGCAGCAGTTGTCAGTGGTGCCGGCCAGCGGGCTGTGGGTCGATGCCAACTTCAAGGAAGACCAACTGGCGCACATGACACCGGGCCAACCGGTGATCATTCACGCCGACGTGCTCTCGGGGCAGGTATTCCACGGGCACCTCGACAGCCTCGCGCCGGCCAGCGGTTCGCAGTTCAGCGTGTTGCCACCGGAAAACGCCACCGGCAACTTCACCAAAATCGTGCAGCGAGTGCCAGTGCGGATCGTGCTCGATCCTGCCGACGGCGTGCTTGGGCATCTGCGTCCGGGCCTGTCGGTGACCGCTGAAGTCGACACACGCAAGGAGCCTGAAACGCCTGCCGTGGCCAGCGCGCCATGAACCGCGCCCTCGCCGCCCCCGCGCAGCCGTTCAACGCCGCGAACATGGCGACGGCGACCAAGGTGTTCGCCTTCGCCACCATGTGCATCGGCATGTTCATTGCCCTGCTGGATATCCAGATCGTTTCGGCTTCATTGCGCGATATCGGTGGCGGACTTTCGGCAGGCACTGACGAAACGGCGTGGGTGCAGACCAGCTACCTGATCGCCGAAATCATCGTGATTCCGCTGTCCGGCTGGCTCTCCCGCGTGTTCTCGACCCGCTGGCTGTTCTGCGCATCCGCGGTGGGTTTCACCCTGGCCAGCCTGCTCTGCGGCGCGGCCTGGAACATTCAGAGCATGATCGCCTTCCGCGCCCTGCAAGGGTTTCTTGGCGGCTCGATGATCCCGCTGGTGTTCACCACGGCGTTCTTTTTCTTCACCGGCAAACAACGGGTGATCGCCGCCGCGACCATCGGCGCAGTGGCGTCCTTGGCACCGACACTGGGACCGGTGATTGGTGGCTGGATCACCGACGTTTCCTCCTGGCACTGGCTGTTCTACATCAATCTGGTGCCGGGGATTTTTGTTGCGGTAGCGGTGCCGATGCTGGTGAAAATCGATCAGCCGGAACTGTCGCTGCTCAAGGGCGCCGACTATTTGAGCATGGTGTTTCTGGCACTGTTTCTCGGCTGCCTGGAATACACCCTCGAAGAAGGCCCGCGCTGGAACTGGTTCAGTGACCGCACGATTCTGACCACCGCATGGATCAGCGGCCTGGCGGGCCTGGCGTTCATCGGCCGGACCTTGCACGTGGCCAACCCGATCGTCGATTTGCGCGCTCTCAAAGACCGCAACTTCGCCCTCGGCTGCTTCTTCTCGTTTGTCACCGGGATCGGCCTGTTTGCCACGATTTACCTGACGCCGCTGTTTCTCGGCCGGGTGCGGGGTTATGGCGCGCTGGACATTGGTCTGGCGGTTTTCTCCACCGGGGTGTTCCAGATCATGGCGATTCCGCTGTACGCCTTTCTGGCCAACCGCATCGATCTGCGCTGGGTCATGATGACCGGCCTTGGGTTATTCGCTTTGTCGATGTGGGATTTCAGCCCGATCACCCATGACTGGGGAGGCAAGGAATTGATGCTGCCGCAAGCGCTACGCGGAATTGCCCAGCAATTGGCGGTGCCACCGGCGGTCACCTTGACCCTCGGCGGTCTGGCGCCGGCGCGACTCAAACACGCTTCCGGGCTGTTCAACCTGATGCGAAACCTGGGCGGAGCCATTGGCATCGCTGCCTGCGCGACGATCCTCAATGACCGCACCAACCTGCACTTCACACGATTGGCGGAAAACCTCAACAGCACCAACGAAGCCCTGAATCAATGGTTGTCACAAGTCGGCAACAACTTCGCCACGCTCGGCCAAAGCGGTGACGTGGGCGTCACCGCCAGCCTGCACCAGTTATGGCTGCTGACCTACCGCGAAGCGCAGACGCAAACCTACGGCGATGCGTTTCTGATGATCATGGTCTGCTTCATCATCGCCACGGCGATGGTGCCCTTGATGCGCAAGGTGCAACCACCGGCCGCGCCGTCAGCGGACGCTCACTGATCAGGCCTGAGGCGTTTTACGGAAGCCTACGGCCAAACGATTCCAGCTGTTGATGGTGGAAATCGCCACGGTCAGGTCGACCATTTCCTTGGGGCTGAACTGCGCAGCGACCACGTCGTAATCTTCGTCCGGAGCGTGGGTCAGGCTCAGTTGGGTCAGGGACTCGGTCCAGAGCAACGCAGCACGTTCGCGGTCGGTGAAGAACGGCGCCTCGCGCCAGGCGGTCACGGCAAACAGGCGACGCGGGGTTTCGCCGCCCTTGATTGCATCGGCGGTGTGCATGTCGATGCAGAAGGCGCAGCCGTTGATTTGCGATGCACGCAGCTTGACCAGTTCGATCAGGGTCTTTTCCAGCGGCAGCTTCGAAACGGCGGTTTCCAGGGCGATCATGGCTTTGAGGGCATCAGGGGACGCGGTGTAGAAATCGATACGAGGTTTCATGGCAGGCTCCAGGAGCAAGTGGGGGTGGAGCTAAGTTAGTCCCGCAGGCCGGCTGCTGGAATATCCAATTTCTCAGAAGTCGAGTAGACCGCCGCCCCCCTTGTAGGAGCCGGCTTGCTGGCGATGCGGGCAACTCGGAGCAAATTGATGAGTGAGGTGATGCTATCGCCAGCAAGCCGGCTCCTACAGGGGGGCGAAAAATAGTCTGTCGGGCTGATTGCCAGCACTCGGTCCTCGCCACTAGAATGCGATCAATTCTTAATTGCATCAGGCCAGGACGCCGGAAAAGAGTATCAGTCCCCCATGTCGTCAGCCGACCAGCCTTTGAACCAGCAAATCCATACCCTCTACAGCGAACACCACGGTTGGCTGCAGGGATGGCTGCAGCGAAAACTCGGCAATCGCTGCGACGCGGCGGACCTGGCCCACGATACGTTCCTGCGTTTGCTGACCCGGCAAGTCGTCAAGCCCTGGGGCAGCGAGCCCCGGGCACTGCTGACGCACATCGCCAAGGGCCTGGTGATTGATCGCTGGCGTCGACAGGACATCGAACGCGCCTATCTGGAGACCATTGCCCACCTGCCGGCCGCCGAGGTGCCGTCACCGGAAACCCGCCTGCTGATTCTCGAAACCCTGATGCGCATCGAGGCGCTGTTGCGCGAATTGCCGGCCATCACTCGCGAAACCTTCCTGCTGTCACAGATCGAAGGGTTGACCTACAACCAGATCGCCGCACGCCTGAATGTGTCGCTGATTACCGTCAAACGGCACATGCGCACCGCGTTCATTGCCTGCCTGAGTGTCGCCTGATGAATTCGTCGATGATCAACCCGCTCATTCTCGGCGAAGCTGCCGACTGGCTGGTGCAGTTGCATTCAGGCAGCGCGACGCCGTCCGACCATCACGCCATTGCCCAATGGCGCAATCGCAGTGCCGAGCATGCGCTGGCCTGGCAACGGGCCGAAGCGCTGCTCGGAGAATTTCGCAGCGTGCCGGCCAACCTGGCCATCCAGACCCTGCAGCGAGCGGCACGCAAGGATGGTCTGAGCCGCCGCCAGACCCTCACGCGTATTGGCTTGCTGCTGATGGCCGGCCCCTTGGGCATCGCCTCGCAACACGTGTCCTGGCAACAATGGACCGCCGATCAGCGCACGGCAGTGGGCGAACAGAAAAACCTGCAACTGCCCGATGGCAGTCAGGTGCTGCTCAACACCGAAAGTGCGGTGGACATTGCCTTTACCCCGCGCGAACGCCGAGTGGTGCTGCTGGATGGCGAAGTGTTGATCAGCACCGCCAAGGACCCCGGTGCCCGGCCCTTTATCGTCGAAACCCCGCAAGGCATCGCACGTGCGCTGGGTACGCGGTTTTGCGTGCGCATCACTGGCTCGCGAAGCCAGGTGTCGGTGCTCGAAGGGCTGGTGGAAGTCACGCCGCAGTTGCTCCAGCAGAGCACGACGCTCAAGGCCGGTGAGCGTCAGAGCTTCAAGCTCAATCGCCTCGACCCGCTCGAACCTTTCGACACCAGCGCCCTGGCCTGGGACAAGGGCATGTTGCTGGCGAGCAATATGCGCCTGGACGAATTGCTCGGCGAATTGAGCCGCTATCGCCCCGGCGTGTTGCGTTGTCATGCGGATGTCGCGGGGTTGCGGGTGTCGGGGGCGTTTTCCCTGCGTGACACCGATGCCAGCCTGCGTCTGCTCAGCGATACGCTGCCACTGAAAATCAGCAACCTGACCCGCTACTGGCTGTCGGTCGAGCCGCGGGCCTGAGTGCGCTGAAAAACTATTTCACAGTCCCCTGATACCTTTCCGCGTTTCGTTCGGTGTGTGGATAGACCTCTTCAATTCCACGCGCTCGACAGGAACGCCGAATGACTTCAACACCGCTGCACCGCCCCGCCGATTTCCCGCTCAAGGCCCTGAGCCTGAGCATTGCCCTGGCCTTTACCGCGATGCTGCCGATCAACAGCCATGCCGCTGACACCGTCAGCGAAAGTGCCAGCCGCAACGTCGATATCGGGCCGGGCTTGCTCAGTCATACCCTGGCGCAATTCGCCGTGGCGGTCGGCGTGCCGTTGTCGTTCGATCCGGCGCAACTGGGCAATCGCCAGAGTCCGGGATTGCAAGGCAACTACAGCGTGCAATCGGGCTTCGCGCAATTGCTTGAAGGCAGCGGTTTCGAGTTGATCAGCACGGGCGGAAACGGTTACACCGTGGCGCCGCGAGTCGCTGCCAACGGTGCGCTGGAGCTGGGCGCCACCAGCGTCAGCGCCCTGCGCGACGACAACGCGGACACCTACGGTGGCGGTCAGGTCGCCAAGGTTGCGCAGATCGGCATGCTCGGTAACCAGGCCTTGAAAGACCTGCCCTTCAGCGTCACCAGCTACACCGCCAAAACCATCGCCGACCAGCAAGCGCAGACCGTGGGCGATGTGTTGCTCAACGACGCTTCGGTGCGGCAGTCCGCCGGCTTTGGCAACTTCTCCCAGGTGTTCGTGATCCGCGGTTTGCCGCTGCTGTCCGATGACATTTCCTATAACGGTCTTTACGGCATCCTGCCCCGGCAGATCATCGCCACCGAAGCGCTGGAACGGGTCGAGTTGTTCAAGGGACCGAACGCTTTTGTGAATGGTGTTACGCCCAGCGGCAGCGGGATTGGCGGCGGCGTCAACCTGCAACCCAAACGCGCCAACGATGTGCCGACCCGCAGCGTCACCCTCGATTACAGCGACGATGGCCGGGTCGGCGGGCATCTGGACCTGGGCCAGCGCTTTGGCGAAGACAACCGATTCGGCGCGCGGGTCAATCTGCTGCAACGCGAAGGCGCCACCGCCGTCGATGACGAAGACCGTCGCTCGTCGCTGATCAGCGTCGGCCTGGACTACCGAGGTGATCGCCTGCGGGTGTCGACGGACCTGGGCTATCAGAAACAGGTGATCAATCAGGGCCGCTCGGTGATCTATGTCGATTCGACCTTGAGCAAAGCGCCCAAGGTGCCGGATGCCAACGCCGGTTACGCACAGAGCTGGAGCTACTCGCAACTGGAAGACACCTTCGGCATGGCCCGCGCCGAGTACGACCTCAGTGACAACTGGACCGCCTATGTGTCCGGCGGCGCCAAACACACGCGGGAGAACGGCGTGTATTCGTCGCTGACCGTCACCGACCTCAACGGTAATGCCCGGGGCGGCATGCTCTACTCGCCTCACGACGAGGACAACAAAAGCCTGATGACCGGCCTCAACGGCCACTTGAACACCGGGCCGATCAGTCACCAATTGAACCTGGGCCTCGCGGGTATCTGGGGCCAGCAACGCTCGGCGTTCGAAACCATAGGAACCGCCACGCGCTACAGCACCAACCTCTACGACGTCACGGACAAACCGCGCCCAAGCCCCACATCGTTTGCCAGCGACATTCACGACCCGCGCATCGTCGGCAAGAACACCCTGCGCAGCGCGGCGGTGTCCGACACCCTGGGTTTCATCGATGATCGCGTCTTGCTCACCCTCGGCGTACGGCGCCAGACACTCAACGTCGACGGCTGGAACACCACCACCGGCGCGCGCACTTCAAGTTATGAAGAGTCGATCAGCACGCCGGTCTATGGCCTGGTGATCAAGCCGTGGGAACACGTTTCGTTCTACGCCAACCGCATCGAAGGCCTGGCCAAGGGCCCGACGCCGCCGACCAGCGCGATCAACCGCGACGAGACCTTCGCCCCGGTGCGCAGCAAGCAAATCGAAGCCGGCGTGCGCCTGGACATGGACACCTATGGCGCGAGCCTGGGCGTGTACCGCATCGAACAACCGTCGAGCTACACACAGGACGGGATCTTCCGGGTCGATGGCGAGCAGCAAAACAAAGGCGTGGAGTTGAACGTCTATGGCGAGCCGCTTGATGGCCTGCGCCTGCTGAGCGGCGCGACGCTGATGAAGACCGAAATCGAAGGCAGCACCAACGGGGTCAACGACGGCAACCGCGCTGTCGGCGTACCGCGTTTTCAACTCAACGTCGGGGCGGATTGGGACGTACCGGGAATTGAAGGCGCAGCGCTCAGTGCGCGGATGCTGCGCACCGGCGGGCAATACCTGAACGCCGCCAACACCCAGAGCATTCCGGCGTGGAACCGCTTTGATGTGGGGTCGCGGTATGCCTTCAAGATGGACGAGAAGTACATCACCTTGCGCGCCAATCTGGAGAACGTGGCGAACAAGGCGTATTGGGCCTCGGCGAATGGCGGGTACCTGACGCAGGGTACGCCGCGGACGCTGAAGGTGTCGGCGACGCTGGATTTCTGATTGTTTGTGGTGAGGCCAATATAGCCTTCGCGGGCAAGCCTCGCTCCTACAGGTACAACTCATCCCCCTGTAGGAGCGAGGCTTGCCCGCGAACCGCGAAGCGGCCATCCAACACCAACCACTAAGCCCGACTGCGCAACCACTGCAAAAACCCCTTCTTCTCCACCACCTTCGGCGTTTCCTGGGTCAACGTCTGTGCCTTGTGCAAACGGAAATCCAGCAACGCCTTCATCGCTTCGCCGATGTCATGCCGCGCATCCAGGCACGGTTTGAGGTAATCCTTTTCGATCCGGTACAGGCTGCAAGCGGTCTTGGCGCTGAAGTCCGCCGGCAGCGCCGTGTCCGACAAGATCCCGCCCTCGCCGATCACCTCGCCCGGCCCATGCGCCCGGATTAATACTGCCCCCGAAACGAAGCTACACAAAGCTTGAAAATGGGTAGGCTCATTGGATAAAAGCTAAATAAACCCGCAAATAAAAAAAACAAACCAACAATAGAACTCTTGTCAATCACAAAAAGTAAAAACAGAACAACCAGAACAGCAAACTCTAAAAAACCTATAACTCCGGCAAAAGTAAAACAGGGATAGCTACATATGCATTACAATAAAGCATTAGCTCATTTCCGCTTGTATAAGCGGACGACAAATCCAGCTCTGTATACTCGGCCCTATCAAGATAAGCGCTTACCTCCGCCAGTTTAACTCCATCATTAAGCAACAATAACATATCGGCAAATTTTTTCGACCAACAAAAAGAATAGCCACCCAACGGGATTACTCTTACAACATGATCAAAAGTAGCCCCATAGCCTCTGGCGACATCTAATTGAGGAGTAACAAAAACAGCCTGACTTCGATACTTAACACCAAATTTCTCAAAAAACCATTCATCTGCTGCGTTGTGCAACTCAATATTTGTGTCACGAGGCTTACGATTTTTACGGGTCATAACAATCATCGGATGATCCAAAGGAAAATTATCAGACACACCTCTATAAAACGCCAGCTTTTCAAAACTCATAAAATCAGTACTCACTAATGACACTGGATTTTTAATAAAAATCTTTGCGTGTTCGTTTCGCCGAGCCACGTGAGTAGCTATCAGTCTTCTGCCCACCTAGATCTTCATCTACTACTTTCAATGCATCCAATAGCAATGAACGTATTCTATTACTCTTAACCAAACTCTCACTTCTCCTATGAGATTGACCTTGTTCGTCAACATCATCATTCCCCATAATCACAGAATAGAGATCAACTCCTGGAAGTAGAGAAACTATCATAGCTCTCTTTTGACTTGGCTTTACCATAGACGCTTTTAGAGTAAGACGAGAAAGCACCTCAAGTTCCTCAATTGAGATGTCGCATGCAGGCCTCATTTCGAAATTAAATGGCGCCACGATATCTCTAAACAACTTCTGCCCAACCCCTGACAGAACAGAACGCCAGTCAAACTTACTTGAAGAACTAGAAAATACACCATACCAGAACAACGCCAACGGATATTCGTTAGACATCTTCGCTAAAATAGTGCTATGAGATAACGAGCCAGGAAGTATCGCGTTACAGAAAAAAGCAACGCATATAGCGTCTATATCCGCCCCTAGCCCAGATTGACTTACACATTTAGCAACATCATTAAACGCATAAATTCTATTATCATATGCGCCGGAAAAAGCGGGTGTATAATTTGAAAGCCCCGGATAACAAGCTTCCAGACAACTTACAAAATCCCCCTCTCTCATACCTCCATTTAAATACCGCGAAACATCATACTCCAAAGAACTAACTACAGCTCCATCTTTCGAAGCCCAGTATTTCCCCTGAAGGAGATTATTAGCCCAAAGCACCACCCTAGAAAGTTCGATCGAAACTTTAGTTCCCGACAGTTCATGCATTCGCGACCACTTGTAGGCAACCTTTGAAAGATCATAACCTGGATAAATAGCTGCAGTCCTAGCCAAACAGTATGAGAGTGTCTTTTTGCAGCTTAGATAACCTATAGATGCAGGTTCCTTATCCCTAGCTAAAAAGCCAGCACATAATGCTTCACCGATCGCCATACCAACAGACAAAGATAGCTTCTTTATAGAATCATCAGATTTAACCTTACTTTGCCTATTAGAAGCACCTACCCCTCCCTCTAATATAAGGTCTTCTTCTATAATGTGAGCATATGCCGAAATAGGCGAATAACTTGAATAAAAAGTAGAGACATCCGCGAAGAAACCTTCAAAATCGTTATTATAAGGGATTATAGCGGATGGAAAATCCAATACATCTCTAGCCTTCGACCAATAACAGCCATGCCTATCATGCGCTCGAACTTCCACACTAGAAAAAAGATCATCCGAACTGCGGCTTTCACTTCGACCGGAAGAGAAAATCTCAGACAAATTTTGACTTTTGTAATTTAACATATCAACCTCCAAACAAATCATCAAACTCAGGATCTTCTACCGGAGCAGATAACTTTGCAATTGCACCATCCAGATAAGGAGGTATGGAGCCCGTATAATAAAGGCTGACGGATGTTTTAGCTCTAAGTATCCCAGTATAAACCAGTCGCTTTTGGACTGCCCGCATAGAGCTTAACTCTTCGCATCCTCCTATATGTACAGCTCGAAATTCCCAGCCCTTACAGCCATGCAAAGTATCGATCCAGACCCTCTCCAACCCCGAAAAACCAGATAACTTCAACGCCTCTCTAAACTTATCTAACTGTATATTTTTTGGAAACATTACACCGATACGCTCATCTGGATACAGGCTAAGCTGAGCCTCAAGCTTACGTATAATCAAACCAACTTGTTCAGCAAAAGAAGCACACTCGAATGGCACCAATGAAGAAGGCCTAATATTTTCAGGATATTTGCACTCCCCCTGAATCGGTGGAAAGTTAGCTGAATCTCTTAATACAGCGTCAGCCACTATACAGAGATTCAGACCACTTCTATAATGATATTTTAATATCACAATATTTCCATCAACTAGCGACTCCAACATTCCAGCTTCAACTTTTACATCATAAATTGATTGTCGCGAGTCAGCAGCAAGTACTAAATTTTCCGCTAACTGCCTAAAAACCAACAGCTCAGTGTGAATATAATCTTGCGCTTCATCAACCAGCACAACAGGATAAATACCCCTTATATCACGCTCATCAATTAAAGCTTTAACCTTCCCAGCAAGCATATGTCGATCATCAACAAAATTCCCTGTCAGTTCATACTCAACACCGTACTCGGATAGAAGCTCTTTAAACAACTGCATTGCTGTAACAACCGAGTCAGGAGGAATACCGTACTGAACGCACCCCTCACGCACAAACACCTTCAAACTACCGGTAAATACAACTATCTTAAACTCCCCCACACTCTTTAACTTCAACCATTTGGCGCGCAGCAACAATATATTTGTTTTTCCCGACCCAGCTGGCCCTTTTATTATAAAGCTAGAAGTAGCTGGTATTCCTAGAACAGCCTGCTTCTGCATCTCATCCATATGAGATTCGCCGATCCAAAAAGCGTGAGCCATAGAAAACTCCTTTTTATTCCTTAGGAACCACATGATCTGCAATTTGCAACAACGCTATGAGTGCCAACCTGCTCGCAGACTCAACAGTAAAGTTCTCTGTCCAAATAGCATCATAAATTTGATGACCGCACGCAGTTGCCTGGATTGACAAATCGAAGCACAACTCTGACTCGTTAGACGGAGCAAGTCGCACCTTCACATCAATCACATCAACAAACATTAGCCGAGTATCTACCTCAAAACAAAATCCCAGCAAATACTCCATCTCTGAAATTGAAACTTGACTAGTACTGAATTTCGGAAATATCTGCTCACCCAATAGAAACTGCCGTATCTCACGAAACAGTTTATTCTGGAGATCCCAAATATCACGTTTCAACCTCGAGTTCAGTGGAACAATATGCCTGCCCTCTTTTAAACTTACCAACTCATCATTACGAATTTGCCGAACTCTTATTGCCTGCCGACTTTGTAGCAAATCATCATCAATGGGGTCAGGCGCTTTAAATGAGTCCCAACTTACGATTCTACCTCGTTCACGCCAGTCTTTTATCAAACAACTTTTAGCCAGCTGCACTATCCAAGAAGCACATTCATCGGAGCTAATTTCCGGCGAACTATCTCTAACAGCATCATAAAGGCAGGCTCTTGGCGAGTCCATACCTGAAAAAAGCGGCTTCCCCATAATCATGTCATGTAGGGTAGCGCCAATCTGATAAAATGTAATTGCACGCCAAGCTTCATTGCTGGAGCTCACCTCATCCCGCCAAACAAATTCAGGAGGACTATAACGCACGGTTGCAACAAACTCATCGCCGGATACTCTTCCCCCCCCCTGTTCTTCAGGCGCTTTATAAATGATCCCAAGATCTAACAATGTCAGCTTTGTAAACCCCTCATTTACTACGATGTTCGCTGGCTTAATATCCCTATGGTACAGCCCTTTACTTTCTAAAAATCTTGCTCCTTCAGCAAGCTGCCCTAGCAACAATGGAATTGTTTCTGGCGGCAGTATTTTTACTACCTTATCTAGAGATTGACCCGAAACATACTCCATTACGAGATACAAAGTTTTTAGCTCGGCATCCATACCACCGGCAAAAATCTCAACTAGATTTGGATGATGTTTCCCCCCAATCAACTCAAGTTGAAGCACTAGCCTTTCTTCAGCGCCTGCCACACCATACTTCTCTAAAACCTCAGGAAAAAAAAGTTTTATTGCTACTTTTGTGCTTCCCTTTTCTCCGAGATACACTATTCCATCTGCACCAGCGCCAAGAACTTCTAAAAGCTGCCAACCTTGAACTACAGTACCAATCAATTTTCTAACATCGATCATATTTTGACCTCAGTTTGCACTCCATGCAGGCCAAAAAAAATAGTTGGCCAATTTATGCGAACTAACAATGCAACTAAACACATTTCCGCCGTAGTGCACAGTATTGATCAGTGCCAGATAAGGCAATAATAAATATTACATAACCTCACGCCCGACTGCGCAACCACTGCAAAAACCCCTTCTTCTCCACCACCTTCGGCGTTTCCTGGGTCAACGTCTGTGCCTTGTGCAAACGGAAATCCAGCAACGCCTTCATCGCTTCGCCGATGTCATGCCGCGCATCCAGGCACGGTTTGAGGTAGTCCTTTTCGATCCGGTACAGGCTGCAAGCGGTCTTGGCGCTGAAGTCCGCCGGCAGCGCCGTGTCCGACAGGATCCCGCCCTCGCCGATCACCTCGCCCGGCCCCATGCGCCCGGACTCGAACTTGCCCCCGGCGCGGCTCAGCGCCACCGAGACCACGCCGGATTCGATGATGAACAGATGATCGCTGACCTCCCCCGCCGGCAGGATCATTTCCCCGGCACGGAAGTTTTGCAGGGTCATGTGCTGGCTGAAGGTTTCTTTCTCTTCCTGACGCAAAGTCGAAAAAATCGCCGAGCTTTCCAGCAACGCCCGTGGCCGCGACAGGTTCACCGGTGCATTCGATTCGACGCTGGACAACAGGCTCACGCCCGACGCTTGCAAGTGCCGGAACGCCAGATCGAACAGCAGATTGCGCACCATGCGTTTCTGGTCCATCGAGACCACGAAGCCGCTGATTTCGTATTCCACGCCGGTGGCGCTCGAACCTTTGAGCGCGACACACGGCGCCGGCTTGGCCAGCAGGTATCGGCACCCCTCCATCGCCCGCTCCAGCGCATCGATCACCGTTTGCGGACGTGCGTGCGGGCTCAACTGCAAGCTGATCGACACGCCGAAAATGTCACTCGGCCGGCTGAAGTTGATGATCTTGGCCTTGGCCGCCAGCGAGTTGGGGATCACCGCCATGCTGCCCTGGGACGTTTGCAGGCGCGTGGCGCGCCAATCGATGTCGGTGACCCTACCTTCGGTGCCGTCGATGGAGATCCAGTCATCCAGTTGATAGGGTTTGGTGGTGTTGAGGACGATCCCCGAGAACACGTCGCTGAGGGTGCTTTGCAACGCCAGGCCGACGATGATCGCCAACGCGCCGGACGTCGCCAGCACGCCTTTGACCGGCAGGTCGAGCACGTACGCCAGGGCCGCGATGATCGCGATCAGGAAAATCACCGCGCCCAGCAAATCCTGGAGCAGGCGACCGGTGTGCCCGACCCGTTGCATCATCCCTGCGCCGATCAACACCGTCAGGGTGCGCGCGCCGAACAGCCACCAGCCAATCTGCAAGCCGGTCGCCGCCAGGTGCAACGGCACGTTGTCCGCCCAGGGCGCGGGCTCCAGAGGGTTCAGGCCTTCGTTGAACAACAGGATGCTGAACAACGTGAAAATCAGCAGCCGCACCAACAGTTTCCAGTTGCTGCCACTGGCACTGATCAAGCGCCACAGCCCCAGATCGATGATGATCAGGATCAGGGCACAGACCAGCGGGTGATTGGTAAGCAGTGACAGCATCAAGCAACTCCAGCCATGTACGGATGGGCACAGTGTAGGAGCAAACGCAGGCTTGAGAACAACACAAAAACCTGTAGGAGCCGGCTTGCTGGCGATGGCGGTCTGACAGTCACTCAATTGTTGACTGCTCTACCGCTATCGCCAGCAAGCCGGCTCCTACAGGGGTGATGTGTGTCAGTGATTATTTGCTATTGGTCAGCGTGTTGTAGCTGGTCATCAGGTTGCGGTAGTCCGGGATGTGGTTGGAGAACAGGGTCGCCAGGCCTTCCACGTCGTTGCGCCAGTCGCGATGCAGCTCGCAGGCCAGGCCGAACCAGGTCATCAATTGCGCGCCGGAAGACGACATGCGGTCCCAGGCCGATTGGCGGGTCAGCTCGTTGAACGTGCCGGAAGCGTCCGTCACCACAAACACGTCAAAACCTTCCGCCAGTGCCGACAGCGCCGGGAATGCCACGCACACCTCGGTCACCACGCCGGCGATGATCAGTTGCTTCTTGCCGGTGGCCTTGATCGCCTTGACGAAGTCTTCGTTGTCCCAGGCATTGATCTGGCCAGGACGGGCAATGTAAGGCGCATCCGGAAACAGCGCTTTGAGCTCGGGCACCAGCGGGCCGTTGGGGCCGGTTTCGAAACTGGTGGTGAGGATGGTCGGCAATTTGAAGTACTTGGCCAGGTCGGCCAGGGCCAGCACGTTGTTCTTGAAACGGTCCGGTTCGATGTCCCGCACCAGAGACAGCAGGCCAGCCTGATGATCCACCAACAGAACGGCGGCGTTATCCTTGTCGAGACGTTTGTAAGAAGTAGTCATGGGGTCATCCTCGGTTTTAATCGATGCCGAACAGTTCGGCGTGGGGGTGTTTTGATTGATCATTCAGACGCGGCCAGACAAGCGTAGTCAGTCAAGCCTGGCGCGGTGCAACCATCTATCCGTGTATCAACCGCTCATCCGTCCAAACCGGCCCGATTGAAAATCGGCAAAGGCCTGGTGAATCTCTTGCTCGCTGTTCATCACGAACGGGCCGTGGCCGACGATGGGTTCGTCGATCGGCTCGCCGCTGAGCAGCAACACGACGGCGTCGTTATTGGCTTCCAGGCTGAGCTGGTGACCGTTGCGTTCGAACAACGCCAACTGCCCTTCGCGCACCAGTTCCAGGCCGTTGACCTGAACCGTGCCACGCAGCACCACCAGTGCGGTGTTGCGACCTTCATGCAGATCGAGGGTCAGCAACTTGCCGCCGTTGAGGCGCAAGTCCCAGACATCGACCGGGGTGAATGTCCGCGCCGGGCCGGTGTGGCCGTCGAATTCGCCAGCGATCAGGCGCAGGCTGCCGGCCTCGTCCTTGAGCGGGATGCTCGGAATGTCACCGTCGAGAATCGTCTGGTAACCGGCGTCGGCCATTTTGTCTTTGGCCGGCAGGTTGACCCACAGCTGGACCATTTCCAGGGTGCCGCCGGTTTTGGCGAAGCCTTCGGAGTGGAACTCTTCGTGGAGAATCCCCGAGGCGGCGGTCATCCATTGCACATCGCCCGGGCCGATCTTGCCGCCGCTGCCGGTGGAGTCGCGGTGCTCCAGTTCGCCCTTATAAACGATAGTCACGGTTTCGAAACCGCGGTGCGGATGCTGACCAACGCCACGACGCTCGGTGGTCGGGGTGAATTCAGCAGGGCCGGCGTGATCCAGCAGCAAAAACGGGCTGATGTGTTTGCCCAGGTTGTCGTAGGAAAACAGCGTACGAACCGGAAAACCGTCGCCGACCCAATGGGTCCGTGGGCTGGTGTAGATGCCGATGATGTTTTTCATGCTGCCTCCGAAATCTGTGGTTTGACGCGATGGACAAAGCTTAAAACCGAACCCTTTGGTGCGCTAGACTGCAAAAATCAGCCTTAGCGTTCTATATGGAGAACGATGGTGGAAGACCTCAACACCCTCTACTACTTCACCCAAGTGGTGGAACATCAGGGTTTCGCTGCGGCCGGGCGGGCGCTGGACATGCCCAAATCGAAGCTCAGCCGACGCATCGCCGAGCTCGAAGAGCGCCTCGGTGTACGTCTGTTGCACCGCACCAGCCGGCATTGTTCGCTGACAGAAATCGGCCAGGCGTATTACCAGCGTTGCCTGGCCATGCGCGTGGAAGCGGAAAGCGCCGCCGAACTGATCGAGCGCAACCGCTCCGAACCGCAAGGCCTGGTGCGCATCAGTTGCCCGACCGCGTTGCTCAACTCCTGGGTCGGGCCGATGCTGACCCGCTACATGCTCAAATACCCGCTGGTGGAGTTGTTCATCGAGAGCACCAACCGCCGGGTCGACCTGATCCACGAGGGTTTCGACATTGCCTTGCGCGTGCGCTTTCCGCCGCTGGAAAACACCGACATGGTGATGAAGGTGCTGGGCAACAGCACCCAATGCCTGGTGGGTAGCCCGGCCTTTGCCGAACGCTTGTCGACGCCCGCCTCCCCGGCCGACCTTAGCGGTTTGCCCAGCGTGCATTGGGGCGCGGCGCAGCGTGAATATCAGTGGGAATTGTTCGGTGCGAACGGCGCCAGCGCGCTGATTCGACACGCGCCACGCATGGTCACCGATGACTTGCTGGCCCTGCGCCACGCGGTGCTCGCGGGGATTGGCGTCGCGCACCTGCCCAGCGTGGTGGTGCGCGATGACATTGCCGCCGGACGCCTCGTCGAACTGGTGCCGGGCTGGGCGCCCAAGTGCGGGATCGTCCATGCGATCTTCCCCTCTCGCCGTGGGTTACTGCCGTCGGTGCGGACGTTGATTGACTTTCTCGGTGAGGAATTCACCCACAGCGACATCGCCTAGCCCTTTTTTTGCCGACACGGACGAACCTGTAGGAGCGAGCTTGCTCGCGAAAAACGTGAGAGCTCCGCGGGGTGTCAGACTGGCTGCGTTACCGTTGACCTCCATCGCGAGCAGGCTCGCTCCTACAGCGCCGATGAGTGGGGGCTGGCGGAGTATTTATTTCGGACATAATATTAGCGCAGATTACAACCATAATATCTGCGCCCGTCCGAGGACACTGAACATGCAAAGCCCCAACCGAGAAGCCACCCTCGCCCAATGGATCGTTCAGGAAGACGCCATGCGCGCACGTCTGGCCGGGCCCGGCAGCCTGTCGTTGGCCGAGGTCAGCGCGCTGTCACCGGCCGAGTTCTTCGAGGGCATCGGCAACGGTGAACTGCCCTCGCCGCCGATTGGCACGCTGATGGACTTCATCCCTATCGAATGGTCGGCCGGGCTGTTCATCTTCCAGGGCACGCCGGACGCCCGGCATTACAACCCGCTGGGCAGCGTGCATGGTGGCTATGCGGCGACCTTGCTGGATTCGTGCATGGGCTGCGCGATTCATACGCAGCTGAAAAAGGGCCAGGGGTATACGACGCTGGATCTGCGCATCAGTTATGTCCGCGCGTTGACCGGCGCCAGCGGACCGGTGCGGGCCGAGGGCAAGATTGTGCACCTGGGGCGTTCGACGGCGCTGGCCGAGGGGCGGATTTATGATGTGGATGGGCGGTTGTATGCGACGGGGTCGACCACCTGCATGATTCTTGAGGCTCGGGGGTAAGGTTTTAGACCGAGTCGTTGCCTTCGCGGGCAAGCCTCGCTCCTACAGGGGGAGCGGCGCACTTTTGTAGGAGCGAGGCTTGCCCGCGAAGGGGCCAGACCGGACACCATCAATTTCGCAGACATCCCACTATTCATGACTTGCGGTAAACATTGCTTTGCCCATCCAGCGGTTTTTCTCAAGGATGCAGGCACGGATACTCGTGCCCATTCCCACTGCAACCCCTGGAGTCATTGATGTCTATTCCCGCATTCGGTCTTGGTACGTTTCGCTTGCAAGGCCAGGTGGTCATTGATTCGGTGAGCACTGGCCTGGAACTGGGCTACCGCGCCATCGATACCGCGCAAATCTACGAGAACGAAGCCGAGGTCGGCGAGGCCATCGCGGCCAGCGGCATTGCCCGTGAAGAGCTGTTCATCACCAGCAAGATCTGGGTCGCCAACTTCGCCAAGGACCGCTTGATCGACAGCCTCAAAGAGAGCCTGCAAAAACTGCAGACCGACTACCTCGACCTGACACTGATCCACTGGCCATCGCCGGAAAACCAGGTGCCGGTCGAAGAATTCATGGGCGCGTTGCTCGAAGCCAAAAAACTCGGATTGACCCGGCAGATTGGCGTCTCCAACTTCACCGTCGACCTGATGAAGCAAGCCATCGCCGCCATCGGTGCCGAGCACATCGCCACCAACCAGATCGAATTGCACCCGTACCTGCAAAACCGCAAGGTCGTCGAGTTCGCGCAGAACCAGGATATCCAGATCACCTCCTACATGACCCTGGCATACGGCGAAGTGCTGAAAGACCCGGTCATCCAGCAGATTGCCGAGCGCCTGCAAGCAACGCCTGCGCAAGTCACCCTGGCCTGGGCCATGCAATCGGGTTACGCGGTGATCCCGTCATCCACCAAACGCGCCAACCTGGAAAGCAACCTCAAGGCCTGCGCCCTGACCCTGAGCGACGCCGACATGGCACTGATCGCCGGCCTTGAACGCGCCCACCGCCTGACCAGCCCCAAAGGCATCGCGCCGAACTGGGATTAAGCGTCAGCCTCGCGCCAGCTGTTCGTCGAGGCGCCTCATGGTCTTAGCCAGCTGATCGACGGCTTTGTCGATCAGCTCTGGATGGCCATCACCGCAGGCACGCTCGAGGTCTTCGCAGCATTCGATCAGACTGACCGCCCGCACCATCAGCGCCCCGCCCTTGATGCGGTGCGCCAACTTACGCAGGGCATGCTGTTCGCCACTGGCGTGGGCCTTGAGCAACTCATCCCGATCCGTGCGATTGGTCGCGGCCAGGTCGCTCAACAGTTGATTGATCAGCTCGTCGTCCTTGCCGACGTAGCGCTCCAGACCGCTCAAGTCGATGTCGGCGGTTGAGGGTGTTTCGATTTCGAGGGGCGGCACCGCGCCATCGGCAAACCTGGACGCCAACCAGACGCCCAGATCCGCCAGGCGGATCGGTTTGAACAGGCAGTCGTCCATCCCCGCTTCCAGGCAACGGGCCTTCTCCTCGGGCTGCGCATTGGCGGTCAACCCCAGAATCAGGATCGGTTGCAATCCCTGAGTCCGCTCTTCATCGCGGATGGCCCCGGCCAACTCATAACCGCTGAGCACCGGCATGTTGCAGTCGGTAATCAGCACTTCAACATCATACTCGCGCCATCGATCAAGACCTTGCTGGCCATCCTCGGCGTCCATCACCCGGTGGCCCAGGTAGCTCAACTGCCGTGAGAGCAGCAATCGATTGGCCGGGTAATCATCGACCACCAGAATGGTCAGCGGCCGGGTCTGCGCCTGTTCCTCAAGGTCAGGTAACTCACTGGACGGCAACGGTTGCAACGCGGGCAGATCCAGACAGACATCAATCCGCGTGCCCTTCCCCAACACGCTGGCAAGCTGCAATTGACCGCCCATCATTTCGCACAACGTGCGGCTGATCACCAGCCCCAGACCCGAGCCGTTTCGACCTGTTTGCTGGCTGTTTTGCGCCTGCACAAACGGGCTGAACAGTCGCTGCCGATCGAACTCGCTGATACCGATGCCGGTGTCTTCAATGCGCACCGAGACCGCCAGTTGCCCGGCCGCACGGGGCTCGACCCGCAGCGTCAGGCGCACTTCACCTTCTTGGGTGAACTTGATCGCGTTGCTCAGCAGATTGGACAGCACCTGCTTGAAGCGCGTGGGGTCGATCAACACGTCGGCGTCGCTGTGCTCGCCCAGCTCGACGCGCCACTCCAGGTTCTTCTGCCGGGCTAGGCCTTCAAACACCCGGCACACCGATTCGACCAGCGTGCGCAGGTTGGCCCGTTCCGGCGTCAGGGACAAATGCCCGGACTCGATGCGGGCGATGTCCAGGATGTCGCCAATCAACGCCAGCAATTGTTGCCCGGCATTGGCCGCCACCTCGATTGCCGGCCGGTCGGTGACGCCTTCATCCGCTCGCTTCAGCGCCAGTTCGAGCATGCCAAGCAGCGCATTCATCGGCGTGCGGATCTCATGGCTCATGGTCGCCAGAAACGTGGTCTTGGCACGGTTCGCCTCATCCGCCGCGTCCTTGGCGTCCTGCAGTTGCCTGAGCAATTGCTGACGCAGGCGGATTTGCCGGCGCTGCCAGGCGATCCAGGCCAGCGCCAACAACAGCAAGGCGCCGGCACCGACAAAGGCCTGGAGAATGTCCTGCCGGTGACGCAGCCAGAAGCTCTGTTCAACCATCAGGTCATTGCGCCAATAACCGGTCATTTCATCGATTTCTTCAGGGGAGATACTCAGCAGCGCCTTGTCCAGGATCGAATGCAGCTCAACGGCCTCGCGACCGGTCGCCAGGGTGCTGCGGGCCGGATCGGTGCCGACGGTGCTGGTCACTTGCAGGCGGTCGCGGTATTGCCGGGAAATCATGATCCGGGCACCGATCAACGAGTTGATGGCGCCGTCCGTCCTGCCCTGGGCGACCATTTCCATCCCGTCTGCGGTCAACGGCGCAGTAACCAGTTCGACCTGCGGGAAATGCTGGCGAATGAATTCGCCGGCACTGTTGCCCTGGGTGATGGCCAGTTTTTTTCCCGCCATCTCATCCAGTGTCTGCGGGCTGTCGGATGCGATGCGGGTCACCAGCACATTCGGGCTGGTCAGAAACGGCCGGGTAAATCGCAGTTCTGTTTCACGCTCAATGCTGGGGCTGATCCCGGCGACCACGTCAACATGACCGCTCCTGATCCACTCGAACAATTCGGCCACTGACCGGGTTGGCTGAATGTCGAATTTCAAGCCTGTACGTAAACTGATTTTCGCCAGCACATCGATGCTGATGCCCCGGTAATTGCCCCCGTCATCGACGAAGGAAATCGGCATGAGGTTTTGGTTGATCGCCACTCGTACGCGTGGATGATTATTGAGCCAGCGTTGCTCGGCGACACTGAAGTGCAGGGCTTGCGTGCCGGCAATGGAAGCCCCGCTGCCGCCCCATCGCCGCAGGATATTCATTCGTTCATTGGTCGGGATCGCCGCCAGTGCCCGATTGACGATGCGTTGCAACTGGAGGTTGTCGAGGTTCATCGCAAACGCAAAACGCCCGGACTCCATACGGGAGAAATCCGCCAGTTGAACGTTGTTGAGGTAATTTTTGCTGATCAGGTGATTGACGCTGATGGCGTCCCCCAGATAGGCGTCAGACTGACCAAACGCAACGGCACCCACCGCGCCCAGCGTCGAAGGGAACAGCTGCACATTCGCCTTGGGATAAAAAGCCTGCACTTGCTGTTCGGGCAAATAGTGGTACAGCATCGCCAGCCGTTTACCGGTAAGGTCCGGGTCCAGTGGCAGGGATGAATCGGTGCGCGTGACCAGCACCGGTTGATCATCGGCATAGGCACTGGACATCCGCAGTTGTGGATCCTCGACCTCATAACGGTTGGCCGTTCCCAACAGGTCAGCCGCCCCTTCCTTGATCGCACGCACCGCCTCGTCCCGCGATGCATAGCGGTGAACATCGATCTCAACGTTCAATAGCTGTTTGAGCAGCCCGGCATAGTCAGCCGTCAGCCCTTCGTAGTCGGTGCCGGTGGTGGTGATGTCGAAGGGCGGATAATCCGGCGCCGAGACGGCCAGTACCAGCCGTCCTTTCTGGCGCAGCACACGCGAATCGGCATCCGACAGTTTGACGTCGTAGCCGTCCACGCTGGAGCGTCCGAGCAGGGTCAGTGATTGCGGCTGTGCGCAAGCAGTCGATACCCACAAACAGACCGGGAGTACGAGGTAAATCAGCCGACGCAATTGCCGAGAGGTACTCACTCAAATCAGACCGTTACGCTGGGCGGTCTCTCTCAAGTGAACCTTGGACTCCACATTGAGTTTTTCCGTCAAACGGGTTTTGTAGGTGCTGATGGTCTTGTGGCTCAGGTTCAAGAGTTTGGCGATTTCCTTGTTGCTTAATCCCTCGGCCAGGTACCGGAATATGGTCAGTTCACGGTCGGAGAGCTTGTCGATCCTCTCCATCTCGCTGAGTTGCATTGTGCTCAACGACACCGAACTCGACGGCAACTTGGCGAAATAGGTGTAACCGGCCATCACCGCCAGCACTGCCTCGTGCAAATGCTTCAAGTCGTTGGCCTTGGAAACATAAGCCCTGGCGCTGGCACGCATGCAGCGGTCCTGATAAAACCTTGGATCTTGCCCGGTGAAAACCAGTACTCGACAACGCTCGTCACTGGCCTGAATGCGGGCCAACACTTCCAGCCCGCCGAGACGGGGCATCATCAGATCCAGCACCACCAGATCGGGTTGATGCTTACGGATCGCTGAAAAGACCTCGTTGCCGTTGGATACCTTATGAATCAGTTTGAATCCCAGCTGTGTAAGCAGCATCGCGACTGCAGTGCACACCACCGGATGATCGTCTGCTATTACCGCTGACTTCATGGCAACTCCCTGTGCAGATACAAGACGATTGGGTAATGAATGCCCATGGGGCAGCCCCCGGCTACACGCAGCAGCTGCGCGAAGACTCTTGCACGGAAACACGTGCCCGACTACCTGACAGAAATGACAGTACCGACGAACGGTAGCTGTGGATCAACGGTCGCCATCAGCCGTTGAATGCACGCCAGATCGGGTAACGCAGCATCACTCACCTGAACCTTTTGCTGCCCGCAAGCCGGGGTCGGCGGCCCGTCATAGATCAAGGCGTGGTGAACCTGTGGGTGATCGAGGAAGAAGTCGCACAGGTCCAGTGCCCCGTCCGCCAACGCGGCATTGATGACCACCAGGTCGAAAGGCACGCCACCGTACTCGGTCAGGGTCAGCAGTTCGACAAGGCTTTGCACGGGGGCCACGCGGTAATAGTCGAGCCGGTTGAACAGGCGCTCGATTCTCATCCGCTGAAAATGCTGCTCGTCGGCAATCAGGATACGTAACGCTTTGTTCGGCAACCGGGGCCCCCAGGAGGGTTTCAGATTCGTGAGGCCGCAAGGCTACGGAAGAGCCAACGAGCTTTCTGTAGGACTATTCCTAAAACCCGAGACATTTATTCCGTTGCCAGAGCGGATTCAACGCTATTCCGTCGTACTCGGACTCCAGAATGCCTGCACCACCAGCGTCGATGTCGAAATCCGCGCCACCAGCGCATCCAATTCGTCGCCGTCCACGGACGTCGTCGCGAGGGTCGCCTCCACTTCGATTTCATCTGCGCCGAACGCGTGTACATCAACATCGCTCGCCGGGTAATTGCTGCGCTCAAGTTCCGCTTCCAGCAGCGCCAGCACGGCTTTTTGTTGGGAACGGCGGGCGATCACGTAAACGATGTTGGTGACCTCAGCCGAAATCACATCCAGCGGCTGACGGTTGATGTTGTTGACGATCGGCCGCAGCAAGGTATTGGCCGCGAGTACGAACAGCGTACCGAGCAAGGCCTCCAGGACCAGATCAGCCCCTGCGCAGGCACCGACCGCCGCCGAAGCCCACAGCGTTGCCGCGGTGTTGAGGCCACGCACGTTGCCCTCTTCGCGCATGATCACCCCGGCACCGAGGAAGCCGATGCCGGAGACCACGTAGGCGACTACCCGCACCGCGCCTTCGGCCCCGCCGAGGCGGTTGGCCATGTCGACGAAAATCGCCGCCCCCACCGCGACCAGCACGTTGGTGCGCAGGCCGGCGGTGCGTTGGCGGTATTGGCGCTCGAAGCCGATCAGGCCACCGAGGATGAAGGCCGCGCTGAGGCTGACCAGGGTGTCGACCAGGGAGGTCAGGTTGATGTTGTTGAGTGCTTGCATGAATGTTTTCCTGAATCTTCAGCCGTAATACGATTCCCTGTAGGAGCAAGGCTTGCCCGCGAAGAACGATGACGCGGTTTGCTTTGGAAATGAGGCACGCCCTTCGCGGGCAAGTCGGATCGCCGCACCGCTCGCTCCTACATCTGGCAGCATTACTGCCAGCCAAACCGGCGGATGTAGAAGCCCTTCACCGCCTGGGTGAGCGCCATGTACGCCAGCAGAATCACCGGCAAAAACACAAAGTACAGCGACGGCAGCGCCTGCAATTTGAAGTAGTGCGCCAAGGGTCCCATCGGCAGGAAAATCCCCACGGCCATGATGATTCCAGTCATCACCAGCAGCGGCATGGCGGCGCGGCTTTGCAGGAACGGAATCTTCGGCGTGCGAATCATGTGCACGATCAGCGTCTGGGTCAGCAGCCCGACCACGAACCAGCCGGACTGGAACAGGGTCTGGTGGTCCGGGGTATTGGCGTCGAACACGTACCACATCAAGGCAAACGTCGTGATGTCGAAGATCGAACTGATCGGGCCAAAGAACAGCATGAAACGCCCGACATCCGCCGGTTGCCAGCGCTGCGGTTGCTTGAGCATTTCTTCGTCGACGTTATCGAACGGGATGGCGATCTGCGAAATGTCATAGAGCAGGTTCTGCACCAGCAGGTGCATCGGCAGCATCGGCAGGAACGGGATGAACGCGCTGGCCACCAGCACCGAGAACACGTTGCCGAAGTTCGAACTCGCGGTCATCTTGATGTACTTGAGCATGTTGGCGAAGGTCCGCCGCCCCTCCAGCACGCCCTCCTCCAGGACCATCAGGCTTTTCTCCAGCAGGATGATGTCCGCCGCTTCCTTGGCGATGTCCACGGCGCTGTCCACCGAAATGCCGATGTCGGCGGTGCGCAGCGCCGGGGCGTCGTTGATGCCATCGCCCATGAACCCGACCACGTGGCCGTTGCCTTTGAGCAGACGGACGATGCGTTCCTTGTGCGACGGCGTCAGTTTGGCGAAGACGTTGGTGGTCTCCACGGCCACCGCCAGTTCGGCGTCGGTCATGCGCTCGATGTCGTTGCCCATCAACAGGCCTTGCTGCTCCAGGCCGACTTCGCGGCAGATCTTCGCGGTCACCAGTTCGTTGTCGCCGGTCAGCACTTTCACCGCCACGCCATGCGCGGCCAGCGCTTTCAAGGCCGGCGCGGTGCTTTCCTTCGGTGGATCGAGAAACGCCACGTAACCGATCAGCGTCAGGGCCTGTTCGTCCGCCAGGCTGTAAGTGTCGCGCCCCTCGATCATTGGCCGCGCGGCAACCGCCACCACCCGCAGCCCCTCGGCATTGAACGAGGCGGTGACCTGACGAATCCGCGCCAGCAGTTCATCGCTCAGTGCTTCATCGCGTTCGCCGTGACGCACCCGCGTGCACACCGCCAACACCTCTTCCACAGCACCTTTGCAGATCAACAGATGCGGTTGACCGCGCTCGGCAACTACCACCGACATGCGCCGCCGGGTGAAGTCGAACGGGATCTCGTCGACTTTGTGAAACGCCGTGCCGACTTTCAGTTCACGGTGGATTTCGACGTGTTCGAGCACCGCCACGTCCAGCAGGTTTTTCAGGCCGGTCTGGTAGTAGCTGTTGAGGTAGGCCATTTCCAGCACGTCGTCGGAGTCGTTGCCCCAGACGTCGACGTTGCGCGCCAGAAAGATTTTGTCCTGGGTCAGGGTGCCGGTCTTGTCCGTGCACAGCACGTCCATGGCGCCGAAGTTCTGGATCGCGTCGAGGCGCTTGACGATGACTTTTTTGCGCGACAGGAACACCGCACCTTTTGCCAGCGTCGAGGTGACGATCATCGGCAGCATTTCCGGGGTCAGGCCCACGGCAATCGACAGTGCGAACAGCAGCGCTTCGGTCCAGTCGCCTTTGGTGAACCCATTGATGAACAGCACCAGCGGCGCCATGACGAACATGAAGCGGATCAGCAACCAGCTGACTTTGTTGACCCCGGTCTGGAACGACGTCGGCGCGCGATCGGTGGCGCCGACCCGCTGGGCCAGCGCGCCAAAATAGGTGCTGTTGCCCGTGGTCAGAATCACCGCGATCGCCGTGCCGGACACGACGTTGGTGCCCATGAACAGGATGTTGTCCAGATCCAGCGGATTGCTGGTGTCGCTGTCCTGCTGGTGGCGGAATTTTTCCACCGGCATCGATTCGCCGGTCATCGCCGCCTGGCTGACGAACAGGTCCTTGGCGCTGAGCACCCGGCAATCGGCGGGAATCATGTCGCCGGCCGAGAGCACGATCAGATCGCCCGGCACCAGTTGTTTTATGGGGACTTCGGTGCGCAGGGCATCGCGACGCATCACCGTGGCGGTGTTGCTGACCATCGCCTTGAGCGCGTCGGCCGCCTGGTTGGATTTGGTTTCCTGCCAGAAGCGCAGCAAGGTCGAGAGCACCACCATCGAGAAAATCACGATGGCGGCTTTCATGTCCTCGGTCAGCCACGAGATGACCGCGAGCAATGTCAGCAGCAGGTTGAACGGGTTTTTGTAGCAGTGCCACAGGTGAGTCCACCACGGCAGCGGTTGCTCGTGCTCGACTTCGTTGAGGCCGAATTGCACGCGCAGTGCATCGGCTTCGGCTTCGCTCAGGCCGTCGGTGTGGCTGCCGAGGTTGTGCAGCAGTTGGCCGGTGTCGCTGTTGGCGGCGCTCACCAGAGTTTGCGCCAAAGTGGGCGGCACCTCGCGGCTGACCGTGGTGTCGGTGAAGGTTTCCAGCAGCGCCAGGCGACGGAAGTGTCGGGCGATGTGACGGGTGCGCAGGAATCCGGCAAAGAATTCTTTGAGCAGGTTCAGGTTCATGGCAGTTCCCCCAGGGTCAGCCGGGAAACCTTCCAGCAGGCGTGTCGGTGCACCGCGATGACGACAAAAAGTCGAACATCACGCACGGTTCAGCGTCGATGAGAGGACGTCGGGACACGGACCAGGACTGGCCGCGATCGGGATGCCGCTGCTCGCTATCAGGCGAGACAACGGCACAAAAAGTTGCGCGTTATCTTGCCGGGTTGTTGCCGGTTATCGAAACCGGCCGACTACTGTCACTCGAACAAGTACCCACTGTGGGTCTCCGCTATTGATGAAAACGCGCGAAGCTTACGCCCCGATTTCTGGAGAGTAAACGATGCATTGGCAAGTCGTCGGGGAATTGCCGGGATCTTCAGGAAGGGTTCAGGATTAGGCATTTTTGGTGTCTTTGAGGACGCCATCGCCGGCAAGCCGGCTCCTACAAGGGAATGCGATCAACTGTAGGAGCCGGCTTGCCGGCGATGGCGGCGTGACAGACGCCGAATACCTTAACTGGCAGTCGCCAACAGCAGGTCCACCACCGAACGGCCATGCCCACGGTGCTTGCCATGGTCATACAAAGACCCGGCAATCTCGTCCGCGCGAATCGGCAGGATCGACAACAGGGTGTCGCTCAAACCATGGCTCGCCTGACAGAAGCCCTGCATGTAGATGCCGGCCTTGCAGCGTTCGTCGGTGATCAGCTTGTAGTTGCGGTCCACCTCAAAATCACCGAGGTACTGCTCCAGCGGAGCCAGCAGTTTGCGGTGCATCTGACGCTCATAACCGGTGGCCAGTACCACCGCGTCGTAATGCCGAACCGTGACTTCGCCGGTGGCGTTGTTGCGCACTGCCAGTTCGATGCCGCGCTCGGTGGCGGTGGCTTTTTCAATAGTGGTCAGGGTGCGGAAGGCATGACGGGCGATGCCCGAGACTTTCTGGCGATAGAAGATCCCGTAGATGCGTTCGATCAGGTCAATGTCCACCACCGAATAGTTGGTGTTGTGGTACTCGTTGACCAGACGCTCGCGCTCGCTGCTCGCCTGCTGGAACACCAGGTCGGTGAACTCCGGCGAGAACACTTCGTTGACGAACGGGCTGTCGTCCGCCGGTTTCAGCGCCGAGCCGCGCAGGATCATGTCGACCTGCACCGACGGGAAGCTGTCGTTCAAATCGATGAAGGCTTCCGCCGCGCTCTGTCCGCCGCCGATGATCGCGATGCTCATCGGTTGATTGTTCACGCACGGCTGCTTGGCCATCTGCGCCAGGTACTGCGAGTGGTGGAACACCCGACCATCATCCTTCAGCGCCTTGAACGCTTCGGGAATGCGCGGCGTACCACCGGCGCTGACCACCACCGAACGAGCGGTGCGCACGTGTTGCTGGCCCTGGGTATCGCGGGAGATCACGCGCAACGCTTCGACCTGCTGGTTGTGCAGCACCGGCTCGATGGTCAGCACCTCTTCGCCGTAACGGCTCTGCTCGGCGAATTGCCCGGCGACCCAGCACAGGTAGTCGTTGTATTCCATGCGGCACGGATAGAAGGTGCCGAGGTTGATGAAATCCACCAGACGACCGTGGTGCTTGAGGTAGTTGACGAAGGAATACGGGCTGGTCGGATTGCGCAGGGTCACCAGGTCCTTGAGGAAGGAAATCTGCAATTCGCTCTGGGTCACCAGAGTGTTGCCGTGCCAGCGATAGTCCGCCTGCTTGTCGAGAAACAGTACATCCAGCTCGCCCTGGCTCGGCCCGCGCTCTTGCAGTGCGATGGCCAGCGCCAGGTTCGAAGGGCCGAAACCGACGCCGATCAGGTCGTGAACGATGGGCGATGCAATTGCCTGTGTCATTTCCAGTGTCCTCTGGATGAACCCCTCAACAGTGGGGCGTAAGCCTAAGTGACCTGACCAGCCTTGAGCAGGACAGCAGGTCGTCTGTTGATAGGGAACGAGGACAATGAAACAAAATTTAATATTGTTTTTTTACCCAGCGGAGAAGATCAGTGGGCATCCCACTGGCGCATCCGCACGCGGCAATGCTTCATCGCATTGACGATGTGCTTCTCGACCAACGCCCGGGAAATCCCCAGGCGTTCGGCGATTTCCGGGTGCGACAGGCCATCGATCTTGCGCAGCAGGAAACTCTCGCGGCACAGCCGTGGCAATTCCGCCAGGGCACGCTGGAGCATTTCCAGGCGCTGGCCGTGGTCGAGGCTGTTGTGCGGGGACGGGATGAAATAGCGTTCTTCGTTGTCGAGCACTTCCAGCGATTCGACCTGACGCAAGGCATTGCGCCGATGGTCGTCGATCACCAGATTGAGCGCGGTGCGATAAAGGAATGCCCGGGGCTGCTCGATCGGCGTGTCGCTGGAACGTTCCAGAACCCGCACATAAGCGTCATGCACCACATCTTCGGCCACCTGACGGTTGCCCAGCTTGGCGTTGAGGAAACACACCAGCTCGCGATAGTAGTTTTCCAACCATGACTCCCGGCCGCAGGGGTGCGGTTTCTTTCCTTGAGCCACCGCAACGACCGCCGAAATGGGCAGTGGCACGATAGTGGCAGTTCGAGGTGCGTAATTTATAGTAATTCTCATATAGATTTAAAGTATTGCTTCATCTTGCCCGACAAATAGTCGCGAACCTGTAGGAGCGAGCCTGCTCGCGAAGGACTTGAGGGCGACGCGTTTATTCAGGAAGAAACGCGTTATCGGTGACGTCCATCGCGAGCAGGCTCGCTCCTACAGGGGTGATTGTGTCGGCTTGTGTCCGCGCCTAAATTCCCCGCCGCTTTCCTCGTATAAAGGACAGCTCCCCGTCTCTGTCGGCTTCCCGACAGCGTTCAACTGTTGCCGGATTTTGTGCGCAGGCTGAGCGACGGGCCGATATCCATTGGCCGGAACCCTGCATGAAACGTCCCCGACACACCCGACGCGCCCTGCTTGTAGCACTTTGTCTGATCCCCGTTATCGCCGTGGCTGCCTGGCAGGTCATCCCGCCCGGCCGAGACAAATTCGCCACCGTACAAGTCAGTCGGGGTGACATCGAAAGCAGCGTCACGGCGCTGGGCACCCTGCAACCTCGACGCTACGTCGACGTCGGTGCGCAGGCGTCCGGGCAGATCCAGAAGATCCATGTGGAAGTCGGTGATGTGATCAAGGAAGGCCAGTTGCTGGTGGAAATCGATCCGTCCACGCAACAGGCCAAACTCGACGCCGGGCGTTTTTCCGTGGAAAACCTCAAGGCGCAACTCGAGGAACAACGGGCACAGCACGAGCTGGCCCGGCAAAAGTTCCAGCGCCAGCAGAACCTCAAGGCCGGCGGCGCCACCCGCGAAGAAGACGTGCAAACTGCCCAGGCTGAACTGCGCGCCACCCAAGCACGCATCGACATGTTCCAGGCGCAGATCCGCCAGGCCCAGGCCAGCCTGCGCAGCGATCAGGCCGAACTCGGTTACACGCGCATTTACGCGCCGATGTCCGGCACCGTGGTCGCACTCGACGCCCGGGTCGGCCAGACCCTCAACGCGCAACAGCAAACTCCGTTGATTCTGCGCATCGCCAAGTTGTCGCCGATGACGGTCTGGGCCGAAGTCTCGGAAGCCGACATCGGCCACGTCAAACCCGGCATGACGGCCTGGTTCACCACCCTCAGCGGTGGCAAGCGGCGCTGGAGCAGCACCGTGCGGCAAATCCTGCCGGTACCGCCCAAGCCTCTGGACCAGACCAGCCAGGGCGGTGGCAGCCCGACCAGTTCGAGCAAAAGCGGCAGCGCTCGCGTGGTGCTGTACACCGTGCTGCTCGACGTCGATAACGCCGACAACGCGCTGATGGCGGAAATGACCACACAAGTGTTCTTCGTGTCCGACCAGGCGAAAGACGTGCTCACGGCGCCCATCGCTGCGCTGCAAGGCGGCACGCAACCGAACATCCAGACCGCTCAGGTCGTCGCCAAAAACGGCCGCATCGAGCAACGCGAGGTGCGCACCGGCATCAGCGACCGCCTGCGGGTGCAAATCCTCGACGGCTTGCAGGAAGGCGATCACCTGTTGATCGGCCCGGTCGACGGGAGTGGCGGCTAGATGCTGACGCCCCTGATCGACCTGCAGGACATCCGCAAATCCTACGGCGGCGGCGATTCACCTGAAGTTCACGTGTTGCGCGGTATCGACCTGTCGATCCATGCCGGGGAGTTCGTGGCGATTGTTGGCGCGTCCGGTTCCGGCAAGTCGACGCTGATGAACATCCTCGGTTGCCTCGACCGCCCGACGTCCGGTGAATACCGCTTCGCCGGGGAAAACGTCGCCGGGCTCGACAGCGATGAACTGGCCTGGCTGCGCCGCGAAGCCTTTGGTTTTGTGTTCCAGGGCTATCACCTGATTCCGTCCGGCTCGGCCCAGGAAAACGTCGAGATGCCGGCGATCTACGCAGGCACCCCGGCCGCCGAACGCCACGCCCGCGCTGCCGCCCTGCTCGACCGCCTCGGCCTCGCCTCACGCACCGGCAACCGCCCGCACCAACTCTCCGGCGGCCAGCAACAACGCGTATCCATCGCTCGCGCCTTGATGAACGGCGGCCACATCATCCTCGCCGACGAACCCACCGGCGCCCTCGACAGCCACAGCGGTGCCGAGGTGATGACGTTGCTGGATGAACTGGCGAGCCAGGGCCACGTGGTGATCCTCATCACCCACGACCGCGAAGTCGCGGCCCGGGCCAAACGCATCATCGAAATCCGCGACGGGCTGATCATCAGCGACAGCGCCCACGACAACCCCGACGTACAAACCTCAGCCAACCCCGGCGCCCTGCAAGCCGTGGATTTGCGCAAGCGCCTGAGCGAAGGCGCGGAGGCCACGGGGGCCTGGAAAGGCGAACTGGTGGACGCCGTACACGCGGCCTGGCGGGTGATGTGGATCAACAAGTTTCGCACCGCGCTGACCCTGCTCGGGATCATCATCGGCGTTGCGTCGGTGGTGGTGATGCTCGCCGTCGGTGAAGGCAGCAAGCGTCAGGTGATGGCGCAGATGGGCGCGTTCGGCTCGAACATCATTTACCTCAGCGGCTCGGCACCGAACCCGCGAACACCGCTGGGCATCATCACCCTCGATGACGTCGCGGCGGTCGGCAGCCTGCCGCAGGTGACGCGCATCATGCCGGTCAACGGCCAGGAGGCCGGGGTGCGCTTCGGCAACCTCGATCACTTGAGCTACGTCGGCGGCAACGACACCAACTTCCCGGCGATCTTCAATTGGCCGGTGGTGGAAGGCAGCTATTTCACCCAGGACGATGAACGCAACGCGGCGGCCGTCGCAGTGATCGGGCACAAGGTGCGGAGCAAATTGCTCAAGGACGTGGCCAACCCGATCGGCCAGTACATCCTGATCGAAAACGTGCCGTTCCAGGTGGTTGGCGTGCTTGCGGAAAAAGGTGCCAGCTCCGGTGACACCGACAGCGACGACCGCATCGCCATCCCGTATTCCGCCGCGAGTGTGCGGCTGTTCGGCACCCACAACCCCGAGTACGTGGCCATCGCCGCGGCCGATGCGCGCAAGGTCAAAGAGACGGAAACCGCCATCGAGCAGTTGATGTTGCGCCTGCACGACGGCAAAAAGGATTTCGAACTGACCAACAACGCCGCAATGATTCAGGCCGAAGCGCGCACGCAAAATACCCTGTCGCTGATGCTCGGTTCGATCGCCGCGATTTCGCTGTTGGTGGGCGGGATTGGCGTGATGAACATCATGCTCATGACTGTGCGCGAACGCACCCGCGAGATCGGCATCCGCATGGCCACCGGCGCCCGCCAGCGCGACATCCTGCGGCAGTTCCTCACCGAAGCGGTGATGCTCTCGGTGGTCGGCGGCCTCGCCGGCATTGCCCTGGCGCTGATCGTCGGCGGCGTGCTGATTCTCAGCGAAGTGGCCGTCGCGTTCTCTTTGATAGCGGTACTCGGTGCCTTCGGCTGCGCCCTGGTCACCGGTGTTGTCTTCGGCTTCATGCCGGCCCGCAAAGCTGCCCGGCTCGACCCGGTCACGGCCCTTACCAGTGAATGATCGATCTATGAAAGCGCCACTCAGCCTGCTGACCCTCTGCGTGTTACTCAGCGCGTGCGCCACCCCGGACTCGCGCCCGGACAGCGGCCTGCAGCCACCGCCCACCTGGCACTCGGCACACCATGAAAACGCCTTGATGCAGAACGCCCAGTGGTGGACGCACTTTGGCAGCCCGCAGCTCGATCAACTGATTGAACAGGCCCGCGTCGGCAGTTATGACCTGGCGGCCGCACTGGCCCGAGTGCGTCAAGCGCAAGCCACCACCGTGATTGCCGGCGGTTCGCTGTTGCCGGAAGTGAAGGCCGCGGGGAACGCCAATCGCCAGAAGCTGATGCGCGGCAACGGCTACAGCCAACTGGACGCCGACAACAGCAACAAGGCGGTGGATTACTTCGACGCCAGCCTCAGCGCCAGTTATGAAATCGATTTCTGGGGCGGCCAGCGCGCTTCCCGCGACAGTGCGCAATTCAGCCTGCAAGCCAGTGAGTTCGATCGCGATACGGTTGAGTTGACGCTGCTCAGCGCGGTTGCCAGCACCTACGCGCAAGCGTTGTCATTGCAGGAACAGCACCGTATCGCGCAGCTCAATCTGGCGAATGCGCAGAAGGTTTTGAACCTGGTACAAACCCGCTTCGACTCAGGCTCTGCCACGGCGCTGGAACTGGCCCAGCAAAAAAGCCTGGTGGCCGCGCAACAACGGCAGCTGCCGCTGGTGCAGCAACAAGCCGAAGAAGCGCGGATCACCCTCGCCGCCCTCCTCGGCCGTCCGGTTCAGGAACTGAAGCTCGACGATCAGCGCTTCGACCAGCTCAGTTGGCCGGTCATCGGCGCGGGTGTGCCCAGCGAGTTGCTCAACCGTCGCCCGGACATCGCTCGCGCCGAAGCGCAACTGGCGGCCGCACGCGCCGATGTGACCGTGGCCCGGGCGAAAATGCTGCCCACCGTGACATTGAGTGCCCAGATCGGTTCTGGCGCCGACACCTTCAGCGATGTGCTGCGCAGCCCGTTCTACAACCTCACCGCCGGATTGGTCGCGCCGATTTTCAACAACGGTCGCCTGAGCGCCGAACGCGACAAGGCCACGGCGCGCCAGGAAGAACTGCTGGAAACCTACCGTGGCGCGATCATCAACGGCTTTGCCGACGTGGAAAAAGCCCTGACCGGCATTCGCGGACTGGACGCCCAGCGCCAGTGGCAAAGTGAAGAATTGAATCAGGCGCAAACGGCTTTCGACATTGCGCAAAGCCGCTATCAGGCCGGGGCCGAGGATTTGCTGACGGTGCTGGAGACCCAGCGCACGCTGTATGCCGCGCAGGATTTGAATGTGCAGCTGCGGTTGGCGAGGTTGCAGGCGAGTGTTGCGTTGTACAAGGCGCTTGGGGGTGGGTGGCAGGTGTTGTGATTGTATTGATAGCAATGGCCCCTTCGCGGGCAAGCCTCGCTCCTACAGGTTAAGTGTCATGCCCCAATCATGCGGCACACCTGAATCCTGTAGGAGCGAGGCTTGCCCGCGAAGAACGATAACGCGGTAATCAAACCGGACTCTGTTTAGCCTTCAAATTCCGCGCATACCAAGGCCGTTGCGGCACCTTGCGGAACAGATCCTCCAGCTTCTTCTCGTCTTCACCAAAGGTAATCCGCAGCGCCAGTTTCATGGTTTCCGGGTCCATTTCCACCGACTTGCCCGCCTGCAACCCCGGCGTGGTGTTGCAGCCGTGGGTGCTCGGGCCAAGCCACGGATCGTCGATCTCGACCCAGCGACCGGGCGCAAACCACGGCACACCATTGACCTCCAGCCGCCTGACTTCCCCCGGATGAAAGCGCTCGTGCGCACGGAACCAGTCTTCTAGACGGTCATCGATCCAGCCATGGAAATGCCAGAACACCGGGTTCACATGGGAGGAAAACGGGTCGCCAAGAAAGTCGTTTTCCGCCGCGAACCAACGGGCGGAAAAGTCTGCGGTGTCCCGCGCGAACGGCACTGGCTGACCGTTGGACGGATCACGGGGCACCGACGCCCAGCGCATGTGCAGCCAGTCATGCAGCCCGAGTTCGACCTCGGAACCGAACTGCCCCAAGGTCAATTTCGACAGGTAACGCGGGTCACGGTATCGCGACTCCCAGACCTGAAAATTGCTGTGATAGGTCTCGGCGGTCTTGAGATCGGCGACCCACTGCGAATACTCGTCATCGTCTTCGGCGCGCCAGGCCGGCGGCAAAGCGGTGCCGTCGTGGTTGTCGAAGTAACGGGCAAAGGCCTGGCGATCACGCACCAGCTCCGGTTGCGGCAACGGAAACTGCTGCCACGACGGCAAGTCTTGCAGGGAGCGCGCGGTGCCGAGCATGTGCCGGTGCATGAAGAAAAAGTCGATGCCCGAGCCATTGCGGTCCTTGCGCGGCCCGCGCGCATCGCGCTCCTTGTCCCGCAGCCCCGGCTGCCAGCCGATACCGCGCAAGGCGTTGCGCTTGTCTTCGGACAAGGTGTGCCATTTGTCGCGGGAGGCGTGCCAGAGCTGATGGAACAAGCGGTGCTCGGGCGAAATCAGCCACGCCAGCAACGCCGGCCCCAGGCCCGTGCGCTCACGCGCTTCAGGGAACACCTGTTTGACTGCGACGAAACGGTTGTCCTGGGCGGTCAAGGCCAACGGACGATCCAGGCGCAGTACACGCCCACTCAAAGTGCCGCTGCCGGCATTGCCGAACGCGGCCCAGACCTCGTCCAGCTTGAAGGTGAATTCGTAGTCCGGCGTCCCCGTTGGGGATCGGGAATCGATCAGGCGCCAGCTCAGCTCTTTGTTATCTACACCTGTCAGATCGCCGAGGACGCGATAGCGCGGTGGCGGTGCGGCACGCAGCGCCTCGAAAGTATCGAGAAAACCGTTGAGCCCACGGCCCTTGTGACCGACGTCGAGCAGCAGTTGCAAGCCCTCGCGAGGCAAGCCGTCGAGCCCCGCGTCACGCCCCTCGAAGCGAATGTCCCAGACGCCCTGCAAGGTGTTGGCCAAACGCTGACCGGCCACATCCGCGACGTCGAATGACGCTTCGCCGGGGGTAATGGTCGGGTCCGGTTTTGTCAGTTCGCGATGCCCGTAATACGCCGCAGGCAGGGCGGCACCGGTCAGTGCCAGCCCCGCCAGGAACCATCGTCGAGAAATCGTCATTGCCCTACCTGTGTCAGCCATGGAGCAGGCTTTATCCAAGCTAGAACGTTTGTTGCCTCGACAAATTTAAGAGCTTCGCGGGCAAGCCTCGCTCCTACAGAGGCAGCGCAGGACCTGTAGGAGCGAGGCTTGCCCGCGAAGGGGCCATCAGCCTCACTAAATTTCCCACTCGGCCACTCGTTCTTCCCAGATAGCAAAGGCCCCCGCGCCTGCACCCTCGACGGCGAACCTGACTGAGATGGCAATGACAAAACCTCGTTCGAAAAAGGCTCTTTTCATTGGCCTGCCCCTGGCGCTGGCCATCGCTGGCGCGGCAGGGTTTGCGGCCTGGGATTACTGGCTCAACGACAACCCCGGCTACCCGGTCGCGGTGATGAAACAGGCCGATGAACTGCAAGAACGCATCCTCTCGTTCGACAGCCACATCACCGTGCCCATGGATTTCGGCACCGCCGAAAACGAGGCCGACAAGGACGGCAGCGGCCAGTTCGACCTGGTCAAGACAGCGCGTGGTCGCCTGTCCGGCGCGGCGCTGACCATTTTCGGCTGGCCCGAAATCTGGAACGGCGACAACGCCCCGCACCGCCCGACCGCCGGGTTCATCGACGAAGCCCGTCACGAGCAGGAGACCCGCTACAAAATCATCACCACCCTGGTGCGCGACTTCCCCAATCAGGTGGCCATTGCCTACACCCCGGACGATTTCCGACGCCTGCACGGCGAGGGCAAGTTCGCCGTGTTCATCAGCATGCTCAACGCCTACCCGCTGGGCAACGACGTCAACGCCCTGGATAAATGGGCCGCACGCGGAATGCGCATGTTCGGTTTCAGTTACGTAGGCAACAACGCCTGGGCCGATTCGTCCCGGCCGCTGCCGTTTTTCAATGATTCCCGTGATGCGCTGGGCGGCCTGTCAGAGCTGGGCAAGCAAGCGGTGCATCGCCTGAACGACCTCGGGGTCATCATCGATGTGTCGCAAATGTCGACCAAAGCGCTTGAGCAAGTCAGCCAATTGAGCCGCGCACCGATGGTCGCCTCGCACTCGGCGCCACGGGCGCTGGTGGACATCCCGCGCAACCTCAGCGACAACGAAATGCAGCTGATCAAGAACAGCGGCGGCGTGGTGCAGATCGTCGGCTTCCCGACCTACATCAAGCCACTGAGCCAGGGCACCCAGGACAAACTCAACGCCCTGCGTGCGCGTTTCGACCTGCAACCGCTGCAAGGCCTGGAGATGGCACTGATGCCGGGCGACCCGGTGATCACCGTGTGGTCGGAACAGCGTTTCGGCGAATACGCCAGTCAGCTCTACGGCATTGTCGATGAAGAACCCAAGGCCACCCTCAAGGATTACGGCGACGCCATCGACTACGCCGTGAAAAAAATCGGCATCGATCACGTCGGCATCAGCTCCGACTTCAACGACGGTGGCGGCCTGAACGGCTGGAAAGACGTCAGCGAGGCACGCAACGTGACCGCCGAACTGATCAGCCGCGGCTACAGCGAAGCCGACATCGCCAAGCTCTGGGGCGGCAATTTCCTGCGCGTCTGGGATCAGGTGCAGAAGTCCTCCAGACCCGTCGCCAAACACTGACATTCACTTTGCCAAGCGAACCGAATTCATGACCAACCGTCGTACATTCCTCAAGCAGGCCGGCATTGTCGCGGCCGCCATTCCCCTGGGTTCAGCGGTCAGCCTGCCGGCACTGGCCGCCACGCCGGCGCCGCTGCCCAAAGACAAATGGGCGCAGTTTCGCCAGCTGTTCAATCAGGATCCCGATTACCTGCATTTCGCCAACTTCCTGGTGACCTCACACCCGCGTCCCGTGCGCGAAGCCATCGAGATGCACCGCGCCAACCTCGACCGCAACCCCGGCCTGGCGATGGACTGGCATCGCGGCGAAACCGAACGCCGTGAAGAAGACGTGCGCGTGTGGGCCGGCCATTACTTGAAGGCCAAGCCTTCGCAGATCGCCCTGACCGGCAGCACCACCGAAGGCCTGGCGATGATTTACGCCGGCATTCACGTGCGTCCGGATCAGGAAATCCTGACCAGCGAACATGAGCACTACGCCGCCAACAGCGTGTTTGAATTCCGTACGCAAAAGGACGGAACCAAGGTCCGTAAAATCAAATTGTTCGAAGACCCGTACAAGGTCTCGACGAAAGAAATACTGGCCTCCATTGCCCGCAACATTCGCCCCGAGACTCGCGTGCTCGGCATGACCTGGGTGCATTCCGGCAGCGGTGTGAAGCTGCCCATCGGCGAGATCGGCAAACTGGTCGCCGAGAAAAACCGCGACCGCCAGGAAAAGGATCGCATCCTGTATGTGGTCGATGGCGTCCACGGCTTCGGCGTGGAAAACCTCGATTTCCCGGACATGCATTGCGACTACTTCATCGCCGGCACCCACAAATGGATGTTCGGCCCACGGGGCACCGGGATCATCTGCGCGCGCTCCGATGACATGAAGGACCTCACACCGACCATCCCGACGTTCTCCGAAGCGACCACGTTTTCGACCGTGATGACCTACGGCGGCTATCACTCGTTTGAACACCGCTGGGCGCTGACCGAAGCCTTCAAGTTGCATCTGGACCTGGGCAAGGCCGAGGTTCAGGCACGCATCCATGAAATCAACAGCTACCTGAAAAAGCGCTTGCAGGAGCATCCGTCGGTGGAGCTCGTCACGCCGTTGTCGCCCGAGTATTCCGCCGGCTTCACGTTCTTCCGGATCAAGAACCGCGACTGCGAAGAAGTCGCCAATTTCCTGATGGACCAGCGCGTGGTCTGCGATGCCGTGGACCGCGATGTCGGCCCGATCATTCGCCTGTCGCCGGGCCTGCTCAACACCGAGGCGCACATCGATCGCGTCATGGCGCTGTTGGCCAGCAAGCTCTGAAACACCGATTTCCTTTAGCGAGAATGCATATGAAAAACATCCTGCACAGACTCGGATTGTCGCTCCCACAACTCGGGGCGCTGACCATCCTGGCATTGCTCGGCACCGCGTTGCCCGGCGCCGCCCAGGCCACCACCGCACCGCTGCCGGGCAAGGTGTTCAAGGATTGCCGCAACTGCCCGGAAATGGTGGTGCTGCCCGCCGGCACCTTCACCATGGGCACGCCGGAGGGTGAAGTCGGTCGCGAACCCGATGAAGGCCCGATGCACGAAGTGACGTTCGACAAGCCGTTCGCCATGAGCCGTTACCAGATCACCGCCGGCGAATGGGACCAGTACCTGAAAGAAACCGGGATCACCATTCCCGACGGCGACACTCGCCCCGGCCGCGAGTGCATCAACAGCAAGCCGCGTTATCCACAGAGCCCGCGCCAACCGGCGGTGTGCATGAACTTTGCCGAGGTCAGCGCGTATGTCGCGTGGCTGTCGCTCAAGACCGGCCAGCACTACCACATCGTCAGCGAGGCCCAGCGCGAATACGCCGCCCGTGCCGGTTCAACGGGGCCGTTCCCGTTCCCGTTCGATGAGGGCACCGAGTACAGCATCGCCACCCATGCCAATACTTACGGGCCAACCGACGGCTACAGCTACACCTCCCCGGCCGGCAGCTACCCGCCGAACGCCTTCGGCATGTACGACATGCACGGCAACGTCTACGAGTGGATCGCCGACTGCGAACACAGCGATTACGTAGGCGCCCCCACCGACGGCAGCGCGTGGGTCGAACCCAACTGCGAAGCCTTGCAGATTCGTGGCAATGACTGGGGCGAAGCGCCGGTGTTCTCGCGTTCCGGCAACCGCAACAACATCTACCCGCAAACCCGTGGCGACTGGATCGGTTTCCGCGTCGTGCGCGATCTGCCTTCCAAAGGCTGACACCCCTTCCCCCCGGCCGCCGCCAGTCGGCGGCCGTCTAAATTAAACGCCTGGCCACACGTTCTTCTGGGTATCTGCCTCACGACCCAAGAGACCTTCCTCACATGCATCTTCCCAAGACCCAGCCTGCGCGCGGTGCAATTCATGAATTGTTCACCCTCCTGAAACCGTTCCGGCTGGTGGTCAGCCTGTCGATCATTCTGGGCATGGTGGGCGGTCTGAGCGTGACGGTGTTGCTGGCCACGATCAACAATGCCCTGCATTCGGAAAGCGGCCTGACTCAAGGCGTGGTCGCACTGTTCGGCGGCCTTTGCCTGTTGGCGCTGGCGAGTTCGATCTGCTCGGACATCGGCACCAACTACGTCGGCCAGCACATCATCGCCAAGCTGCGCAAAGAGCTGGGGGAAAAGGTGCTGTCGGCGCCCATCGAACAGATCGAACGCTATCGCAGCCACCGTTTGATCCCGGTGCTGACCCATGACGTCGACACCATCAGCGACTTCGCGTTTGCCTTCGCGCCGCTGGCCATCTCCCTGACCGTGACCCTCGGCTGCATGGGCTACCTGGCGATGCTGTCGTGGCCGATGTTCCTGATGATGGTGCTGGCGATTGCCATCGGCACCGGCATCCAGTTCTACGCACAGGGCAAGGGCATCAAGGGCTTCATGGCCGCCCGTGACGCCGAAGACGAATTGCAAAAGCACTACAACGCCATCGCCGGCGGCGCCAAGGAACTGCGCATTCACCGTCCGCGCCGCCAGCGCATGTTCACCTCGGGCATTCAGGGCACGGCGGATTTCATCTGCAACACCCAGGTGCGTTCGATCAATACCTTCGTGATCGCCAAGACGCTGGGGTCGATGCTGTTCTTCGTGGTCATCGGCCTCGCGCTGGCCCTGCAATCGTTCTGGCCCAGCGCCGACAAGTCGGTGATGAGCGGCTTCGTCCTGGTGCTGCTGTACATGAAAGGCCCTATCGAGCATCTGGTCGGCACCTTGCCGGTGGTCAGCCGGGCGCGGATTGCCTTCCGCCGCATCGCTGAACTGTCGAGCCGGTTTTCCTCGCCCGAGCCGCACCTGCTGCTCAACGACACCGGCAAAAAACCGGCCGTGGTCAACAGCCTGCAACTGGACAACGTCAGCTATGCCTTCCCGGCTGCACCGGGCAGCGAAGCCTTCCGCCTGGGGCCGGTGAACCTGACCATCGAACAGGGCGACATCATTTTCATCGTCGGCGAAAACGGCTGCGGCAAGACCACGCTGATCAAGTTGTTGCTGGGGCTTTATGCGCCGCAACAAGGCGCAATCCTGCTCAACGGCGAAGGTGTCGATGCGCAGAGCCGTGACGACTACCGCCAACTGTTCACCACGATTTTTGCCGACTACTACCTGTTCGATGACGTGGTGCAGGGCGATCAGCACATTCCCGAAGACGCCAACAAATACCTGCAACGCCTGGAAATCGCGCACAAGGTCAGCGTCAAGGACGGCAGTTTCACCACCACCGACCTGTCCACCGGCCAGCGTAAACGCCTGGCACTGGTCAATGCCTGGCTGGAAGAACGCCCGGTGCTGGTGTTTGACGAATGGGCGGCCGACCAGGACCCGACCTTCCGCCGGATCTTCTACACCGAGCTGCTTCCGGACCTGAAGCGCCTGGGCAAAACCATCATCGTCATCTCCCACGACGACCGCTATTTCGACATGGCCGATCAGTTGGTTCGCATGGAATCGGGCCGTGTGGTGACGGAGCGGGCGACCGCCTGAGCAGCGTTGAATCCATATACCTCGACGATTTTCGGAGTTTGTTTTCCGGTTTCGTCGGGGTGATGCGTCTAATAATAATTATCATTAACTAAAAAAATCTGCACACCTTAGGAGCGATTTGAGCAATGCAAAGCCCTACCCTGTCCCGCGCGCCGTTGGCACTGGCCATCGCGCCGCAAAAGAAATTCCGAACAGTCGTACCGGGTGCGTTGCTGACCCTGTTGCTGCTGGGCACCTCTCAGGTCCAGGCCGCGCCGGTGAACATCAACGTGCCTGCGCAATCGCTGGCCAGCGCGCTGCAGCAACTGGGTCAACAGACCGACCTGCAGATTCTGTACAGCCAGGACATGGTCAACGGCCTCAAGTCCACGGCGGTTTCCGGCAATCTGGAGCCGGAACAGGCATTGAATACGTTGCTGCTGGGGAGCGGCATTACGTTTCAACTGACTGGCAACACCGTTTCGCTGATTCCGGTCGCGGGTAACTCCAGCGCGCTGCAACTGGGCGCGACCGCCATTTCCGGCGTGGCGCCGGGGCCTACCACTGAAGGCACGCATTCCTACACCACCGATCAAGTCAGCATCGGCAAGGGCAACATCAAGCTCAAGGACATCCCGCAGTCAGTGTCCGTCGTCACGCGCCAGCGCATGGACGACCAGAACATGAACAGCCTGCAAGACGCAATGCGCCAGGTCACCGGCGTCACCATCAAGACGTACAACTCCGGCTCCAGCCTGAACGACGTCTACATGCGCGGCTTCCTCGTCGACCAGGTGCAGGTTGACGGCGTATCGCAACCGACCGGCCAGGGCGACATGGGCACCAGCTTCGACCTCGCGATGTACGATCGCGTCGAAGTGTTGCGCGGCCCATCCGGCCTGTATCAAGGCGCTGGCGAACCCGGCGGCACCATCAACGTGGTGCGCAAGCGCGCCCTGAACAAATTCGCCCTCGGCGGCGAGCTGGGCGCAGGCTCCTATGACCACTACCGCTCGATGGTGGACGTCACCGGTCCGTTGAACGATCAAGGCACCGTGCGCGGTCGCTTCATCACCGCTTACGAAAACAACAAATCCTACGTCGACTCTGCCCAGAACGAACGCCCGATGGTGTACGGTCGCCTGGAATTCGACCTCGCCCCATCCACCACCCTGTCGGTGGGCGGCGCCTACCAGCAAAACCACTCCACCCCGGCGTTCGGCTTGCCGGCCTTTGCCGACGGCAAGTTGCTGGACGTGCCGCGCTCGACGTTCGTCGATGCCAAGTGGAACACCCTGAACGAGAAAGTCTGGGAGTCCTTTGCCGAGGTCGATCACGCGCTGGACAACGGCGGTCAGTTCAAGACCACCGTCACCTACCGCGACGCAGAAACGCCACAGCGTAACTTCACCTGGGCCGACGGTGCCGTCGATCCGGCTACCGGCGACAGCTCGGCCGTGGCGTACGACTACTACACCCACATCAAAACCATCGGCGTCGACAGCTTCGTCACCACGCCGTTCGAATTCGCGGATCGCAGACACGAGTTCACCGTGGGTGCCGAGTACCAGCACCTCGACAAAGACTTTGAATACGGTGGCGGCGAGTACTTCCCGATCAACGTCTACAACCCGGGCAGTATCGATATTCCCAAGAACGACTACGAGCGCAACAACGGTAACTGGTCCAAATCCGACCAGTACGGCCTCTATACCCGCGCCAAGTTCAACGTCACCGACTGGCTCGACGTGATCGGCGGCAGCCGCGTGACCTGGTACGAAAGCGACGCGAAGAACGCCAACGCCTTCTTCAACAGCTTCGGCGAAGCCCACACCAGCATCAACCGCAAAGTCGTGCCTTATGGCGCCATCATCGCCAAGCTGACCCCGGAACTGTCGGCCTACGCCAGCTACACCGGCGTGTTCAAGCCACAAAGCGAGCTCGACAGCGACAACTCGCCCATCGGACCGCGTAAAGGCAAGCAATATGAAGTCGGCCTCAAGCGCGAGTTCTACGACGGCCGCCTGAACGCCAGCATCGCGATGTTCCGCATCTACGATGAAAACCGTGCTCAATTCAACGCCGACACCGGTGGAAACGAAGCACAAGGCAAGGCGCGCAGCCAGGGCTGGGAAACCGAGTTGAGCGGTAACCTGACCGACAACTGGAGCATCGTCACCGGCTACGCCTTCACCACCACCAAATTGTTGAAATCTGACGACGCGACCGAAGGCAGCACCTTCAGCACCATCACGCCGAAGCACAACTTCAACCTGTGGACCAAATACGAATTCGCTGACGGCCCGCTCAAAGACTTCAGTGTCGGCGGCGGCGTGCGCGTAGTCAGCAAGACCTGGTACCAGCGTGAAGTACGCTTCGAACAAAGCGGCTACGGCATCGCCACCGCGCAGGTTGGCTACAAGTTCAACGAGAACCTGTCGGCGACACTGACTGGCAACAACCTGTTTGATAAAAAGTACTACGATCGCGTGGATGCTTCGTGGGGGACAAACTTCTATGGCGATCCGCGTAATCTGACGTTGACGTTGCGGGCTAATTATTGATTGCTGTGTACGTTAAATGTTGAACAACACCGGGCCGCTTGCGGCCCGGTGGTGTTTTTAAGGTGAGCGGGAGTGGAGCAAATGCATGTAGATAGGCGAGAAGTAACCGGCCATCATCATTCGCTTTGCCCCTGGCTGAAAATCTAGCCGACAAGAACTTTTCGAAACGAGTCTCGACTACCCGAACCATCACATACCAATGGCCCTTATGGCCATCATGCAGAGATGTCATTTTGATTTTCATTGGACATCACCTTCGATTTTGTCTTAACTGCTTTCATTACCATCCTTGAGCCACATCAGCATGAGACCGATACGAATGGAAGCTATCGCACGTTCAATGCTAGTTACTGCACTGACTTTTTTAACGGCTTGCAGCGCCGCCCTTGTAGCGCCTGTAGATGAACCGCCACCAGAACCAGTTCCCGCTGTATCTGTTGAGGAGCCCCCACCGTCTTCCATTGATGAGACTCATAATGAGTTCGTCGATAAAATGACCGGAATCGTCACTGTTTTTTTTGCCAGTAATCGAAACATAATTTCCGATTATGGCTGCGTAGATTCTTTAGGTAAAAAACGAGGCAAGTCTCTAGTTTATGGATATTGCCATGTAAAAATCCCCTTCAACCATAAAACAGGAATTATCGAGTCCCCCTCATGGTTTAAACTTGAATGGACAGAAGATCCCGAGAAGCATGTATCTATTGTAGGTGGAGGCGTTGTTACCAAGGCAGAATTTGAAAAGCTTATTAGTCATCGACTAAAAGAAAACGGAACAACTTTCATTTACGTGCACGGATATAATGTTTCGTTCGAGGACGCCGCGAAACGCACAGCCCAGATGGCATACGATCTGGATTTCAAGGGGGTACCGGCTTTCTACAGTTGGCCTTCGGCTGGAAACCCGAAAAACTATGTACCTGACGAGGCAGCTGCAGAAGCGGCGAAGACAAAATACTATAATTTTTTGGTCGACTACCTCAAAAACCCCAACGTCAAAGGGGTGTATTTGATTGCTCATAGCATGGGTAACCGGGCAGTTGCAGCTGGCCTTGTCACCCTTAACGTTCAACACCCAGAGCTCAGGGCTAAAATAAAAGAAGTGATACTGGCAGCTCCTGATATAGATTCTGACGTATTTGCGGATGAAATTGTTCCTGGTATTGAGTCAGCAAAATGGCCTGTCACGATGTATGCCTCAGATAAAGACATGGCTTTACTCGCATCCAAGACATATCACAACTACCCGCGAGCCGGGTATATCTCAGACAATCTTATTGTAATGCCAGGTATTGACACCGTCGATGCCAGCCTGATTAAAACAGATTTTCTCAGCCACTCTTATTACGGCGACTCAACCACGTTAATTTATGACATCTACAACATAATAAACACGGGGGCACGAGCAGATAAGCGTCGAAATCTTTCCAAGATCAATGACACTAACGGAATCTATTGGCGTTTTACTCCTTAAGTGTCTTTACTTGCTTTTTCAAGACATGGCAACCTCAAGATTCTGGCTGGCTGATCGTAAAGCGGATTGGCGGAATATATGAACCGCACAACCACCCATTCATGCTGTTTGGCGTCATGGATTGGGCCGTTGGCATCGAGAATCGATAATCAAAGTGCCGACGACAGCAACCGATCCAGAGCACAACCGTTGGCCATTTGCGACGGCTTGGCTTGAATGACTCGGCCCCCGATATCCAGATTAAAGATGCTGAGTTTGCAGCCGCCGATTTCATCCGGGCCGTCGGCGATGCCGCCCTTGATCACGTAGTGGGCCCCCGGTGTGAACTCGGTGACGAAATCGACTGTGCACCGTCGATTGCCACTGGCCCAGCCCTGCAAAACCAGGTGCAGCGGTTTGCCCGCTTCGATAGCGCGAAACCTTCGGGGCGGGTTGCCATGTTATCGACTGAGAACAATTGACTCCCAGGTGTCACCGCCACCGACCTCCCGAACTTGCAATCCATAGCTGGGGCTTGCGAAAGAACCGCGCCGTTACGACGGTTGTTGGTCACGTCCATTTCACTGCGGATCAGCGCTTGGGGGACGTTGGCGGGGACCACGTACTGCGGGGTCTGCACGCAGCCTGCGACCAGTAATAGAAGGGAGCATGCGTAAAGCGGTTTCATGATCGTCTTTGTCCGTTTCAGCGATTTTTTATGGGGAAGATGGAATGCAGTCTGCGCTTCGTAACCTTCACTCAACCGGCATCGCGCTTGTTGTGCTTTGATTCGATGAGCGCTCACATATGCGCCATCACCCAATCATGGGGGATATTCATCAAGGGAAGATTGTGACCTCCGGTATTGATGATCGCCAATCAAATCGAATGGGATTGCTGTCGTTGCAGGGGCGTGCCCCACGCACCAGCAAGGTCAGCACAATTTAAGAGATCTCCGCTTCGATTACGTAGACCGGAACCTTTTTTTCAGCGTACAGCGTGTTGGCACCCATTGTTGCTACCATTTTGCTTCCGGCCAACTTGCGACTTAAAAAGCGTAGCTCGGCGCCTTCCGCAAAAACCACTTCCTTCTCGTGCCCCAAATCTCCGTCCGGACCATAGAGATAAGCTTCAGTTTCAGCCCCCGTAACCCTTACAACCATCAAATCAATATGGCCCACATCGTAAGCTTTCCCAGACCAACTAGCGTTTCCCAGCGCTATCTGCGGGCAGAAGCTTGTAGAAAACGGTCGATCTGTCACAAACACATCACGCTCGGTTGGCCAGCATCCGCCATGAAACAGAAATTGCCCTTCACCCAGAATCACGCCGTGAGCCCGTATCTCCCTATCTACTTCCAAAGGATCATATTTTGGATAATCAGACTGGTAACGTGCCAATGCCGGAGGAGTTGAATTTGGCATTAGACGCCTGATACCTGCCAAAGCAGGGTTATCGTTTAGAACGCTGTGGATATGATCTTCCAGGCGATTGTCCAAAGCCTCTGCTACATGCAGGGCCGCCAGTCGTGCCGAATTGATTTCTTTGACAAATTTGTCTGGGGGACTGGCTCGGCAGCCATGCAAGCGAAGGTAGGAAAGTTCCTCCTCCATCGTTAGCTTTTGCTGGGACCTTACTTCATACGGAGACCTGAATACGTCGACGACTGGCACTCGGTTGGTTCGCATAAAAATCCATTTTTTGACTGGAAGTTAAGCGCGAATAATGCCTATTGGAAGACATGAAACACAACAATTGACGGTAGTAACTCGTAGAAACACGCTACTACTCCAACATCAGCTCCATGATGATCGTGCGCTCGGCACCTTGAAATTCGTCTCGGACTTTCTTGAATCCAAGCGATGCGTAAAAGCCTTCTGCGGTTATTGAAGAAGGAACGCGCAGTCGTTTGACGCCCCTACTGACAGCGGTTGACTGGATCATCGTCATCAACTGCTTTCCGAAGCCCTGCCCTTGATGGAGTGGATCGACGAATACGCTTCGAACAACGTCCTGATCAAGGCTGGCGGTTGCAACGACATGATCGTCGATTGTTGCCACGTAGACCTGACGCTGAGTCAGCAAGCAAAGGATGGCTTGCGGGGAGAAGCTTTGCTCCACCTGTTCAATGACTGCTGGCGTGTAGTCACGGGCATTGGTTTCACGTAGTGCGCCAATCACGACCCGGCTTATGGCGATTGCATCTTCGCGTGTGGCGATTCGGATCAGGCAGTCCATTTGAGTAAAATCCTTCCGCATGGTCGGCTGATCGTAAAGGGATGCATCCGGCCTACCTAGTAGAAGTCATAGTAAAGCACCCACTCCCCCGTACTTTTGCTCTTCCAGAACATCAGGCTCCCGCAATCCACCACGTTCAGGTTGATTTTCGTGTCGGAGGAAATCTGGAACACGAATTCAAAATCATCACCGAGGTCCACGCCGGACTGGCAGAATGAGGGGTAGCCGCCAATCTTGTGTTCGTAGGTGTGAGTCACGAGGTCTGAGTAGCTTTCTATCTCGCCCGTCCGCTGAAGGCTGCAAATTTCCTCTTCAAGGTCCGCCGGTGCGCCACCGCCATCCCACAGTGGAAAGTCCTCTGCGACCCGTTCGGCCAGCAACGGAAAGGGCTTGAGGTATGAGCCTGCAACCGGCAGCTCTTTGCGGACAAGTACATCGTCAAATCCGTACTCCCTGATCAGCCAGTTGTTCCCCATCGGGTCCAGCGCTTCCGGCAAGGGACTGGAAACAAACAAGGTAAGGACGCGAACGCCGTCCAGCGCCGGACTGTTAAACGGCAGGCTGGTGAGGTGGAATTGTGCAAAGGGATGCAGTTCAGCTCCGGCGTCGTTTCTCGGGACGCATTCATCCGGGCGAAACAGGAATACGTTTCCAAGCCAGCTTTCGTCATCCGTATGGGTGGGACGAAATCCGCCGGCGATGAATTTTGTGGCGGGTCTGGCCAAGCGTCTTTTGATTTCCTGGATGTTCATACCGGTACATCACTCCATTGCCAACTGCAGGGAGCCACAACGCTATACGTCGGACGTCCGAGCGCCAACCCTAAAAAGATGTCGGAAATTTCCCCGGAATTTTCGCGTTTTACCTCGGGTGTAGGAAGCCGGTGAATGGCGCGGTAGGCGGTCAGTCAGACCGCGTTATCGTTTATCGCCAGCAAGCCGGCTCCTACAGGCGATCCGGGCGACACGGTTTGTCTGGTTCACCGCGGCGGGGCCATCGCCGGCAAGCCGGCTCCTACAGGAATTGCGTAGGTTGTAGGAGCCGGCTTGCTGGCGATGCAGGCGACACGGTTTGTCTGGTTCACCGCGGTGATGCCATCGCCGGCAAGCCGGCTCCTACAGGAATTGCGTAGGTTGTAGGAGCCGGCTTGCTGGCGATGCAGGCGACACGGTTTGTCTGGTTCACCGCGGCGGGGCCATCGCCGGCAAGCCGGCTCCTACATCTCACGCATCAACCCAGGCTTTCAGTGATCTGCGCCGCCAGTTGCTCCAGCATCGCCGGTACTTCCTGGACCATCTCCCCCATCCGTGCGAAGTCGTGGGTCATTCCGGCTTTCACGTCCAGCACTACGGGTTGTCCGGCGGCACGCAATTTTTCGGCCCAGGCCAGGCCTTCATCCAGCAACGGATCGTATTCGGCCAGCCACAGTACGGTCGGTGTCAGCCCTTGCAGGGTCTCGGCGAACAACGGGGAAAAGCGCCAGTCGCGGCGATCATCAATGCTGCGTTGATACTGCTGATAGAACCATTCCAGCGTGGTCGCTTCCAGCAGGTAGCCTTCGGCGAAACGTGCAAGCGACGGACGTTTTTCCACGGCGTCGATCACCGGGTACAACAGCACTTGCAGCCGTGGCGTGAGCAGCCAGGCCTGTGGGTCCTGGGCGATAGCAATTGACAAGGAAGCCACCAGGCTGCCGCCGACGCTGTCTCCCGCCAATGCGATACGTGCAGGGTCCAGCCCGAGGGCACCGGCGCCGGTGGTGGCGAGCCAGTGCGTCACGTCTTCGGCATCCTCGTAGGCGACAGGAAAACGGTGTTCCGGGGCCAGTCGATAATCCGCCGACAGCACCGCAAAACCACCCGTCAGCGCCAGTCGGCGGCACAGGGTGTCATGGGAGTCGAGGCTGCCGACCACGTAACCGCCGCCATGAAAGTACAGCAGCACCGGGCGCTCCTGCGTGCCCAGTGATGGTCGAGCATAGAGGCGCGCATTGAGCAGATGACCGTCGCGGGCCGGAATGCTGACCGCAGTCACGGTCAGCGCGCCCATCGGTGCGGCGTCGAGCAGCTGCGAGGTTTGTTCGAATTGCTGGCGCGCTTCGGTCGGGTCCAGCTCGTGCATGGGCAGGCTTTTGCCGGTGAGGCGGCCGAACTCGGCCAGCTCTAGAAAACCTTCGATGTCCGGGTGCAGTGCCATGGGCGGTGGTCTCCAAAAAATAAAAAAGCTCGCCCTATAAACGAACCGTGAGGGCCGTTCATTAGGGCGAGCTTGTTTTGGCGCGGTAAAACCTTAGTCCTGCACCACCACCTCGCGACCAAGTGCCGTCACCACGGCGCTCAGGCATTCATCCCGTTGCAGGATATCGAAGTGGCTGGCGGCGACGGTTTGCACTTTGCGCAGCCGTGGTTGCTGACGCTCCAGCGTCGCGCGTTCGGCCGTCGGGTTGCCATCGGCCCACCAGCAGCACAGTTCGGCGCGCGGCAGCGGCAAGGTCTCGACCTGCCGCGACAGCGCCTTCAAGCGCATGCTGACCATGAACGTCTGCGCCAACTCATCGGCCCCCAGCAATGCGTAACCGCTGGCCTGTTCGCCTTCGGTGTCGATCACCGTGCGAATGATCCGCGCGACAGCGTCCTGATCACCCGTGGTTTCGGCACTCAATGCCTGGGCAATGGCTTCGCTGTCCATGCTCAAGGTTGCACCGAGGAACTCGCGCAGGTCCGCCCGCCACTCATCAACACTGGCGACAGCGTTGGCCTGGGTAGGCACAAAGCTGTCCACCAGGCCGACGAATGCCACACGCTGGCCCTGTTGTTCAAGCAGGTCGCCGACCATCAACGCCAACGCCCCGCCCAACGACCAGCCCAGCAAGTGATACGGGCCTTGCGGTTGCTTGCGGCGGATCGCCTCGACGTAGTCCGCAGCCATTTGCTGCAGCGAAGTGTCGTGCCACTGGCGGTCGAGCAACATGCGGCATTGCACGCCATACACCGTGCGCTGGCCTTCCAGTCGACGGGCCAGCGGTTCGTAGTCGAACACCGTGCCGAACCCGGCGTGCAGGCAGAACAGCACCGGTTGATCGTCCACTGGCTGGTTCAACAGCAGCAGCGGTTCCGGGCTCTGTTTGAGCGGTTGCTCATCGACACCGGACAACCCGGCGATGGTCGGTTTGGCCATCATGTCGCGCAGTTTCAACTGGAATCCCGGCTCATTCAGCGCCCGCACCTTCGAGATCACTTTGAGGGTGCGCAGCGAGTCGCCGCCCAATTCGAAGAAGTTGTCGGTGATGCCGACTTTGTCGACGCCCAGCACTTGCTGCCAGATCTCGACCAGCGCCCATTCCAGCGGTGTGCGCGGGGCCACGTAGTCGCGGCCCTCGAAGGTCGGGTCGGGCAAGGCCTTGCGGTCGAGCTTGCCGTTCGGTGTCAGCGGGAAACGCGGCAACACCACGACCTGCGTCGGCACCATGTAATCCGGCAGGCTTTCACGCAGGGCCGCCTGGCAACGCAGGCCCAGGCCGTCGTCTTCAACCGCGACCACATAGCCGATCAGTTGCGGCCCCTGCCCGCCGTCACGCACCACCACCAGCGCGTCATTGACCCCGACTTGCTCACGCAGACGAGCTTCGATTTCCCCCAGTTCGATGCGGAAGCCGCGCACTTTGACCTGATGGTCGATGCGCCCCACGTAATCGAACACGCCATCCTCGCGGCGGCGCACCAGGTCACCGGTGCGGTACAAACGGCCGCCGTCACTGCTGAACGGATCGGCGACGAAACGCTCGGCGGTTTGCCACGGGTGACGATGGTAGCCACGCGCAACGCCACGACCGCCGATGTACAGTTCGCCGACCATGCCCACCGGCAACGGATTGAGGTCCATGTCCAGCACATGCAGGCTGCGGGTGCCGACGCGGCGGCCAATCGGCGCATACATCGCCTCGCAGTGACCGTCGGCAGCGATTTTCCACAGCAGCGGCGTAACCACGGTTTCCGTCGGGCCGTAACCGTTCACCAGGTATTGCGGCTTGAGCGTGTGCTTGACCCGTTCGAACGTGGCGTCCGGCACCGCATCGCCACCGAAGCAATAGATGCGCACCGGCGGTGGGTTACCGCCCTGCAACTCGGCGTGTTCGGCCAGTTGCAGTAAGTACGCCGGCGGGAAGCAGGCGACGCTGATGCGCTGACGGTGCAACACCGCCAGGGTCTGTTCGGCGGTCCACAAGGTGTTGTCACGCACCACCAGGGTCGAGCCGCTGATCAGCGCGGTGATCCAGCGTTCATGGGCACCGTCGAAGGCGAACGACATGAAATGCAGTTCGCGATTGCCCGGGTCCATTTCGTACAGCTCGGCAATCGCCTGCACGTGCATGCTCAACGGCCCGTGAGCCACGGCTACGCTTTTCGGCTTGCCGGTCGAGCCCGAGGTGTAAATCAGGTACGCCAGTTGCTCCGCGTGCACATTTAGCAGTGGCGCCGACACCTCGACGTCGAGGTTCAAGCGATCCACGGCGACCATCGGCGTGCCCGGATTAAGCTGCGCGGTGTCACGCAAACGCTCCTGGGTCAGCAGCAAACACATGTCGCTGTCGGCCATCATGTAACGCAGGCGTTCCTGCGGGTATTGCGGGTCCAGCGGCACGTACGCGGCGCCGCACTTCATCACCGCCAGCAGCGAAACCACCAGTTCCAGCGAGCGCTCCATGAACACGCCGATCACGTCTTCGGCCTGCACGCCCTGCTCCAGCAGGTGCACCGCAAGTGCGTCGGAACGACGATCCAGCTCGGCATAACTCAGGTGTTCAGCATCGCGGTCGGCGTAGCTGAGCACCAACGCGGTGTGCTCCGGTTGCAGCCGCGCTCGCTCACGGATCAGCTCGTGCACCGGCCGTTCGTGGTCGTCGGCCAGCGTCGGCAGCTCGCCGTCCAGTTGCCGACCTTGGTCCAGCGTCAGCAAACCGATCTCGCCCACGGCGCGCCCGGCGTTGTCGCACAGACGCTGCATCAGGCTTTCCATGTGGCTGCGCAGCACTTCAACGGTGGCGAGGTCGAACTGATCGCGCTGGTGCATGTACTCGATGCGCAACCCTTCATCGAGGCTGACCATCAAGTCCATCGCAAAGCTGGTCAGGCCGAAGTCGGAGACATCTTCGAAACGCAGGGAATCGCCGTTCCACTCGCGCAACGTGCGGTCCACCGGCTGGTTTTCGAAAACGATGATGCTGTCGAACAGCGACTGCCCGCCCTGCCCGGCCCAGCGTTGAATGTCGCTGAGCGGGGTTTGCTGGAAGTCGCGGATGTCGAGGTTGTAGGCCTGGATCTCGCGCAGCCAGTCACCGACGCTCGCTTCGGTCGGCACGCTGTTGACCACCGGCAAGGTGTTGATGAACAGCCCGAGCATGTTCTCCGAACCGTTGAGGGTTTCCGGTCGGCCCGACACCGTGGCGCCGAACGTCACCGTGCGCTGGCCGGTATAACGCTGCAACAGCAGCAGCCACGCGGCTTGCACCAGGGTGTTGAGCGTGACTTGCTGTTGCTGGGCAAACGCCTGCAAACGTGCGGTCTGCTGCGCATTCAGGTGCGTGTAAATCGCGTGATAACCCGCTTGCGGCGCCTTCACCGGTAATGCGCGGGCCAGGTGCGTGGCACCTTCGAGGGCATTGAGTTTGTCTTTCCAGAACGCTTCGCTGGCCTCGGCGACTTGCTGGCCGAGCCAGTCGATGTAGTCGCGATAGGCGGCCACCGGTTCCTGTGCGTCGCCACTGTAATGACGCAGCACTTCACCGATCAGGCGCGACACACTCCAGCCGTCCATGAGGATGTGGTGATAGGTCCAGATCAGGCGATAACGGTCGTCTTCCAGACGCACCAGCAGCAGGCGCAGCAACGGCGCACGGTTCAGCAAGAAGCCACGTTCACGTTCATCGGCGGCCAATTGGCGCACACGCTCGACCTGGTTATCCAGACCGCGCCAGTCCAGCTCGGTCAGCAGCGCCGGCGCATTGCGCAACACCACTTGCAGCGGCTCCTTGTCGCCCTCCCACAGGAACGCGGTGCGCAGGATCGCGTGACGCTGCGCGGCGTCGGCCCAGGCTTCACGGAAACGCGGACCGTCAACGCCACGCACGCCCACTTCGATCTGGTTGACGTACAGCCCCGAGTCGCCGTCCTGCACCGAGTGGAACAGCATGCCCTGCTGCATCGGCGACAGTGGATAAACGTCGTCCACCTCATCTGCCGTCAATGCCAGCGCCTGATATTGCGCTTCGCTCAGCTCGATCTTCAGCGCCGGTGCAGCAACTACCGGCGCGGCTTCCTCGGCGTCCACAGCCTGGGCGACGGTCGCCAGTTCAGCGATGGTCGGGTGACTGAACACGTGCTTCGGCGAAATGCTCAGGCCGGCCTTGCGCGCACGGCTGACCGCCTGGATCGACACGATGGAGTCGCCACCCAGCTCGAAGAAGTTGTCCTGAATCCCGACCGGCACTTCGAACAGCGCCTTCCAGACCTCTTGCAATGTCGCCTCCACGGCATTGCGCGGCGCGATGTATTCACGAACCTGCTGATCGGGTTGCGGCAACGCGCGGCGATCCAGTTTGCCGTTCGGCGTCACCGGCAGTTGCTCCAGCAACATCACATGACTCGGTTGCATGTGCTCGGGCAACGCGTTGCGCAGGTGCTGTTTGAGCCCGTCGAGCACCAACGACTGGCCGACCACGTAAGCCACCAGTTGCTTGGACTTGCCGACATCCAGCGCGATCACCACCGCCTCGCGCACCTGCGGATATTCCAACAGGCAGGCTTCGATTTCACCCAGTTCGATACGCAAGCCACGGATCTTCACTTGATGGTCGATGCGGCCGACGTATTCGATCACGCCGTCATCGCGATAACGCGCCAGGTCGCCGGTGCGATACAGCCGCTCGCCCCGTGTACTGAACGGGCTGGCAACAAAACGCTCAGCCGTCAGGTCCGGACGGCGATGGTAACCCCGCGCCAGACCGATGCCGCCCAAGTACAGCTCACCGACGCAGCCCGCCACTTGCGGTTGCAGGCTGTCGTCGAGAATGTAGGTCACCAGGTTGGCAATCGGGTAGCCGATCGGCACGCTGATCGAGCCGTCATCGACGCACGTCCAGTGGGTCACGTCGATGGCCGCTTCGGTCGGCCCGTACAGGTTGTACAAACCAACGCAGGGCAGCACGCGGAACAGGCTGTTCTGCAAATCCGCCGACAGCGCTTCACCGCTGCACATGATCTGCCGCAGGCTGGCGCAACGCTCAAAGCCCTCGCCCTGAACAAATGCCTGCAACATCGACGGCACGAAATGCAGGGTGCTGACCTGATATTGCTCGATCAAACGCACCAGCTGCGCCGGGTCGCGATGGGCGCCCGGTTCGGCGACCGCAAGGCGCGCGCCAACCATCAGCGGCCAGAAGAACTCCCACACCGACACGTCAAAACTGAACGGTGTCTTTTGCAGTACGGTGTCGCGACCGTCCAGCGGGTATGCGCCCTGCATCCACTCAATGCGGTTGAACAACGCATCGTGACGGTTGGCCGCGCCCTTCGGTTTACCGGTGGAGCCGGAGGTGTAAATCATGTAGGCCAGCGATTGCAGCTCGACCACGCACGGCAGGTTTTCGTCGCTCAAGCCTTCGACCAGCTGAGCGCTGTCGTCCAGGCAGATCGCCGTGGTCCCGGCCGGAATCGGCAATTGCGCCAGCAGATGATGCTGGGTCAACAACACGTGCACGCCGCTGTCCTCGAACATGTGGTCCAGGCGCTCGCGCGGGTAATCCGGGTCCAGCGGCACGTAGGCGCCACCGGCCTTCATGATCGCGAGCAAACCGATCACCAGTTCCAGCGAACGCTCGGCGGCAATCCCCACCAGCACTTCGGCGCCGACCCCTTGGGCGCGCAGGTAGTGCGCCAGTCGGTTGGCCTGCTGGTTGAGTTGGCGATACGTCAGGCTCTGCCCGGCAAACACCAACGCCTGGGCGTCCGGGGTTTTCAGCACCTGGGCTTCGAAGCACAGGTGGACCGGGCGCACGTCGGGCCAGGTCACGGCGGTGTCGTTGAAGCCTTGCACTTGTTGCTCGGTCTGCGCGGCGTCGAGCAGGCTCAGGCGGCCCAAGGCTTGTTGCGGTTCGCGCACCATGGCATCGAGCAACGCCACCAGACGCTTGCTCAGGCCGTCGATGGCCTCGGCGGTAAACAGCGCGGTGTCGTAATTGAAACGCAGGTCCAGGCACTCGCCAAGCTCGGCGGCGATGGCCAGCGGGAAACTGGTTTGATCATGATTGCTGATACCCGAGAACTTCAGCGCACTCGGATTACCGCCCTCCAGCGCCTCGGCGACCGGGTAGTTTTCGAACACCAGCAGCGTGTCGAACAATGCCTCGCCGGAATGCCCGGCCCAACGCTGCACATCCGCCAGCGACGTGTATTCGACATCGCGCAGTTTGAGGTTCAGCGCCTGCACCTCGTCCACCCATTGGCTGACCGTGCGCTCAGGATGTGGCGTGGCGATCACCGGCAAGGTGTTGATGAACAGGCCGACTTGCTGCTCGATCCCCTGCAACTCGCTCGGACGACCCGACACCGTGGCGCCGAACGCGACGGTGCGCTGGCCGGTGTAGCGCTGCAACAGCAACAGCCACGCCGCTTGCAGCAAGGTGTTCGGCGTCACGCGGGCCTGACGGGCAAAGCCGCTCAGGCGTTCGCTGGCCGCCCGGTCCAGGCTCAGGTGAACGGTGCGATGACCGTCGCCCTGCCCTGCGACCGGTCCCGGCATCGCGCCGGCCAAACGGGTCGGCTCGTTGAACGCCTGCAACTGCTCCAGCCAGAACGCTTCGCACGCGGCCCGATCACGCCCGCCCAGCCACGTCATGTAATCACGATAACGACCGCCGCTCGCCACCGGCATCACGCCGGAGTAACGCTGCAACACTTCGCCGAACAGCTGCGAGGTGCTCCAGCCGTCCAGCAGAATGTGGTGGTTGGTGAAAATCAGGTGATGGGTGTCGTGCGCGGTCTGCACCAGGGTCAGGCGCAGCAACGGCGCGGCTGTCAGGTCGAAACCGCGCAGGCGATCGTCTTCGGCCAGACGGTCCAGGGCGTGTGCCTGATCCGCTTCACTGCGCCAATCAAGCACGGTCACCGGCAACGTGGCGTTGGCCAGAATCACTTGCAGCGGGCGCGAGCCATTGCTCTCGCTGAAGAACGCGGCGCGCAACACTTCATGGTTTTCCAGCGTCTGCTGCCAGGCGCTGCGGAACGCTTCGACGTCGATGCCCTGCACGTCCACGCGCATCTGCGGGATGTAGGCGCCGGCATCCGGAGCGAACAGGCTGTGGAACAACATGCCTTCCTGCATCGGCGACAGCGGGAAGATGTTTTCGATCTCACGCGCCGCCAGCGGCAGTGCATCGAGCTGCGCCTGATCGACGCGGACCAGCGGCACGTCACTCGGCGTCAGGCCACCGGCACCGCTGAGGCAATGTTCGATCAGTCGTTGCAGCTCAGCGGCATAGGCGTCGGCCAGGCGCTGCACGGTGTGCTCGGCAAACACGTCGCGGCTGAAGGTCCAGCTCAGGCGCAATTGCCCGGCGTAAACCTGACCGTTAATGCTCAGGCCACGGTCCAGCGCGGCCGAAGCGCCCTGCTCGGCGCCACCGCTTTCACGGGCCGGGCGCCACGGTGCCTGCTCATCGAAACTGGCATCGAACTGGCCCATGTAGTTGAACGTGACTTGCGGTTGCGGCAGATCCTCAAGACCGGCCTGCGCCAGATACCGCAGGATGCCGAAACCAATGCCTTTGTCCGGCACGGCGCGCAGCTGTTCCTTGACCGCCTTGATACTCCCGGCCAGATCACTGGCCGGGGTCAACTTGACCGGGAAAATCGAGGTGAACCAGCCCACGGTGCGGGTCAGGTCGATGTCGTCGAACAGGTCTTCACGACCATGACCTTCCAGTTTGACCAGGGTCGATGGCTGGCCGGTCCAGTTGCCCAACACCCGCGACAACGCCGTCAGCAACAGGTCGTTGACCTGCGTGCGGTACGCCGCTGGGGCGTCTTGCAGCAGTTGGCGGGTGAAGGTGCTGTCGAGCACGGTTTCCACGCTCACGGCGTGTTGGCTGGCGAGGCTGCCTTGCGGATTATCGGCGGGCAGGTCCACCACCACGTCGTGGTATTGGCGCTGCCAGTAAGCCGCTTGGCTCGCCAGTTCGGGACTTTGCGCATGGGTTTGCAAACGTGCCGCCCACGCTTGATAGGCGCTGGATTTGGCCGGCAGGCGCACAGGTTGAGCCTGAAGCGCCTGGTCGTAGGCCGTTTGCAAATCTTCGAGCAACAGACGCCAGGACACACCGTCCACCGCCAAATGATGCACCACCAGCAGCAAGCGCTGACTGGCCGCGCCCATGTCCACCAGCAAGGCGCGCAACAATGGGCCATCGTGCAAATTCAGGCTGGCCTGTGCGGCGTTGCAGTGCTCAAGCAGCTCGTCGGCGTTCGCGGCCTGACGCTGCCACAACAATTCGGCGCTGCTCCAGTGCTCGGCCTGAGCCTGTTGCCACACGCCATTCACTTGACTCAATCGCAGGCGCAATGCGTCGTGATGTTCCAGCAACGCGGCCAATGCCTGTTGCAGGCACGCGCTGTCGAGCGGCTCGCGAAGTTCCAGCAGCACCGATTGGTTCCAGTGGTCCCGGGCCTCGATGGCCTGCTCGAAAAACCAGTGCTGGATCGGTGTCAGCAGCACATCACCGCGCACCGGGCCCTGATCGATGAGCAGACCGGCGCTGCGCTGCGCGACCTTCGCCAGACTCTGCACGGTCTGGTGTTGAAACAGGTCACGCGGGGTGATGCGAATCCCGGCCTGACGCGCACGGCTGACCACCTGAATCGAGATAATCGAATCACCGCCCAGTTCGAAGAAGTTGTCGTCGATCCCCACGCGCTCAAGCTTGAGCACGTCTTGCCAGATCGCCGCCAACTCGGCTTGCAGGTCGTCCACCGGCGCCGTGTAAACCTGCTGCGCCAAGGCAGCATCAGGCTTGGGCAACGCGTTGCGGTCGAGCTTGCCGTTGCTGGTCAGCGGCCACTGATCAAGCTTGAGCAAATGCGCCGGCACCATGTAATCCGGCAGCCCCGCTTGCAAATGTTCACGCAGCGCCTGACGCAAATCGGCGACGTCCTGGGTGACGGTGAACCAGGCGACCAGTTGCTGACTGCCATTGATCTCGGGCGCCAGCACCAGCGCCTGTTCAATGGCCGGGTGACTTTGCAGGCGGTCCTGAATTTCCCCCAGCTCAATGCGGAAGCCACGAATCTTCACTTGATGGTCGATGCGTCCGGCGTACTCGATACTGCCATCGGCGCAATAGCGCGCCAGATCGCCGGTGCGATACAGGCGTGCACCCGCCTCGGCGGCGAACAGGTCCGGGACAAACCGCGTGGAGGTCAGATCGGCGCGCTGGTGATAACCCCGCGCCAGACCGGCACCGCCGACGTACAGCTCGCCGACGCAACCCTTGGCCACCGGGTTCAAGCGTGGGTCGAGCACGTACCAGCGCAGGTCGGCAATCGGCTCGCCCAGCGGCGAGCTGTTGGCACCGTCGAGGTCGGCGCGGGACAACGGCCGGTAGGTCACGTGCACCGTGGTTTCGGTGATGCCGTACATGTTGATCAGCAACGGCTGCTGCTCGTCGAACGCGTCGTACCACGGACGCAGGCTCGCGACGTCCAGCGCCTCGCCGCCGAACACCACATAACGCAGGGCCATGCCCTGGGCATTGGCGCAGGCAAACGGCATCAGTTGACGGAACGCAGACGGGGTCTGGTTGAGCACCGTGACCCGCTCATCACACAGCAGGCGGGCGAACTCTTCCGGGGAACGGCTGATGGCGTGCGGCACCACCACCAGCTTGCCGCCGTAGAGCAGCGCACCAAAGATTTCCCATACCGAGAAGTCGAAGGCGTAGGAATGGAACAGGCTCCAGACATCGTTCGCGTTGAAACCGAACCAGTGTTCGGTGGCGCTGAACAGGCGGGTCAGGTTGCTGTGCGGCAACAAGGTGCCTTTGGGTTTGCCGGTGGACCCGGAGGTGTAGATGACGTACGCGAGGTTTTCCGGGCGGGTCAGGTTCGGCAGATTCTCGACGGACGCTTCATTCAGCCAGTCGCTGGCGTGGTCGAGGCAAATCACTTCGATGCCTTCGGACAACGGCAGGCGCGGCAGCAGCGCGGAATCGGTCAGCAGCCAGCGCGTGCCGCTGTCGGCGAGCATGTAGGCCAGACGATCCTGCGGGTATTCCGGGTCCAGCGGCACGTAGGCGCCGCCGGCCTTGAGGATCGCCAGCACGCTGACGATCATTTCCAGCGATCGCTCCAGCGCGATCCCCACCAACACATCCGGCCCGACGCCGCGTTCGCGCAGACGCTGGGCGATGCGGTTGGCCTGTTGGTTCAGTTGCGCGTAGCTGAGGGTCGCGCCATCGCAGGTCACCGCGATGTTGTGCGGGTGCGCGGCGGCCTGGGCTTCGATCAGTTGATGCGCGCACAGCGTGTTCGTGGCTTGCGAAGCGGCGCTGCGGTTCCAGTCTAGCAACGTGGCGTGCTGCTCGGTTGCGGCGAGCATGTTCAGGTCGGCCAAGGCGACCGAGCCATCGGCGCAGATGGCTTGCAACAGATTCAGCCAATGCTGGCCGAGACGCTCGATGGTCGAAGCGTCGAACAATTCGGTGGCGTACACGAACGAGGCGTGGATGCCGTCGTCGCTCTCCACGGTGTCGAGCATCAGCTCGAACTTGGTGGTCTTTTCATCCCAGATCAACGGCTCGACGCTCAGGCCCGGCAAGTCCCAGCGCTGTTCGCCGCCGGCATCGCGCTGGTGGTTGAACATCACCTGGAACAACGGCGTGTGGCTCAGGCTGCGCTCAACATCCAGGCCATCGACCAACTGTTCAAAAGGCAAATCCTGATGCGCCTGCGCGCCCAGTGCCGCCGTCTTGACCTCGGCCAGCAACTGCAAAAATGGCTGATCGGCATGGGGTTGGGTCCGCAGCACCTGGGTGTTGACGAAAAAGCCCAGCAGGTTTTCCACGTCTTGGCGGGTACGGTTGGCAATCGGCACGCCGACGCGAATGTCCCGTTCGCCGCTGTAGCGATGCAACAGGGCTTGCAACGACGCCATCAGCACCATGAACAGCGTGCAGCCTTCGCGACGGGCGAGATCTTTCAGAGCCGACGCCAGGGCCGCCGGCACATTCAGCTCGACGCTGGCGCCCTGCTGGCTCGGGATCGCCGGGCGACGACGGTCGGCCGGCAGGTTCAGTGGCGGGTGCTCGCGACCCAATTGTTCACGCCAGTAAGCAAGCTGACGCTCGGCCTCGCCGGCCTCCAGCCACAGGCGCTGCCAACGGGCGAAATCGGCGTACTGAATGCCCAGCTCCGGTAGCTGCGGCGCTTGCCCGGCACTGAGTTGCGCGTAGAGCTGGGTGAATTCCTGCAACAGAATCGGCAGCGAACCGCCGTCGGTGACGATGTGATGGAACGTCAGCACCAGCACATGCTGCTGCGCGTCGAGGCGGATCAACCGGCACCGCATCAGCGGACCGTTCTGCAAATCGAATGGCTGCTCGGCGTTGAGGCCGACCTGGCGATGCAGTTCGGCCTCGTCGGCGGCGTTTGCCTCGACCAGCGGCGCGTCCATCTGCGGGTGGATTTTTTGCAGCACCTGCTGCTCATCGAACACGAAGGTGGTGCGCAGCACTTCATGACGTTGCACCAGCGCGGCGAGGGTTTGCGCCAGCGCGGCGCGGTTCAGCTCACCGCTGAGGCGAAAGGCACCGGTCAGGTTGTACGCGGTCGCCTGTGGCTGCATCTGCCACAAAAACCACAAGCGCTGCTGCGCGTACGATGCCGGCAGCGTGTCGACCGCCGGGTCCCTTGGCGGGATCGGCAGCAGCTCAAGGGTCAGGCCTTGCGCGTGCATCTTTTCTTGCAAGGCACGCCGCGCGTCCAGGCTCAAGCCGCAGAAACGCTGGGCCAGGGTCATCATTCTGTCCGGTGCAACACTCATCGCGTGTGTTCCTCATCCACTTCGTCGAACAACGCTTCCAGCGCGTCTACATCGTTTTCTTTGTGTTCACTGTGCTGACGGAACTGCTCGATTTCCGCCGCCAGGCGTTCCAGGGTGTCGCCCTCGAAGAACAGCTTCAGCGGGATCGCCAGGTTCAGTTCTTCCTGAATCCGCGCACGAATCCGCGTTGCCAACAGCGAGTGGCCGCCGAGCTCGAAGAAGCTGTCGTGCACGCCGACCCGCTCCACGTGCAGCGCTTCGGCCCAGATCGCCGCCAGGACTTTTTCCAGATCGGTGCGCGGGGCGACGAAGGCACTGCGGCGCACGTCGAGGTCGAGCAAGGCCTGGCGGTTGAGTTTGCCGTTGGGCATCAGCGGGAAACGTTCCAGCACCTGCAAGCGCGCAGGTTGCATGTGCTCCGGCAGCGCTTCGCTGAGGTGGCTGCGCAATTCGTTGAGGCGGATGTCGGCGGTGTCGGCCGGGGAAATCACGAAGCCCAGCAGTTGCGGACCGGTCGGCGTTTCACGGGCGATGACGGCGGCGCCTTCGATGCCGGGGGCGCTGCGCATCGCGGATTCGATCTCACCCAGTTCGATGCGGAAGCCACGGATTTTCACTTGATGATCGACCCGGCCGAGGTACTCCAGCACACCATCGGCGCGGTAGCGTGCGAGGTCGCCGGTGCGGTACAGGCGTTGACCGGTGTGCTTCGCAAACAGGTCGGGCACAAAACGTTCGGCGGTCAGCGTGGCACGCTTGAGATAGCCACGGGCAATGCCGGCGCCGCCGACATACAGCTCACCTTCGACGCCCACGGCCACTGGCATCAGGTCCGGGCCCAGCACGTGAATGCGCATCCCCGGAATCGGCTGGCCAATCGGGATGGTGTCGTCGTCCTGACCGAGCGGCAGTTCCCACGCCGAGCACCAGACCGTGCCTTCGGTCGGGCCGTATTCGTTGACCAGCGCCACTTGCGGCAAGGCCTCGCGATGTCGTGCGACCAAGGCGTTGCTGCACGCTTCGCCGGCCACGATCACGCACGCCAGGGCATGGCTGTCGAGGTGCTCCAGAATCTGTGCGTGGTAAGACGGCAAGGTCAGGTAGTGGGAAACCTCTTCACGCTGGATCAGCGCCGCCAGCAGCGCCGGGTCCTTGTAGCTGTCTTCGTCCGGCAGGCACAGGGTCGCGCCCTGCCCCAACGCCCAGAAAACCCCGGCCACCGAGCTGTCGAAGGAGAACGAAGAAAGCATCAGGAACGCGCGTAACGGCTGACGATAGAACGCACTGCGTGCCAGGGTCGAGGCCACCGCGTTGGCGTGACTGATCATCACGCCCTTGGGCTTGCCGGTGGAGCCGGAGGTGTAAATCACGTACGCGAGATTGGCGCTGTCGCCCAGCGGCGATGGCTGCTCTTGTGAGGCGAACCAGACTTCGGCCTGCGGCATCAGCGAAATCACCCGCTCGCCATGCAACGCTTCCGGCAGCGGCTGACAGGCCAGCACCTGACGTGCAGCGGCGTCTTGCAACATGAACGCCAGACGCTCGATCGGGTAGTTCGGATCGAGCGGCAGGTAAGCGGCGCCGGCCTTGAGCGTGCCCAGCAGCGCAATAACGATTTCCAGCGAACGCTGACCGTAGACCGCAACGATTTCATCCGGTGCCACGCCTTGGGCGCGCAGGGTATTGGCGACCTGGTTGGAGCGTGCATCCAGTTCGGCGTAGCTCAGGCGTTGGCCATTGACGCTGACGGCGATGCGCTGCGGATGCAGGCGTGCCTGTTCGGTGAACAGGTCTTGCAGGTAACGATGAGGCAGTACTTGCTCGGCGGCCAGCGGGTTGAAGTCTTCGATCAAGCGGGTCAGTTGCACCGCGTTGACCTGAGTGGCCTGGCCCAGGGTCAGCTCTTGCGAGGTCAGCAACTGGCGGCTGAATTCGACAAACTGTTCCAGCCACGCTGCCAGCATCGACTCGGGCACCGCGCCGGCCAGGCACGACAGCTGCAACTGTTCGCCTTGAACCCGCAGGCGCAGGACTTCCGGGTTGGCATCGTCCACTTCAATGTTCGCGTCGGCATCGGCCTGATACACCAGGCCATAACGCAGCGGCGTCGCGACTTCAGCGCTCAGTTCGAACTCGTTGAGGCAGTCGAGCCAGGACAGCGATTGCTCGACGTTGCCAGCAAACGAGGCCAGCGCTTGCGCCAGGGTTTCGTGGCTGCGGTGATCGAACGCCACTGGCAAACGACGGGCGAAACGCCCCAAGGTCGCTTCGGTCTGCTCGTTGCGCCCGGCCACTTCCCAGCCCATCAGCAACTTTTCCTGATTGCCGATGCGCGCCACGAACGCGCTCCACAACAGCAACGCCACGCGCTGCGCTTCGACGCCCTGAGCGGCGGCCAGCCGTTGCACATCAGCCAGCCATGCCGCGTCATCAAGCGTCGCCTGATGGCGAGCCAGCGTCACTTCAACAGCCTTTTCAAAAGGCAGATGATGGGCCTGCGCGAACTGCTGTTGCAGGTTGCGCCAGAACGCGGCGCCTTGATGGCCGATGTCTTCTTCGCGCAGTTCTTCCTGCCACGCGGTGTAATCCAGGTACTGCAAGTCTTCCTGATTGTCGGCCAGTGTTTCGCCGCGCAACAGGCTCGCCAGCTCCGCCGACAGCACCCGCAGCGATGCTTCATCGAGGCTGCTGGCCAGCGCCAGCAAGGTGACGAAATGCTGACCGTCCGTGGTGTCCACTGGCGCCACCACCAGCACCCGATCCGGCGCCTCAGCCAGGGTTTCGCGGCTGCGACTCAGCGCTTCATCCAGGGAAGACACGCGCCCCAACAACGCGACCGGCAACTCGTCGCACAGGCTCTGTACCGGCCATTTCATCCCCGGCAAACGGCGATAGACCGTGCGCAGGGTTTCATGGCGCTGGCCCAGTTCATCCAGTGCCGCGCGCAATGCCTGCGGCTCCACAGCCTGGGCGACCGGCACGGTCAGGGCGGCGAACAGCGGCTGTCCGCCCAGCTCCTGAGCGCGCAAATAAAAGGCCTGCTGAGCCGAAGTCTGGAAAACGTCTACCGAAGGTTCGAGGGCGGTGGTGTTCATGTCGAGGGTCCTTATTCCTGATCCAGGTCGGCGCTTTTCTGCGCGATGGCCATGGCCGTGAGGATTTTTCTGTAGCCAGTGAATTCGTTGCGCGCATGCACGCTGAGGATGTTGTCCAGCAGGACCACGTCGCCCTTCTCCCAGGCGAACTCGACCATCACGTCGCGATAGATGCCTTGCAGGTGGCGGATGACGTCGTCGGGGATGGCCGAGCCGTCGCCGAAGAAGGTGTTTTGCGGCAGGTCCAGCGGGCCGAATTCACGCAGCAGGTTGTCGCGGATGCTGTCCGGCAGGGTCAGCGCGTTGAAGAAGGTGCCGTGGTTGAACCAGATGCGCTCGCCCGTCAGCGGATGGCGCACGATGGCCGGGCCGTTTTGCCGGGTGCGCAGGCGATTGCCGGACTTCCACTCGGCCTGAATGCCGATCTTGGCGCAGTAGGCTTCGACTTCGCCGCGATCTTCGCTCTGGAACACGGTTTGCCATGGCAGCCCCATGCCGTCGCCGTAGTTGCGCACGTACATGATGCGTTTACGCTGAAACTCCTCGCGCACGGCCGGGTCGATCCGCGCGAGGATTTCGCGGGTGTCGCCGAACGGTGTTTCGCCGCCGGTGGTCGAGGGCGTGTCGCAGTAGAAGTACAGGTGACGCGGGAACACCGGCGAATAGGAATGCTCGTTGTGCGGGAAGATTTTCTCCGCCGCCGGGTAATCGGTGGAGCTGTAGATCTTGAACTGACCGGTGATCTGGGTCCGTGGCGAGGCGCGGAACAGGTACTCCAGGGCGCCGTCGGAAATCGCCGCCACGCAGCGGTTGAATTCGGCGATGTCGGCCACCTGGAAGCCACGGAACAGAATCACCGCGTGATCAAGCAGCTTGCTTTCGATCAGGGCGCGATTCTCCGTCGCCCATTCCACCAGGCTCACACCAGGCACTGCCGGGCGGCACACCAGCGGCATGCTGGCACCGTCGAACATCGGCGCAAAACTCACCAGCCGGGTCGGGTCGGTGGACAGGCTCTTGCGCGCACCGCGGCCGATTTTGGGAATGGACTTGGTGGTTGAAACAGTCATAAACCCCTCCAGAAAATGATGACGGCGGCGCCCGGTTGGCGCCGCCGCAATGAATCAGTCCGCCGCGCTTTGCGTCGCCGGCGTGCCGCGACGACGCTTGATCGCCATGGGCCCGCCCAACAACGCCTTGCGCTGCTCGTTCAATCGCGCATCGGCACGGCGCTGCACCTCGGTGGCCAGTTCCAGCAGATCGCTGACCGTCAGCTCGTCGGCGCGCAACAACGCTTGCAGTACCGCCTCGATTTGTTCGAACAGGCTTTGCAGCGTGCTCGGCAAGTACTGCCCGGCGGGTGTTTCGAAACTCAGGTGAATGTGTTCGGCCTCGTTGTAGAACGCAGCGACCATGCCGATCTCGGCGGCTTGCCGGCCCGACGGGAAGTCCTCGACCAACAAGCCGTCCATGGAGGGCAAGCGACCGACGCCTTCCTGATAGATCAACTTGATGTCGAACAACGGCGAACGCCCGGCCCGACGCGGCAAGCGCAACGCTTCCACCAATCGCTCGAACGGCAGGTCCTGATGGTCCGAAGCCTCCAGAACCGCACGGCGACAGGCTTGCAAAAGTTGCCCGGCAGCCTGGTCGGCATCGACCTCCACTTGCAGCACTAATTGGTTAACGAAGAAGCCGACCATTTGTTCAAGCTCAACTTGATTTCGGTTGGCGATATCGGTGCCGATGCGCACGCGGCTGACCTCGGTGCGCTGGCGCAACACCAGGGTGAAGCCGGCCAATAGCACCATGAACAGCGACAATCCACGCTGTTGGGCGAAGTCGCGCAACTGCTGACTCAAGGTCGAATTCAAGGTGAAATGTTGGCTGGCGCCCTCCTGCGCCTGACGCTGATCGCCGTCGCCCGGCAGCTCCAGCACGGCTTGCGGCTGACTGAGGCGCGCCTGCCAGTAATCGAGCTGACGTTGCAGCTCGCCGTCCTGCTCCAGCCACTGACGCTGCCATTTTGCGAAGTCGGCGTATTGCACGACCTGCTCCGGCAACTGCGCGACGCCGCCCCGGTTGAGGGTCGGGTACAGCGTGACGAATTCATTGATCAGAATCCGGAACGACCAGTCATCTGCCGCGATGTGGTGCACCGTCAGCAGCAGCACATGCTCCTGATCCGCAACCTGCAACACCCGCACCCGCAGCAACGGCCCGTTGCGCAGATCGAACGGCCGGGCGACTTCTTCACGGGCCCGTTGCTCGGCTTCGACGTCCGGGGCCGGCAAATGCCGTAGATCGCTGATGGCGAAATCCAGCGGCAGTTCGGCGTGTACCCGCTGCCAGGCCTGGCCGTCTTCCTCATAGAACGTGGTGCGCAACACGGCGTGGCGTTGCACCAGGGTTTCGAAGGTTTGCTGCAACGCCGACAGGTTCAACGCGCCGCGCAACCGCAGGGCGCCGGGCATGTTGTACATCGAGCTGTCGGGTTCGAGGTTCCACAGGAACCACAACCGCTGCTGGGCAAAGGACAACGGCTGGCGTTCGCCGGAGTGGTCCGCCACCAGCGCCGGGCGTTCGCAGACATTGGCGGCGTGCCGCAGGCCTTGCACCTGCGCCGCGAAATCCTGCAGGCGCGGGTGCTCGAACAGGCTGCGCAAACTCACCGACAGGCCCAGGCGCTGACGAATCTGCGAGACGATCTGCGTGGCCAGCAACGAATGGCCGCCCAATTCGAAGAAGCTGTTTTCGCGATCGACACGGGCAACTTGCAACACCTGCTGCCAGATCTGCGCCAGCTCGACTTCCAGCTCACCTTGCGGTGCGGTGCCGGCCACGGCGTCCCAGACTTCGGGTGCGGGCAGCGCCGCACGGTCAAGTTTGCCGTTGCGGTTGAGCGGCAATGCGCTCATCACCACCAGTTGCGCCGGGAGCATGTAGTCCGGCAGACGCTCGCCCAACGCCTGGCGCACGGTTTCAGTGAGTTGACGGGAATCGGCGTTCGGCAACACCGGCACTACATAACCGATAAGTTGCTTGCCACCGACGCCTTCGTGCACCAGCACTGCGGCTTCGCTGATCATCGGCAAGCCTTGCAGGTGTGCTTCCAGTTCACCGAGTTCAACGCGGAAACCGCGAATTTTCACCTGATGGTCGATGCGCCCCAGGTATTCCAGCGCGCCGTCTTCGCGATACCGCGCCAGGTCACCGCTGCGGTACAAACGTGCGCCCGGCGTGGTGGAAAACGGATCGGCGATAAAGCGTTCGGCACTCAAACCCGGACGCTGGTGATAGTGCTGGGCAATGCCGGCATCACCGCCGATGCACAACTCGCCCACGCAACCGGTTGGCAGCAGATGGCCCTCGGTGTCCAGCACGTACAACGCCCGGCCGGGCAAGGCGCGGCCAATCGGCACGCCGATCAGGTTTTGCGTATCGGCCAAGGTGCACAGGTGGGTGCTGGAAACCACCGTGGCTTCGGTCGGCCCGTAGGTGTTGAGCAGACGTACGTCGCCGAGACCGGCGGCATGCCAGAGCTTCAAGCCCTCCAGCGACATGGCTTCGCCACCGACGTGAACCTGCCGCAACCGACCTTTGTCGCGCTGAGGCTGCGCGGCCCATTCCTGGGCCAGCAAATACCAGTAGGCCGCCGGCAAGTCCGCCAGGGTCACGCCCTGTTCGATGATCTGCCGGTACAAGGTGTCGGTGTCCCACAGCTCATCGCCGCGCAACACCAGCGCGGCGCCCATGCACAGCGGCGGGTAGCACTGCTCGACAAAGCCGTCGAAGCTGAACGTGGCGAATTGCAGCACGCGGTCGTCGGCACTGAGTTGCGAATAGTCCGCCGCAATCACGCAAAACTCGCGCAACGCCGCGTGGGCCAGACACACGCCTTTCGGCCGTCCGGTGGAGCCGGAGGTGTAAATCAGGTAGGCGAGGTCTTCGGCGCAGGTGAGATTGTCCGGGTTGGCCGTGGAATAGCCGGCCAGCGATGCCGTCGTCAGCGCCAGGCGCGGCAAGCCTTCGGGCAGCGCGACATCGGTCAGCAACTCGGGTTGCGCCAGCAGCAGGTCCATGCCGCTGTCTTCGATCATGTAGGCCAGGCGTTCGGCCGGGTAGTCCGGGTCCAGCGGCACGTAACCGGCGCCGGACTTGAGGATGGCCATGAGGCTGACGATCATCTGCGCATTGCGCCGCACCGACAGGCCGACCCGTTGTCCCGGCGCCACGCCGTGTTCGCGCAGGCGATGGGCGAGCTGGTTGGCCTGAGCGTTGAGCTGTGCATAAGTCAGGCGCTCGTCGCCGGCGATCACCGCCCATGCGTCGGGCGTGCGGGCCGCTTGCTGCTCGAAACGCTGATGCGCCAACAGCGGACTGTCCAGCTGCGGCGCGTCGGGACGCGATCCCAGCAAGACCTGCGCTGTTTGCTTCGCGTCCAGCAGGCTGACGGCGCCCAACACCTGCTGCGGCTGCGCAACGAATTGCTCCAGCACATGCAGCAGGTTCGCACTCAGACGATCGATCTGCGCGGCGCTGAACAACGCCCGGTCGAAACTGAATTCCAGACGCAGGCTGGCGCCGACTTCGATGCCGAGGGTCAGCGGGTAGCTGGTGATTTCGTGATTGCGCAATGCGCCGAAGGTCAGTCCCGCCGGTGCCCCCTGCTTCAGCGCTTCGGCCACCGGGAAGTTTTCGAACACCAGCAAACTGTCGAACAGCGCGTTGCCCTGCTGCCCGGCCCAGCCCTGAATGTCGTAGAGCGGCACATGCTCGAACTCGCGCAGGCTCAGGTTCAGCGCTTGCAGTTCATTGAGCCATTGGCTGACCGGTTGCGCGGACGAAGGCGTGGCAATGATCGGCAAGGTATTGATGAACAGCCCCAACTGTTGCTCGATACCCGGCAACGGTGCGGATCGCCCGGCAATCGTCGCGCCGAAGGCCACGCACGATTGGCCGGTGTAGCGCTGCAACAGCAGGCCCCATGCGCCCTGCAACAGGGTGTTGAGGGTGATTTTCTGCTGCCGGGCAAACTCTGCCAGACACTGCATGGCGGCGCTTTCAAGCGTCAGGTGATGCTCGCCCATGCCGCGCCCTTCGACCGGCGTCGGCAAGGCGTGCGCCAGCAAGGTCGGGGTTTCGAGCGCGGCCAGCGCCTGTTTCCAGAATTGTTCGCCCGCCGCCGGTGGCTGCTGCTGAATCCAGCCGAGGTAGTCGCGGTATTGCCCCAAAGGCTTGGCCAGTGTTTGCCCGGCGTAATGCTGAATCACCTCGCCGAGCAACTGCGCGTTGCTCCAGCCGTCCATGAGGATGTGATGACTGGTGTAGATCAGGTGCCAGGCGTCGCTGCTCTGGCGCACCAGCATCAGGCGGAACAGCGGCGCGGCACTGAGTTCGAAACCACGGCTGCGCTCTTCGGCGGCCAGTGCATCGAGGTCGATATCGGCCGCTTCGATCACCTGCAATTGCAGGTCGATCTGGCGATGAATCACCTGATGCGCAGCTTCCAGGCCCAACCAGTGGAAGCTGCTGCGCAGAATGTCGTGACGGTTGATCGCCGCCTGCCACGCCCGACCGAAGGCCGCCAGTTCCAGCCCCTGAATATCCAGGCGCAGTTGGTTGATATAGGCCTCGGCCTGCGGCTCATACAAGGTGTGGAACAGCATGCCCTGCTGCATCGGCGTCAACGGATAAATGTCTTCGATGGCCGGGGCTGCGACGGGCAAGGCGTCCAGCTGCGCCTGATTGATCCGTGCCAGCGGGAAGTCCGACGGCGTGACCTGGCCCGCCGGCGTTACGCAGCAGTGTTCGATCAGTGCGGTGAGTTCTTCGGTGTAGGCGTCGGCCAGTTTTTGAACGGTGCTGTCGGCGAACATGTCGCGACTGAAGCCCCATTGCAGGAAGAGTTGACCGCCATAGACCTGGCTTTCCAGCGTCAGCCAGTTGGCCAACGGCGCATCATCACCCTGGGCCTGACCGCCGCTTTCCAGCGCCGGCACGAACAGCGCGTCTTCATCGAACTGGCGGTCGAACTGGCCGAGGTAGTTGAAGGTAATGCGCGGTGCCGGCAATCCTTGCAACGCTTCACGCTGGGCCGGTTCGCCGAGGTAACGCAGCAGGCCATACCCCAGGCCTTTGTCGGGGATGGCGCGCAGTTGCTCCTTGATCGCCTTGATCGTGTTCGCCGTTTGCGCGTGAGGTTGCAGACGCACCGGGAACAGGCTGGTGAACCAACCCACGGTGCGCGTCAGGTCGAGGTCGTCGAACAGGTCTTCACGGCCATGGCCTTCGAGCTGGATCAGCGTCGAGTTGTGCCCGGTCCAGCGGCAGATCACCCGGGCCAGCGCGGTCAGCAGGAGGTCGTTGACCTGAGTGCGATAGGCCGCCGGCGCCGTTTGCAACAACTGCCGCGTCAACCCGGCGTCGAGCTTCGATTCGATTTTTTGGCCATGGCGATGCTGCAAGCTGCCCAGCGGATTTTCACACGGCAAGTCGCGGGCATCGGCGTGTTGTGCCTGCCAGTACGGCAGTTGCTGATCCAGCGTGCGGGCATGCGCTTGCAGGTGTTTGGCCCAGTGTTGATAAGCGCTGGTTTTGTCCGGCAACGTCGCGGCGCTGCCACCCGCCAATTGCGCGTAGGCCTGCTGCAGGTCTTCGAGCAGCACCCGCCAGGACACACCGTCCACCGCCAAATGGTGGACCGCCAGCAGCAGGCGTTGCGTGCCATCGTCGAGACTGACCAGCAGCGCGCGCAGCAACGGCCCTTCGGCCAGATCGAGGCTGCGTTGCGCTTCGTCGCACAGGGCCGTCAACGCCTCGGTCGACGCCGCGTGCCGCTGCCACAATCCGGCCGTTTCGACCTGTGGTCCATGAGACTGCTGCCAGCCATCGACACTCGCGGCAAACCGCAGGCGCAAGGCATCGTGATGGTTAATCAGCGCAACCAGCGCGGCTTCCAGTGCTTGCGGGTTCAGCGCCTCGCGCGGCGTCAACAGCAAGGACTGGTTCCAGTGTTGCGGTTGCGCGATGGCCTGTTCGAAGAAGTAGTGTTGCGCCGGGGTCAGCAGCACCTCACCGCTGACCGGCCCTTGGTCGATGGCACTGCGATTGTCGAACGTCGCCACCAGCGCCAGGCTGCGCACGGTCTGGTACTGAAACAGGTCGCGCGGGCTGAGACGGATGCCGGCCTGACGGGCGCGGCTGACCACTTGAATGGAGATGATCGAGTCACCGCCCAGCTCGAAGAAGTTGTCTTCGAGGCCCACACGTTCCAGGCCCAGGACGTCCTGCCAGATCTGCGCCAATGCCATCTGCATCGCATCTTGCGGCGCGACGAACGCCTGTTGTGGCGCCGCGTCCGGTTGCGGCAGGGCCTTGCGGTCGAGTTTGCCGTTGGCGGTAACTGGCAACGCGTCCAGTGGCATCAGGTAAGTGGGCACCATGTATTCCGGCAGGCTATTGAGCAGCCAGCCCTTGAGGGTTTCCGGCCACTGCGCCTCGGCGTTTTCCAGCACCAGGTACGCCACCAGATGTTTGCCGCCCTGCACCAGGACCACCGCCTCGCGCACCAGCGGATGCTGCATCAGACGGGTTTCGATTTCCCCCAGTTCGATACGCAGGCCGCGCAGTTTCACTTGATGGTCGAGGCGGCCGAGGTACTCGATCACCCCGTCGGCACGCTGGCGCACGCGGTCGCCGGTGCGGTACAAGCGTGCGCCGTCATGGAACGGGCACGGCACAAACCGCTCGGCCGTCAGCCCCGGACGCCGGTGATAACTGCGCGCCAGGCCGGCGCCGCCCAGGTACAACTCCCCCGCTACGCCCGCCGGCACCGGCAGCAACTGCGCGTCCAGAACGTGGGTGCGCAGGTTGGCAATCGGCCGGCCGATGGGCACGCTGTCGGCGCCCTCGTCAACGCAGGTCCAGTGGGTCACGTCGATGGCCGCTTCGGTCGGTCCGTACAGATTGAACAATCCGGCGCCCGGCAGCTTGGCGAACACTTGAAGCTGGGCATCCAGCGGCAGGGCTTCACCGCTGCACGCGATGCGTTTGAGGCTGGTGCAGGCTTCTACGCCCGGTTCGTGGATAAACGCCTGAAGCATCGACGGCACGAAGTGCAAGGTGCTGATGCCGAACTCGCCGATGAGGCCGATCAACCGCGCCGGTTCGCGATGCGCACCCGGCGGCGCCACCACCAGACGGGCACCGGTCATCAACGGCCAGAAGAATTCCCAGACCGACACGTCAAAACTGAACGGGGTTTTCTGCAATACCGAGTCGCTGCCGTCCAGCCCGTACGCCTGTTGCATCCAGCACAAACGGTTGACCAGCGCCGCATGGCTGTTGCCGGCGCCCTTGGGTTTGCCGGTGGAACCGGAGGTGTAAATCACATAGGCCAGGTTCAGCGGATTTACCGACACCTGCGGGCAATTTTCGCTGTAACCGGCCAGCCAGTCCTCGTCCTGATCCAGTGCGATGACCTTGATGCCCTCGGTCGGCAGCGTGTCAACCAAGGAGCTTTGGGTCAGCAACACGCCAATTGCACTGTCTTCGATCATGTAGGCCAGACGCTCCGCCGGGTATTCCGGATCGAGCGGCACGTAAGCGCCGCCGGCCTTGAGAATCGCCAACAGACCAATGACCATTTCCAGCGAACGCTCGACGGCAATCCCCACCAGCACATCGGGGCCGACACCCTGCTCGCGCAGGTAATGCGCCAATTGATTGGTGCGCGCATCGAGCTGTGCATAAGTCAGCTGACGGTCGCCAAACACCAGCGCCGGCGCCTCGGGTGTGCGCAGGGCCTGAGCGTGGATCAGTTCATGAATGCATTGCTCGACGGGATAGGTTTCGGCGGTGCGGTTCCAGTCATGCACCAGCACCTGTTGTTCATCCGCCGCCAGCATCGGCAGCTCGCCGACCCGCTGATGTGTGTCGATCACCATTGCCTGCAACAGCCGCGTCCAGTGCTGCGCCATGCGCGTGATGGTCGGTGCGTCGAACAGGTCGCTGGCGTAGGTCAGCGCGGCGTGCAGCTTGCCGCTCTTTTCATAGGTGTCGAGGGTCAGGTCGAACTGCGTGGTGCGCCCTTCCCACTCGATCGCGCCCAGCACCAGGCCGGACGCGGTGCTGATGCTGGACATGTCCGCGACCTGCGGCTGGTGGTTGTACATCACCTGGAACAGCGGCGTGTGGCTGAGACTGCGCTCCAGTTTCAGCGCTTCGACCAGACGCTCGAACGGCAAATCCTGATGGGCCTGGGCACCGAGCGCGGTCTCCTTGATGGCGCGCAGCAGATCGTCAACGCGGGTGTGGCCATCGAGCCGGGTGCGCAGCACTTGGGTGTTGACGAAGAAGCCGATCAGGCCTTCGATTTCCGCACGGTTGCGGTTGGCAATCGGCACGCCGACACGGATATCGGTCTGTCCGGTGTAGCGATGCAACAATGCGTTGAACGCCCCGAGCAACAGCATGAACAGGGTGATGTTGTGTTTCTGCGCGGTGGTGCGCAGTTGCTCGGCCAGTTGCGTGTCGACGGCGAATTCGTAGCGTGTGCCGCGATAGCTCGGCATCGCCGGGCGCGAGTGGTCGGTCGGCAATTCGAGCACCGGGTGCTCATCGCCGAGTTGCGCTTGCCAGTAATCGAGTTGGCGCGCTTGCTCGCCCGCCTCCAGCCAGCGGCGTTGCCACAAGGCGTAGTCGCTGTACTGGATCGGCAGCGGCGCGAGTTGCGGTTGTACACCGGCCTCGAAGGCGTCGTAGCAGCGGATGAACTCGTCGATCAGCACGTTCATCGACCAGCCGTCGGAGACGATGTGGTGCAGGGTCAGCAGCAGGACGTGTTCCTGCTCGGCGAGTTTGAGCAAGGTCACCCGCAGCAGCGGGCCGACGGACAAATCGAAGGGCAGCACCGATTGCTGTTCGGCCGCTTGGGCGACGGCACGTTCGCGCTCCGTTTCCGGCAAGGCGCTGAAGTCCACGTGTTTGATGATCAGCGGCGCGCTGACCGGCACTTGCAGCAAGGTGTCGTCGGCCTGGCGCTGGAACACCGTGCGCAAGGTTTCGTGACGTTCCACGAGGCTGACGAAGGCTTGCTCCAGCGCCGACAGGTTCAACGCACCAGTCAAACGCACCGCGCCCGGCAGGTTGTAGGCGCCACTTTGCGCGTCCAGTTGCCAGAGAAACCACATGCGTTGCTGGGCATACGACAGCGCCTGGCGATCCTCGGCCTCGACGCCGGCGGGAATGGGGAACCGGGCGAAATCAATGCCTTCCTTCTGCAAGGCCGCAAGGAACATCTGGCGCTTTTCCAGGGGCAACCCGATAAACCGGCGAGCAAGTTTCAAGGAGTCATCAGCATTCATTTCTAAGCATCCGGATCAGTGGCGGGAAGCACAAAGGCACGTCGTCCCTATAAAACGAATGCAGACCGGAAAAATTAGCGAATGAGAATAAGTGTCAGGAGGGAGGTATATCGCCGGATGTGAAGCGCCACAAAACAATGTGGGAGCGGGCTTGCTCGCGAAAGCGTTGGGTCAGCCAACATCAATGTTGAATGATGAACCGCTTTCGCGAGCAAGCCCGCTCCCACATTTGACCGGGTCAGGCAGTCGCGGCCATGGCGTGCCGGCGATGGTGGACGTCGAGCTGGTCCTTGATCACGCGCAGCACCTTGGCTTCGTGTTCATGGATGAAGAAGTGACCGCCGGCCAGCATGTCCACGGAAAAACTGCCGTGGGTTTCCTTGCTCCAGCCGATCAGCTGTTCGGTGGTTGCGCGATCCTCTTTGCCGCCGAGCACGTGCACCGGGCATTTCAGCAGCGGACGCTGGATCGGCTCGAAACGGCCACACAGCAGGAAATCCGCGCGCAGGATCGGCAGTGTCAGGCTCATCAGTTCTTCATTGGCCAGCACTTCTTCGCTGGTGCCATTGAGGGTGCGCAGTTGCTCGATCAGCTCGGCATCGGTTTTCGGGTCGGCGAAACCCTGATCGTAATCAGCCCGCATCGTCGGTGCAGCGGTGCCCGAGGCGAACAGCGCCACCGGTTCCGGGCAACCCAGCGAGCGCAAGGCATGGGCCATTTCACAGGCCAGCAACGCGCCAAGACTGTGGCCGAACAGCGCGTACGGCGCCTTGAGCGTGGCTTTCTGTTCCTGGGCGAGTTGCAGCGCCAGGCGCCGCATGTCGGTGTGCAACGGTTCGCCGAACCGCGCGCCACGGCCCGGCAGTTCCACCGGCTGCAGCTTGAGCCACTCCGGCAGCTTGCGCCGCCAGCGGCTGTAAACCATGGCGCTCGCGCCTGAATAGGGCAGGCACAGCAATGTCAGCTGGGTCACCGGGCTTACCTCGAAAAGTTGTCTGCTAAGAGAACGGACGAGCGCCGCAGGGAATTAGTCGACGGTGATGACGCCTTCGCGGGCAAGCCTCGCTCCTACAGGACGCACTGAAGCCTGTGGGAGCGAGCGGGCGGCGATCCGACTTGCCCGCGAAGAAGACAGCGAGAAGTCACTGAATGAATACTTACCTAAGGTGGCGATAGGTTGGGACCGCGGAACCAAGCACCACCGCCCCCGCCGCAATCGCCACCCAGAACCCGCTACGCGCGCCAAACGCATCCACCAGCCAACCCGAGCTGGCCGCGCCAATCGCCACGCCGATGCTCATCCCCGTCACCAGCCAGGTCAGGCCTTCGGTGAGTTTGGCCGGCGGCACGATGCGTTCCACCAATGCCATAGCGACAATCAGCGTCGGCGCAAAAGACAGACCCGCGACGAACACGGCCAGCGCCAACCCGACAATATTGGTCGCCAGCAGCAACGGCAACGTGGTCACCGCCGTCGCCACCCCGCCGTACAGAAACAGTCGCGGCAGCGGCACTTTCGAGCGCAACGCGCCGAACGCCAAACCGGCCAGGCATGAACCGATGGCATACACCGACAACACAATGCTCGCCGCCGCCGGTTGCCCTTGATGCTGGGCGAAGGCCACGCTGACCACATCCACCACGCCGACAATGGTGCCCATGGCGACCATCAACAGCATCAGCAACTGAATTTCGCTGGAACGAATGATCGAGCCCTGATGGTGTTCTTCATGGGGATGTATCGCCGGTTCGGTGTCCCGTTGCAGAACGAACGCCGTGACGCCAATCGCCAGCATCAACAGTGCCGCCAATGGCCCCGCTTCGGGGAACACCACCACGCACAAGCCCACCGACAGCGGCGGCCCGACAATAAAACAGACTTCGTCGAGCACAGATTCCAGGGCGTACGCGGTTTGCAATTGCGGCTGGCCGCGATAGACCTCGGTCCAGCGCGCCCGCACCATCGCCGACATGCTCGGCATGCAACCGGCCAGCGCGGCGAACACAAACAGCGTCCATTGCGGCGCCTGCAAACGCGTGCACAACAACACCAGCAACAACGCGCCGCCACCGATCAGTGCCGACACCGGCAAGATCCGACGCTGCCCGAAACGGTCCACCAGCCGCGAAACCTGCGGCGCGCAAAACGCCGTGGCCAAGGCAAACGTCGCTGCCACCGCACCGGCCAATCCGTAGCCGCCCTGCAATTGCGAGAGCATGGTGATCAGGCCGATGCCGGTCATGGAAATCGGCATGCGTGCGATCATCCCGGCCAGCACAAAGGCTCGGCTGCCCGGGGCTTTGAACAGTTCGCGGTAGGGGTTGGCCATGGCTCGGCTCTCGACAAGGGCCTGCAAGTTGCCATAAGGCTGGTTGAGGGGAAAGCGGGTAATTGTTGGTTGAGTGTTAAGGCCCCATCGCCGGCAAGCCGGCTCCTACAGTGAAACGCGGTCAACTGTAGGAGCCGGCTTGCCGGCGATCGAACGTTAACGCGGTCCGCCTGCTAAAACACTAAGGCTCTGTGGCCCACACACCTACAAGCACTAAACAAAACCGCCCCGCCCCCGGAAAATCGTTTGTTGCCACTCATTACATCCCCACCTAACATCCCTCCTCAACGGGTACAGCGGAGCTGTCCAACAAAACCCGAATTCAAGGAACCTGAATGAGCCAGCGCATCTACCGCAGCATCGACACCCCACTCCGATCCGGCCTGAACCGCGATGAACTGTGGGAAGGCCCCGACAAAGGCCTGATCAAATGCTGGGAAATCGGCCGCCAACGCGCCGCCCGTTTTCCCGAAATGGCCCAACAATGCCTGGCCGGTGAACTGCCGGTGCTGGGCTGGAAAGGGGGCGTCAGCCGCAGCCTGAAGAAACTCGAAAAGTACGGATCCCTCAAGTACCTCGCCCAATGGCAAGGTTTGCGCGGGGAAGACCTGGACGTGGACCTGGCTGAAGAGCGGGCATTGACCTGCTCGCGAACCGGGATGGTGGTGACGTTTACGCCGGATCGGGCGAAGTACTTCAATCAGGTCATGGAAACGGAAGCCTGATCTGCCTCGGAACTCACCGAAAACCGCTCGCGATAGGCTTGTGGCGTCACGCCCATCGCCCGCAGGAAGCTGCGCCGCAACGTCTCTTCGCTGCCAAACCCGCACTGCACCGCGACCCGTTTGATCGGCACGCCGGTATCGCTGAGTAACCGCCGCGCCGTTTCGACCCGAATCAGTTCGATGGCCCGTGCGGGCGTCTGGCCGGTGTCGGCGCGGTAGTGACGGACGAAGCTGCGTTCGCTCATGCCAGCCTGCAAGGCGAGGGTCGGAACGCCCAGGTCCATGGTGAGGTTTTCGCTGATCCAGGCGTGAAGATCGTCGAAACGGTTGCCTTCCTTTTGCAACGACAGGGTCACGCTGAACTGTGATTGACCGCCCGGACGCTTCAAAAACACCACCAACTGCTGCGCCACTTCCAGCGCCATGGTGCGACCAAGGTCCTCTTCGACCATGGCCAGTGCGAGGTCGATACCGGCAGTGACCCCGGCCGAGGTCCAGACCGGGCCGTCATTGATGAAGATCGGATTGGGTTCGACACGCAAGCGCGGGTGTTTTTGCGCCAACTGCTCGCAACGGGTCCAGTGAGTGACCACCCGCCGGCCATCGAGCCAACCGCTGGCCGCCAGCAAAAACGCCCCGGTACACACCGATGACACGCGCCGACACCCCGCCGCATGCTCACGCACCCAGGCCACCAGCGCCTCATCCTCCGCCGCCGCATAAACGCCCCAGCCGCCGGCAATGATCAATGTGTCGCTGCCCTGCCCGGGCAACGGCTCGGCCACCAGCGCCAAGCCCGCCGACGACGTCACCGCCCCGCCGCCGCTGGCAATCACCGTCGGCGCGTAAGGCGGCGGCAAGCCTTTCTGGCGGGCAATGTCATTGGCCGAGGCGAACACCTGCAGCGGCCCGGTGACGTCGAGCAGTTGCACGTTGGTGAAGGCGAGCACATGGATAGTCTTGGGCATGCTTGGCGTAATTCGTGGGGTAATTGGCGTATACGCCAAATCCTACGAGCCTACAGTGAAGCCGTCCACCCACTTCACGAGAAAAACACCATGACGTTGCAGATCGGTTTTCTGTTGTTCCCGCAGGTTCAGCAACTGGACCTGACCGGCCCTTACGACGTACTCGCCTCGCTGCCGGACGTGAAGGTGCATTTGATCTGGAAAGACCTGATGCCGGTCACCGCGAGCACCGGCCTGGTGCTCAAGCCCACCACCACTTTCGATGATTGCCCGGCGCTGGATGTGATCTGCGTTCCCGGCGGCAGCGGTGTCGGGCCGTTGATGGAGGATGAGCAGACGTTGGCGTTCATCAAGACGCAGGCGGCCAATGCGCGGTATGTCACCTCGGTGTGCACCGGCGCGCTGGTACTCGGCGCGGCAGGTTTGCTCAAGGGTAAGCGCGCCACCACTCACTGGGCGTATCACGAGTTGCTTGGACCGCTGGGTGCAATCCCGGTGAAGGATCGGGTAGTGCGCGATGGCAATCTGCTGACCGGTGGCGGGATCACCGCCGGGATCGACTTTGCCCTGACCCTGGCGGCTGAATTGTTCGATAAGGACACGGCGCAATTGGTGCAGTTGCAGCTGGAGTACGCGCCGGCGCCGCCGTTTGAATCTGGCAGCCCGGAATCAGCGCCTCAGAGTGTTTTGGCAGAGGCTCATCGGCGTACGGCGCCATCGTTGCAGCAGCGGACGCTGATCACTGAACGGGCCGCAGCAAATCTCGGCTTGTAGGTAATCAATGCGGGCTCAGGTTCGCTCACACTCTGTGTACGACGGGGATGAATTGTAGGAGCCGGCTTGCTGGCGATAGCGGTGGGTCAGTCAACACGTTTATCGCCTGAACACACGCCATCGCCAGCAAGCCGGCTCCTACAGTAGATGTACGTAATGGCTGAGTCACTTTTCTACGGGCGAAAAAAAACCCGCCAGAGGCGGGTTTTTCCCAAGACCATTGTCGACTCCCTGTCGGTAGCGAATCCTTGCTGATGGTCGATCATCCGTGATCCTGAAGCGCTTCCTGTGCTTCAGTTGATGTGGCTAGATTACGCATCGGATCCAATGTGCAATAGACGACATAGCTACCATCGCGTGTAAGACATTCGCTATACCAGCCCTTCCGAAAACCCTTAGACGCCTCAGGTATCGAGCGCTCAAGCCGCGAGTTTCGCGGCCTGCAGCGGAGCTACGACGGGCAGCGCCTGCGCCATGGTGATCATTCTTCCTGTCTCACCCGGGCTTTGGCGGTTTCAGCCAAAAACTGTTCAATGTTGTTCATCTGTTCCTCCCAGCCCCGGCTGTCCATGCGGAAAGCCTTTTCGCGGCGTGTCTGGGGGATGTGATCGAAACCGGACTCGGAGACCTTGAGCAACGTACCTTCAGGGTGGTCCTCCAGTTCGAACTTCACCAGCGTGGTGGGTTCCTGGGAATAGTCGACATCCGCGCGCACCGCGTAGGGGTGCCAGCGAAACGAAAACACCCGCTCTGGCTCGACCCGCTCCACCAGCACATTCCACAAAACGTGCTCATAACCGGGGTACGTGACCTGCCCCTGAGTCCACTCACCGGCGACAAAACGCTTGCCTTCCAATGCCACGCCAAACCATTGCCCGAACGCTTCGGCATGGGCCAGCACACGCCAGACCTGCGAGCGCGGGGCTTTAAGCAGGATCTTCCTTTCGATGCGATCTGATGCTGGGTTCATAAGTCACCTCCTGTACTGAACAGTAGGCCTGTGTGACCACAAGTCCAACCCTAAAGTTGTACCAATCGGGCCTCTCAATCAACCTGCCTGAAATATTCGGCCGCACATCCGGGCCAAAGTTCGGCGCGGAGAACAAGAGTCACCGGGCGGGAGCTGCTACCGTTTGCAGGGACGACATTGACCGGACAAGGAAGATTCATGCAGCCCTCACTCACGGAACGTTATCGCGGCGCCCTGCTGGGCCTGGCCTGCGGTGATGCCGTCGGCACCACGGTCGAGTTTAAGCCACGCGGCTCGTTCAGGCCCCTGACCGACATGGTGGGCGGCGGCCCATTCAACCTGAAACCCGGGCAATGGACCGATGACACCTCAATGGCGTTGTGCCTGGCCGAAAGCCTGCTGAGCAAAAACGGCTTCGATGCCGCCGACCAGATGGGGCGCTACCTCAATTGGTGGCAACAGGGTTACATGAGTTCGACCGGGGAATGCTTCGACATCGGCATGACGGTGAGCGAGGCTTTGGCCCGGTATCAGCAAACCGGCGACCCCTTCGCGGGTTCAACCGATCCCTATACGGCAGGGAACGGTTCGTTGATGCGGCTGGTGCCGGTGGTTCTGTATTACTTCCCCGACCGCGACCGGATCAGGGCGTTTTCCGCAAACAGTTCCCGCACGACCCACGCCGCGCCTGAAGCCGTTGAGTGCTGCCTGTTGTTCGCCGAGCTGACAGGTAACGCGTTACAGGGCGCGGCCAAAGCGGATTTACTCCGCTTGCCGGCCACGACCTTCCTGGAGCCAAAAGTCGCCGCCATCGCACGCGGCGATTATTTCGACAAACCTGAAAGCGCTATCCGTGGCAGCGGTTACTGCGTCGCCTCGCTGGAAGCGGCGCTGTGGTGTTTTCATCACACCGACAGTTTCGAAGCCGCCATCCTGAAGGCCGCCAACCTGGGCGATGACGCCGATACCACCGCAGCCATCGTCGGTCAGTTGGCCGGCGCTTTCTACGGTGTCCAGGCCATTCCCGAACGTTGGCTGGCGAAGTTATACCTGCGCGAAGACATCGAGGTTTGCGCGGATCAATTGCTCAAGGCTTCAGGCGCTGACACCGCAAGTGAATGAGGCTTCGCTACACTGCACCTCTTCTTTTCCTGTCACAGCGAGTTTCCCATGAACCCACGCGTGCTCCTGGCGCTGACGCCATTGCTGTTCACCACCGTTGCCCATGCCGTCGATTGCGACAACGCCACCGACCAGGCCACGATGAATCAATGCGCGGCGCAGCAGAACAAGGCGGCGGACAAGGAGTTGAATGCGCTTTACCAGCAGATCACCGCGCGTTTGAAGGACAGCCCCGAGAGCAAGAAGCAGTTGATTGGCGCGCAACGGGCGTGGATCGGGTTCCGGGATGCCGAGTGCAGGTTTTCGGCGTCCGGGGTTGAGGGCGGGAGTGTTTATCCGTTGATTTACAGCAATTGCATCACGGACCTGACCACGGCTCGGGTGGAGGCTTTCAAAACTTACTTGAAGTGCCAGGAGGGGGATTTGAGTTGCCCGGTGCCGGGGCAGTAAGTTCTCTAGCGTTTTCCATGGCCTCTTCGCGGGCAAGCCTCGCTCCTACAAGGGATCACCGAAACCCGTAGGAGCGAGGCTTGCCCGCGAAGGCGTCCTTTCAGACGCCGCGATTACCGGACGAAAATCTGCGCCGTGGTAATCGCCATATCCCCACCCGGCAACTTGATGCTGCCCACCTGTTTCAGGCTGTCGGCATCAAAAATCGCCACATCGTTAAACGTCCCCGCCAGGTAAATCTTGCTGCCGTCCTTGTTGAAGGAAATGCAGTAGTAGGAATGATCCAGCGTCGCCGCCTGGAGCATTTTCTTTTCCTTGATGTCGTACTTCGCCAGGCGATTGAGCACGCCGAACATCAGGTTCGGGTCCTTCGGCGAGCGCATGCCGCTGAAGTAGATTTCCGTCAGCGGGCCGAAGTCGGTGGTTTCGGTCTTGCCGGTTTTCAGGTCGATGCTGAACAGCCCGTACAGGTACTCGGCGGTCAACGGATCCTGCTTCTTGTCCTTGAACTTTGCCGCGGTGTAGAGCAGCGAGAAGTCATGGCGATAGGTCTGCTGGTTCCACACGTAGAGCACGTCCGGTGCGCTGTAGTTCGCCCGTTTCCAGTGACGGCTGGGGATCAGCACGTCGAACTTGCCGGTTTTCACATCGACCTTGTAGACGTCCGCCCCGGCGACGTAAAGCGTGCCGTCGTCGCCACTCTGCATGATGGTCAGCTGCCGTGGCGCCGGGAAACTGCGCACGGGTTTGGCATCCATGCCGGCGTTGGTGGCGTAGACATCCAGTCGTGGCTGCTGAACTTCGTAGCGGTCATTGAGCATCAACGTCGGGTTGGCAACGGTGAACAGCTCCTTGCCGTCATGACTGAGGGTGAAGGCGAACATCGACTTCGCTTTCTCCCCCGGCTTCTGGGTGATGCTGGCGTGGAACACCTGTTTGCAGCTGTCCAGCTCGACGCCGTAGACATCCGCGTAGTGATTGTTCAGCACGTAAGCGGTCTTGCGATCCGGCGACAGCTGAACAGTGCCCGGACCAAAGGCGTCGGGCATCTTGCAGGTTTTGAACAGCGTGTCCGTGGCCAGGTCGATCACGTGCAGGTTGTTCGGGTAATTGGTGGTCAACATGTACTCGTGACCGTCTTGCAGAGCAGTGTTTTCATCGGCCAGAACAGTGAGCGAACAGGTGCTCAGGACGGCAAACGCGGCCAGGCCGCAGGCTTTGATGCTAGGCATGCTGGAATCCTTCTTGTCTGTCCGATCACTTGTCTTTAGGGAAGACAGTGCCAAGGTTGCGCCAGTTGTCGTTGGACGCCTGGGCATCCTTGTTCCAGTCCGGGTAGGTGCTCATCATGTCCGGCACCTGGGCCGGCCACCAGCAAGGGTCGGAGCAGCCATAAAGGTCGGCTTCCATCGGCTGGCACAGCGACGACACACCGCCAAACGCATCGATTTCCCAGCCCGGGTCGGTGGTCGAGGCGCAGCCCGCGACAGAGCTCATCGCCACCACTTCTTCGATGCGGTTCTCGGCCGCGGCTTCATCGAGTTTCAACGCTTTGTTATTGATTGCCTTGAGATGTTTCATATCAGTGAGCCTTGCGCGGAGTGATGTAGCTGCTGATAAACGCAGGGTTGTTGGCCATGATCCGGGTGTAGACCTCGATGCCGAAGTCGACCCAGTCACGCATCAGTTCGCAGTAGTGATAGGTCGGGTGGGTCGGGTCGCCGTAACGGGCGTAACTCTCGTGGTAGCAGCCGCCGGAGCAGAGGTTGCGGATCTGGCAGTCTTCGCAGCCGGTGTTGGTACGGTCGAGGCGTTGGGACAGGAAGTCGTTCAACTCCACCTGTTTCACACCGCTGTGTACGTTGCCGAAGGTCGGCAAGGACGAGCCGGTAAAGCGGTGGCACAGGTTCAGTTCGCCCTTGTGATCCACCGCCAGCATCTTCAGGCCCGCGCCGCACGGCAGGGCTTTTTTGTGGCCTTCGTGAATGTCGGTGATCAGCTGGTGCAGGTTGGAGAAACCGATGTTGCGGTGTTCCAGCGCCGCTTCCAGATAACGCCGACCGAGCGCCTTCATGTTGGCGAACACCTGAACCAGTTCATCGCTGGTGAGGTTGAAGCTGCTGATGTCGCCGGAAGTCACCGGAGCAAAGCCGACTTCGGCAAAACCCAGTTCGTTGAACAGGTGATCCCAGATGGTTTCGACGTCGGTGACGCCGGTGGTCAACGTCACTCGCGCGCCCACCGGACGGCTGTTGTAGCGCGACAGCAGCATCTCGGCCTTGCGCCGTACCACGTCATAGGTGCCCTGCCCGCCCACGGTGATGCGGTTGCGGTCGTGCACGGTTTTCGGCCCGTCGATACTGACGGAGAGCCCGAAACGGTGGGCGTTGAGGTAGTCCACGGTTTCTTCGGTGAGCAGCGTGGCGTTGGTGGTCATCACGAACTCGACGAACTTGCCGGCTTCGCGAAAACGCTTCTCACAGTAATCGACCATGTACTCGATCAGCTTGCGATTGCTCAACGGTTCGCCGCCGAAGAACACCACGGTGAAACGCTCTTCATCCGGGGATTCGCGCAGCAGCATTTCCACTGAAGCGATGGCCGTTTCAACGTCCATTTTCTTGCCCGCCGACGGCTTGTCGAGGTCTTCCTTGTAGCAGTAAGTGCAGCTCAGGTTGCAGCCGGTGTTGACGTTGAGCACCACGGTATTGATCGCGGTGCGCTCGACCCGTTTGGTGCCAATGTCCGGGGTCAGCGGCGAGCCGTCGCTGACCAGTTCCAGCGAGATCAGTTCGCGCAGGGTCTCGGTGATTTCTTCGCCGTTGAAACGTGCGGCCAGGCGCTGGATCAGGTCGTCCGACGAACAGCCTGGACCGCGCAAGGTGTCGATGATGGTGCCCGTCAGCTCATCGCTGGCGAACAGCGAACTGCTGGGAATGTGGAACAGCATGCGGTCGGCATCGACGTGCACTTCGTGCAGATTCCGCTCGACCAGATTCAAAATAGCGCCCATTGCAACCTCCTGTGCAGACCTCTTTTACGAGGCCTGCGGTCATTCCAAAAAGTGTCTGAAACGGTTAACGGTCAGCCAACTCATGGAATGGGTGGATTGTTCCAGCGTTGCACGGTGACGATCATGTGGCCCTCGCCGGTCAGGGATTTCCCTGCGTCGTCGACGGCGGCGATCACCTTGAGGTTGCCGGCATTGTTGGTGGACATTTTGCGTTGCGGGTTCGGCCCGGCATCGCCCGGTGTGAACACGCCGCTGTCAGCCTGCATGGTGCCGGCGAACTTGACGTCTTCGTCTTCCTTGGCGCGGTCGTCGAAGGCTTCGACTTTCCATTGCGCCGGGAACACGCCGATGCGATACGGTTTGCCGTCAGCGCCCTTGCCCCAGGCTTCGGCGTCAAAACGGCCCTGGACTTTCGGCGTCGAACCACCGCCCTCGCCGATCCGCGCCACCGAGAACTCGGGCACGACTTTGACTTCGGCGATTTTGCTGTAGACCGACAGGGTCGGGCCTTTCAGCGTGCCGACGGTGACGTTGCGCAGCCCCGGCTGGGCATTGGCGGCAGCCTTGAGCTTGACGCGCATACGCTGCGGACTTTGCTCCAGCACTTCGACCACTTCCACACCTTTGCCGAAGCTCGGTTTACCGCTGAGACCGCTGCCGATCAGGGTCACTTCTGACACGCTGCCGGCCTTGAGGTAACCCGGCTGCACCGCGAGCAAACGACTGCTGCCTTGCTTGGCCGCGACGAAGTCCAGCCCCCGTTCATCGTGCTCGGCCTCGAACATCCGGCCTTGCATCGCATTGCCCTGGGCGGCGAACACCTGGCGCATGGTCACGCCGTCGATGGTCACGTTGCCGCGCCATTCGTAGCCGGTGTAGAGAATCGCGCTGCCGTCGCCATTGAACGGCGTACCGTCGGCGTATTGGCCTTTGACGCTGACCTTGAAGGTGTCGTCGCCAGCGGCGGTCACGCTCATCACCCCGGCCAGTTCACCTTTGCCCGGCAAGTGGCCGCTGAAGCTCCAGTCACCGGCAAACGCTTCGGCTTTGGGTGCTGCGCTCAGCCATTTTTTCCAGGCCGGGTTGTCCAGCGGATAACGCTTGGCCAACAGCGGCACCATGTCTTTGCGGGCAATGTCGAACCAGTCGCGGTCGCGGGCCAACGCCTGGTATTCGAGGGACGGCCATTGACCGAGGTGGAAATTCACCAGGCGCTCCCATTCCTGGGCCGGACGCCGTTGCAAGGCGACCCGCGCACCGGAGTGGCAGCGACCGCACATCTGGCTGGTCTGGTCGTCGAACTTCTCGACGGTATTGAGTCGACGCTCCAGCGCGTAACGCACGCCGTCCGTCTCGCTCGGCGCCAGGCCCTGGGTGTCGGCCAGGTATTTGACCAGGGTACGGCGGTCGTCATCGCTGATCTGCAAACCATGCATGGTCTGCATCCGGGCGATGCTCATCAGCCAGCCTTCCGGGGTCTTGCGCTGGTGGCTGATGCGGCTCAGGGTGTTTTCGGCTTCAGGGGTGTGACAGCCCTGACAGGTTTCCTTGAGGATGGTCTGGGCGTCGCGGGCTGCCAGGCTGTCAGGCGAATGCAGCGCCACACACGCGGCCACGGCCAGCAGACTGACGCTCAGGCCTGATCGGAGTTTTCTCTTCATCAACGTCGAACCTCGCACGGTGCTTTCTTATTTTTGTGGCTTATCGTTTTTATGGTTTCTGCCGCCGGCGGCGCACCGCAGACGGAGGCAAGAGAAACGTCTGCGATGAGCAATACACGGAGCGTGCCAGCTTGCCGATTACCTTTTTTATCAAGCGTTTGCGTGAAGTTGAATGCGATTGGCCATGCTTGATCGAGAGCGCGTGCGTCTAATATCGCGACAGTTGTTGCAGTCTGAGACAAGCATAGATGCCTTAACCGGGACAGCTCATCGCCCGGCGATTGACGACAGTCCCGTGCGGGGGCGAAATGGTTGTTCACCAATTGCCGTTCAGGGGATAACGAAATGGCAAACATCACTGTCCTGGCGGGGGACTTTCTGCAGGGTGACGGAGAGTACAGAGACGGCGTTTTCACCTTGAGAACGTCGCTTCACCCGTGGCCCGGCATCACCCTGCCACTCTCCTCGTTCAAAAGCGTGGAAGTCGCCAACGAAGAGTCGATCAACAACATCAAGGACGCCATCGGCTTTGGCGTCGCCGGCGCCATGCTGCTGGGGCCCATCGGCGCGATTGCCGGTTTCATGCTGGCCGGAAAAGAAACCGAAGTGACCTTTCTGGCAACGCTGAAAGACGACAAAAAGCTGCTGGCTGCTGTTGATAGCAACACGTTCGACGAGATTTCCCGGAAAATAGCAGCTTGATTGCCTGACGCGAGCCGCACCGGCCTTCAACGGTGCGGCTTGTCGCCGGTTCAGATGGAATAGGTGGGATGAATGCTCTTGTGCGCCTCGATTTCCTGGCGCATGTCCGCCACCAGCGTGGCGATGGCATGGGGACTGTCCAGTGTCCACACCGGAACATGGGTGGCGATCAGGTCCACTTTGCCCGTCATGCAGTCACAGACCCGGATCGTCATGGACTGGTCCGCTTCCATGTTGCAGGTGCAGACGGCGGGTAGAAAACTGTGTTCGATGATGCTTTGAATTTCCAGGGTTGAAAGGAACATCGCAACCTCCCTTACGCCAGATGTATAGCAGGGGAAATGCTCCGTCATTTCACCACCGAGCCTGAAAATTCTATTCCCCAAAGGTGGGGGGCTCAAGGGCGCAACCCGGTTGCTCGTCGTCTCGACGGGTGGTCATCGGCGCTCAAGGTATCGCGCTTTGCGCCGATAACCTGCTACACCAAACGTTAAGGGAATGACGACATGGCAATTTCTTTAAATGCAGCCTTGATCCAGCCATCGGCCGCTCAGCTCAGCCAGTCCAGCCAACCACTGACCGCGAAAACGCTGACTGAAGACCTGCAGAAAACAGCGGTCAACATCAATCCGGCAGCGATTTACCATCCAGGCGATGAAACCCCGGCACCCAGCCCGACCATGGAATCGATCGAGACCTGGATCGGCCGATCCCAGTCACCTGACTTCCCGCAGGTTGCCGAGCGGCACAAAAATGCCCATCAATCGCTGAAATACTCCTTCGAAGAGTTCCAGTCAGCGTTGGCCCACGCCTATCCGGATCTCGCCGACAAAAAATTCGGCTTCACCATTCAAGCGGATGGAAGCCTCAAAGCCCTCAACAGTTCAGGCCAGCTCAGTTCTTCCGATATGAACCGGCTGAACAATCTGCTGAATGCTTCCAGTTCGCTGAAATCGGCAGCGAGCAGTTACCGCGACGCCTCCATCGACCTGGTGGCCGCCGACTCCGTATGGGGCGGCAGCTACGTGGGCGGGTACAACCTGAACAAGGAAAACTTCGCCAACACCATCGATCTGGGCGCTCTGTTCTTGAAGAAAGGCTCGGTGCCAAACGCTGAAACCCTGAACGGCTTCTTCTCTTCCCAGTTGTGGAGTAAAGGCGAGCGGATGACGCGGGAGACGGAAACGGTGATGTTGGCCGAGCGCAATAAGATCGACGTGACGGCCTGATTCCGACAACAGGCGCGGAGTGCCCGAATCAGCTCAGGCCGCATCGCTGGCCTGAGCTGAAAAAACCGTCTCTTGAATCTCAGCTGCCGTCGCGATTTGCGACAACACAGCGGAACCCGACGGCCCCGAATTTCATCCCACGCCCGCCGCCAAAGGGCTATCCGGCCCTTCCGGACAGTTGGCACAGCCATTGCGAAAGCCTCGTTCTCACGAACAACAAGAGGCCTCGCCATGACGCTCCCCTACCTGCTTCCCGCCACCTCGGCGTTCATCCAGCGCGCCCCGCGCATGCTTATCGGCGGCGACTGGGTCGAGGCTGCCGACGGCCAGACCATGCCACTGCACAACCCGGCCACCGGCGATGTGCTGTGCGTGGTGCCGCGGGCCACGCCCGAAGACGTTGACCGTGCGGTACTCGCGGCGCGTCAGGCGTTCGATGATTCCGCCTGGACCCGCACCCGCCCCCGCGAGCGGCAGAATTTGCTGTGGAAACTCGCCGATCTGATGGAACGCGACGCCGAACTGCTGGCGCAGCTGGAATGCCTGAACAACGGCAAGAGCGCGGCGGTGGCTCAGGTGATGGACGTACAACTGTCCATCGACTTCCTGCGTTACATGGCCGGTTGGGCGACCAAGATCGAAGGCTCCAGCGTGGAAGTGTCGTTGCCGCTGATGCCAAACGATCAGTTCCACAGTTTCATTCGTCGCGAAGCGGTGGGCGTGGTCGGCGCCATCGTCGCCTGGAACTTCCCGCTGCTGCTGGCCTGCTGGAAACTCGGCCCGGCCCTGGCCACCGGTTGCACCGTGGTGCTCAAGCCCGCCGACGAAACCCCGCTGACTGCCTTGAAACTTGCTGAACTGGTGCTGGAAGCCGGTTATCCCGAAGGCGTGTTCAATGTGGTCACCGGCACCGGCATCACCGCCGGTTCGGCGCTGACCCACAACCCGCTGGTGGACAAGCTGACCTTCACCGGCTCCACCGCCGTCGGCAAGCAGATCGGCAAGATCGCCATGGATTCCATGACCCGCGTTACCCTGGAACTGGGCGGCAAATCGCCGACCATCGTCATGGCCGACGCCGACCTGAAGACCGCCGCCGCAGGCGCTGCCAGCGCGATTTTCTTCAACCAGGGCCAGGTCTGCTGTGCCGGTTCGAGGCTGTATGTGCAGCGCAAGCATTTCGACAATGTGGTGGCGGACATCGCCGACATTGCCAATGCCATGAAGCTCGGCAACGGGCTGGACCCGAGTGTCGAGATGGGGCCGCTGATCTCGGCGCGCCAGCAGGAACGGGTTTACGGGTACATCGAAAAAGGTCGGGAAAGCGGTGCGACGATTGCCTGCGGCGGTGAACAATTCGGGCCGGGATTCTTCGTCAAACCGACAGTGATCGTTGATGTCGACCAGAAGCACTCGCTGGTGCAGGAAGAGATCTTCGGGCCGGTGCTGGTGGCGATCCCGTTTGATGATGAGGCCGATGCGTTGCGCATGGCCAACGACAGTCCCTATGGGCTCGGCGCGAGCATCTGGTCGAATGATCTGGCGGCGGTGCACCGGATGATTCCGCGGATCAAATCCGGTTCGGTGTGGGTCAATTGCCACAGCGCCCTGGACCCGGCGCTGCCGTTTGGCGGGTACAAGAT
>NZ_JAGYGF010000016.1:0-119423 GCF_019947305.1 Pseudomonas sp. BF-RE-21 | reverse complement strand
CCCTGTAGGAGCCGGCTTGCTGGCGATAGCGTCCGTCCAGTCAACAAACAAGTTGGCTGACCCACCGCTATCGCCAGCAAGCCGGCTCCTACAAAGGTGTCGGGAGAAAGCGAAAACGACAAAGCCCGCACAAGGCGGGCTTCGGGATTCGAGTAGGTGGCCGGCGCTGGTCTCCGGCTTACAAGGTTTATCAGGACTCTCACAGAAGAGTTTTGTGCTCTTCTGCTTCACACGGCATAAGGGCTGGATCTCAGCGCGGAGATCTTTCTAACCGTGTACCCTTCGGAACGCGCCCCACGTGTCCTTGCCATCCGCTTGCGCATCAGTCTGCGTCTTCACCTACAAGTTCTAGACTAGTACACCCTCCCGAACCGCGCCCCGGAATTTTTAGAACGATTTTGCCCATGGCGACGGACGTCAGGACGGAAAAATACTAACCAGTGGCCGAGGGTTTTGCCGCCGGAGGGTTTCCCTTCAAGCCCTTTGATGTACAGTCTTCGCCGACGTTTGCAGAACAACAAAAAATACAGGAGTTGAAAATGTCGGAACTGAAACTGCATCCAAACGCCGCACAATCCTTGAACCAATGGCACGCGATGATCAAAAAGGCCGACTTGAAGGCCTTGCCCGAATTACTGGACCCGCAAGTGGTTTTCCGCTCGCCGATGGCGCACACGCCTTATCCAGGGGCGCCGGTGGTCAACATGATTCTCAACACGGTGTCCGGCGTGTTCGAGGACTTCCAGTACCACCGAGAACTGTCGACTGCGGACGGCTTGAACGTCATCCTCGAGTTCAGCGCCAGGGTCGGTGAAAAACAGCTCAAGGGCATCGATATGATCCGCTTCAACGAACAAGGAAAAATCGTTGAATTCGAGGTGATGGTCCGCCCCCTGAGTGGCTTGCAAGCCTTGGGTGAAGAGATGGGGCGCCGACTGGGCGCTTTCCTGGCCGCCAGCAAAGCCTGACCACTGCGCAGCGCTTCATCGGCGGGCACACTCACCGGTGAAGCGCGTCATCAGGCCAGGCTCGAAAGATACGGCCACGGGTAAATGCCCCGTTCGTGACCATCGCTGAAAATCAGTTGCAGGCCATAGCCCTGCGCATTCAATTCGATGACTTGCACTCGGTCATCGACCCTCGGCGTCAACCCTTTCAAGCGAAACGCCCGGCACTGCGAACACGGGCATTGCCGGCGCAACTCGGCATGATCCAGCAACTGCTCACGACCATCCGGCCAGTTCAGCCGCAGCTGCTGTTTGCTCCGGGAATTGCCGATCGCCAGCGGGTTCATTGCAACTGACTCAAGGCAATGCGCACGGCTTTGCGCACTTCCGGGTCGCCGTCGTTCTGCGCGGCCTGCAACGGCGCAACGGCGCCTTTATCGTTCAATTCGCCGAGGGCCAACGCGGCCTCCTTGCGCAGGTTGCTGATGCGATGACCGAGGGTTTCGATCAATGCGTCCAGCGCCGGGGCATAACGCAAGCGACCGAGACTGCGGGTGGCGCGCAGGCGCACTTGCCAATAATCATCGCTCAACGCTTCGACCAATGCCGGGCCGGCGTCGGTATGACCGACCTTGCCGAGGGTGGTCGCGGCTTCTTCGCGCACTTGCCAGGCGCCGTCCTGTAATGCCTGGCGCAAGGCCGGCAGGACGTGCGCATCGGAGGCCAGGCCAAGGGCTCCCGTGGCGGCGCGACGGACTTCGGTGTCCGGGTCGTGACTGGCCAACGTCGCCAGGGCCGGCAATGCATCGAGTTGTTTGAGCCAGCCGAGCACGCCCACAGCTTCGCGGCGAACGCTGGCGTCTGCATCGCCCAGCGCCGCCAAAGCAGCGGTCGCGGCATCGGGGAAACGCAATTCGCGCAACGCCCGGAACGCGGCGATACGCACGTTGATGTCGGCATGCCCGGTCCACGGCAGAATCACCCGGCCGGCGGCTTCACTCTTGAGCAGGCTCAGGCTCTGCGCGGCGGCGGTCTGCACGGCCGGCGACGGATCGGTCAACGCCTGGCACAGCGCTTCAACGACCGGCGCATCCTCCCAGGCTTCAAGCAGGCGCGCGGCTTCGGCGCGAACCTCTGCGGTCGGGTCTTCGGCCAGTCGATCGACCAGCCACAGCAAACCGTCCGGTTCTTCCAGGTCTGCCAGCTCGATCAGGGCGATCCGGCGCACGCCGGCGTCGGCATCGGTCAGGCGCGGTTGCAGGGCGAGAATGTCATCGTTATCGGTTACATCGAATAGAGAGGTCATAGGGCAAATCGCGGCAGTTTGTTTTCAGGGGGAAGTCCGAGAGGGTTCAGGCGCGGTAGCTGCCGACCGTCTTCGTGACGCAGTAATTCGAGGCAATGGCGCTTCAAGCGGGAAAACTCATGGCTTGTCACCAGTTCGCTGGTGCGTGGCCGAGGGAAGTCGAGGCGCAGGTCTTCGATGATCCGCCCGGGACGCGTGCTCATGACCAGCAGCCGGTCGGCGAGGAACAACGCTTCGTCGATGTCGTGGGTGACGAACACCACGGTGGTGCGAATCCGCGACCAGATGTCCAGCAGCAGCTCTTGCATGTTCAATCGGGTCAGCGCGTCGAGGGCACCGAAAGGTTCGTCCATCAGCAACAGGCGCGGACGGTTGATCAGCACCCGGGCGATCTCCACCCGCTGCTGCATGCCACCGGACAACTGATCCGGCCAGCGCTCGGCGAACCCTTCGAGGCCGACCAGCGCGAGGATTTCATCGGCGGCTTCGTGCCGTTCGGCCTTGCCGATGCCGCGCATTTTCAGGCCGAACGCGACGTTGTCGCGCACCGTGCGCCAAGGGAACAGCGTGTGGTGCTGGAACACCATGCCGCGCTGGGGCGAAGGACTCGACACGTCTTCGCCATCGACTTTAAGGCTGCCGGCGCGAGGTTGCAGGTGTCCGGCCAGCGCGCCAAGCAAGGTCGATTTGCCGCAACCAGAGGGGCCGAGAATGCACACGAACTGCCCCGGTTCGATCTGGCAATCGAGGCCTTGCACGGCTTCGAACACGGCACGGCCCTCCCCGAGGCTGATCGACAATCCGCGAATGTCGATGCGCCCTTCAAGGTGTTGAAATACGCTCATCAGGCTTTTCCTCGTGGACGATGCCAAGGCGTCAACAACCCGCCCAACCGTTTGATCAGCAGGCTGCTGCCCATGCCGAGCACGCCGATCAGCAACATGCCGACGACGATGTCGGCGTAGTTCTGGATGGTGTAGGACTCCCAGGTGTAATAACCGATGCCGTATTGGCCGGAGATCATTTCGGCGGTCACCAGGCAAAACCACGAGGTGCCCATGCCGATGGCGAGGCCGGTGATGATGCTCGGCGCGGCGCCCGGCAGAATCACCTCCAGCAGAATCGCCCGACGCCCTGCCCCGAGGCTTTTCGCCGAGGCAATCAGGCGCGGGTCGACGCCTTCGACGCCGTGCACGGTGTTGAGCAGGATCGGGAACAGCGCGCCGGTGAAGGTGATGAAGACCATCGACAGTTCTGATGACGGGAACATCAGGATCGCTAGGGGAATCCAGGCCACGGCCGGGATCGGGCGCAGGACTTCCAGCGGCGGCAACAGCAAATCTTCGGCCCATTTTGAACGGCCGATGGCCAGGCCCAACACGATGCCGATGATCAGCGCCGCGAGGTAACCGGCGAAGACCCGGCTGAGGCTGCTGCTCAGGTGCTGGGCGAGTTTGCCGGAGTCGCCCAGGCCCAGAGCGGCTTCGATCACCGCCAGCGGTGTCGGGACATTGGCGAAGGTGACCAGGCCGAGGTTCCAGTGGTGGCTGGCGGCGAGTTGCCAGAACAAAAGGCAGAGCAGAATCGAGGCTGCTCTTGGAATCCAGCGGATAAATGATCGGTACACAATTCTTCCTCTCAACCGAGCCCCTGTAGGAGCCAGCTTGCTGGCGATGGAGTGTCAGTCGATATTTCTTCCGCTGACACACCATCGCCAGCAAGCTGGCTCCTACAGGGGGAGCGGTGCCTGGGGTTTTAGCGGGCGGCTACGGCCTGGGTGGTGGCGTCGGTGAAGTCGAGGACTTTGCCGCCTTGGGCCGTGGCGAATTGCTGGGCCTGGCCCTTGAGCAGGAACGCGCTGAGGCGCCCTTTCGCGTCACTGGCAAACCACGCCTGATCCGCCAGCAACTTGATCCCGCTGTCACTCGCCTGGGCATACACCGCGCGGATGTTTTTGCCTTCAGACTTCAAACCGGCCAACGCGGTGAACGCCGATTCCGCCGAGGCGTACTGCCGGACTTTCGGCTCGCCGCGCACCCAGATCTCGGCCACATGACTGAAGTCGGTGATGGCTTTGCCACTCAACGCATCCACTGCTTTGAGCGGGGTCTGACCGTAGTTGGCCAGTTGCGCGGTGTAGTCCAGCTTCGAGGCCTTGAACGCGGCGCGGATGTACTGGTCGTCGATGAAGGTGTTGAGGTCGAGACCGCGATCAGCCTTCTTCAGCAGCTTGAGGGTGTCGATGGCGGTGCCGACCGCCTGGCGATATTCCGGCTTCCAGCTCAGGTCGCGGGTCTGCACGCCGAGCGGGCCGTGGAACAGGTAATTGACCTCGGCATCGACGCCGGTGACCTTGGCGATCAACTCGCTGTACTTCTCGGGTTCTGCCGCCAATAACTGGTTGGCTTCGAGGCTGGCGCGCAGGTACGCGACGACGATTTCCGGGTACTTTTTCGCGTAGGCCTGATCGACCAGCGCGCCGTGGAACGTCGGCGTATTCGCCTGTGAACCGTCATAGATCTTGCGAGCAAAACCTCGGCTCGGGAACAGTTCGGCGAACGGCACAAAGTCGGCGTGGGCGTCGATCTTCCCGGCCTGCAACGCCGAACCGGCGACTTCCGGCGGCTGGGCGATGATGTTCACGTCTTTGAGCGGGTCCCAACCCTGAGCCGCCACGGCGCGCAGCAACATGCCATGGGCGGTCGAGGCGAACGGCACGGAAATGGTCTTGCCCTTCAACTCGGCCAGTGATTGCACGCCCGAAGCACTCGGCACGACGATGCCGTTGCCGCTGCCCTTGATGCTGCCCGACAGCACGCTGATAAACAGGCTGTGCTTGCCGGCGGTTTCAAACGCGACACCGTTGAACGAGCCGGGGAAATCGGCCATCGCGCCGAAGTCCAGTTTGCCGGCGACCATCTCGTTGGTCAGAGGCGCGCCGCTGGTGAAGTTCTTCCACTCGACCTCGTATTTGGCGTCTTTGTATTGGCCATCGTGGGGCAAGTATTTGTCCAGCAGGCCGAGCTCGCGAATCAACAGGCCGCCGGCGGCGCAGTTGATCGTGGTGTCCTGGGTGCCGATGGCAATGCGGATGGTTTCGGCGGAGGCCGACAAGGTGAATGAAGCCAGTACCAGACCGGCCAATGCTGCACGCAATAACATGGTGAATCCCCTCGAATCATTTATAGGATGTTCGTCTCCGCCACGATCAGGGCGTGGTGGGAAACGAGGGGTGTTGGGTGAATCCAGCGTCCGGTGTTTCCGGATGGCTTTGGGTTGTCTGGGCGGGCCTCATCGCTGGCAGGCCAGCTCCCACAAGGTTCTCTGTTGCCAGCGAAATCCGTGTCCCACTGAAAATCCCTGTGGGAGCTGGCCTGCCAGCGATGGCGTCCTGTCAGTCAACGCAGCAAATAAGGGATTTCGACTTTCACCGCCCCGGTCGGGCAGTCCTTTTCGCAGGGCATGCAGTACCAGCATTCGTCGAAGGCCATGTAGGCCTTTTGCGTGGCCGGGTTGATCGCCAGCAGGTCCATCGGGCAGACGTCGACGCACACGGTGCAGCCTTTGTGGGCGATGCACAGGTCCTCGTCGACCGTGACGGGCGCGTTGGAACGGAAGAAAATTTCCTGGGGTTGATAGGCCATTGGTCGGTCTCTCTTATAGTCAGGCTCAGGCCGCAAAGGCACCGACACGCAGCCGGTCGTAGGCCTGCATTTCTTCGGCATCCAGCGGGATGATGTAAGGCTCGACGGCTTTCTTGAAACTGCTCATCTGGCCGTTTTCATCCTTCTTCAAATGGCAATGGCAGAACCAGTCGCTGTCGTTGCGTTGCGGGTGATCGACCCGATAGTGGTAAAGCCCCCAACGACTTTCGGCGCGGAACAACGAAGCGCGGGCGGCCATTTCAGCGCAGTCGCGGATCATGCTGACTTCCATGGCGCGCATCAGTTCGTGGGCGTTGTGGGCCTTGATCTGATCGAGATCGCGCTGGATATCGCTGAAACGCTGCAGGCCGATTTGCATCTTCTTGGTCACTTTCGGCGGTTGCAGGTAATCGTTCACGAAGCGTCGCAGCTTGTACTCGACCTGGGCCGGCGGCAGTCCGTGTTCGCGGTCCAGTGGCGCGTAGACCCGCGCTTTCTCTGTCTCGATCTGCTTGGCATCGACCGCTGAAAATTCGCGACCGGCGACAAAATCCGCTGCGTTGGTACCGGCAAACCAGCCGTAGGTGAACGCGCCAAGCATGTAGTTGTGCGGCACGGCGGCCATGTCACCCGCCGAGTACAAACCCTTGACCGAGGTTTCGGCCTTCTCGTTGACCCACACACCCGACGCCGAATGCCCGCTGCAAAAACCGATTTCCGAGATGTGCATCTCGACCATCTGCGTGCGGTAATCGGTGCCGCGATTGGCGTGAAACTGACCGCGACTCGGGCGTTCGTTGCTGTGCAGGATCTCTTCGATGTTCTGAATGGTTTCCTCGGCCAGGTGATCGAGTTTGAGGAACACGGGGCCGTTGCCGCTTTCGAGTTCCTGGTGGAACTCCCACATCATCTGGCCGCTCCAGTAGTCGCACTCGATGAAGCGCTCGCCCTTGTTGTTGGCGGTGTAGCCGCCCAACGGACCGGTGACGTAGGCGCAGGCCGGGCCGTTGTAATCCTTGATCAGCGGGTTGATCTGGAAGCATTCGAGGTTCGCCAGTTCGGCCCCGGCGTGATAAGCCATGGCGTAACCGTCGCCGGCATTGGTCGGGTTTTCGTAGGTGCCCATCAGGTAACCCGAGGACGGCAAACCGAGGCGCCCGGCGGCACCGCAGGCGAGGATCACCGCTTTCGCTTTGATCACATGGAAGTCGGCGGTGCGGCAGTCGAAGCCCATCAGGCCGTTGACCGCACCCTCTTCGTCCGTCAACAAGCGCGTGCACACCACGCGATTGGTGATGCTGACCCGGGCGCGTTTCAACTGGCGGTACAGGACTTTCTTGATGTCGTGCCCTTCCGGCATCGGCAGCACGTAAGCGCCCATGTGGTGGACCTTTTTCACGGCGTAGTCGCCGGTTTCATCCTTCTCGAACTTGACGCCCCAGCGGTCCAGTTGCTCGATGGTTTCGAAGCTGTGGGTGGCGTAGGCGTAGACCGCTGCCTGATTGACGATGCCGTCGTTGGCGATGGTGATTTCCTTGGTGTATTGCTCCGGCGTGGAATGGCCGGGAATGATCGCGTTGTTCAGGCCGTCCATGCCCATGCTGATCGCGCCGCTGCGTTTGACGTTGGCCTTGTCGATCAGCAACACGCGCAGGTCGCGGTTGCGCTCCTTGGCCTTGATTGCCGCCATGGGACCCGCCGTGCCACCGCCGATCACGACGATGTCGTATTCCTGTTCGAGGGTACTTCTTGTCATGCCTGCGCCCCTTTGTGCCGGTCGATCCGCAGGCGGTACTGGAAGGCATCGCCACGGTAGTAAAGGTGTTCGAAGTCCACGGGTTGGCCGCTGGCATCGTGAGTCAGACGCTCGATGCGCATGATCGGCGAGCCGGGTTCGATGTTGAGCGCCTGGGTCAGGTCGCTGTCGGCGAGTACGGCGTCGATGGCCAGATCGGCATGACCGAGGGCCAGGCCGCAGTCGTTTTCGAGGATCAGGAAGATGTCGCGGGTGACCAGATCGGCCTTTTCCAGCCGTTCGCCGATGGCTTTGGGCAGGTAGGTGATTTCCAGTGAGATCGGCTCGCGGTTGATCAGGCGTACCCGCTTGATCTGCGCCACGATCTCGCCTTCGGCCACCTGCAAACGTTCGGCGACGAGTTTGTCGGCGGGGATGAATTTGAAACTGCGCAGGCGGTTGATCACCTCGTAGCCGCGCCCGGTCATGGACTCGGCGAGGCCTTGCAGGGTGCTGACGTTCTGGAAGGTTTTCGGCTTGGCGACGAAGGTGCCCTTGCCGTGAATCTTGAAGATCAGTCCTTCTTTTTGCAGATCGCCGAGGGCCTGGCGCACGGTGATGCGGCTGACTTTGAACAACGCGCCAAGCTCGCTTTCCGAAGGCATCTGGCTGTCTTGCGGGTATTCGCCGTCGAGAATGCGGGCACGCAAGACGTCGCGCAGTTGCGTGTGCAAAGGAACACTGCTGAGGGAGAGAACGTTATCGGTCATGGCAGATCACTTGTTATAACGAGTTATGACGTGATCTTAGAGTTCTAGTGCGGGGGTTGAGAAATACTGTTTGAGAATAAGGTTAGATTCGTGGGATGGCGCGGCACCTGACGCACCGCGCTGCATGGATAGCCGGCAAGCCGGCTCCTACAGGATTGGCGTCAACCGAACATTCCCGGCACACCCACGCACTTGTAGGAGCCGGCTTGCTGGCGATGGCGTCCATGAAATCGCCTTCGCCGGCAAGCCGGGCTCCTACAGGATTGGCGTCAACCGAACATTCCCGGCACGCCCACGCACTTGTAGGAGCCGGCTTGCCAGCGATGGCGTCCATGAAATCGCCATCACCGGTAAGCCGTGCGCCTACAGATCAACCGACGCGCAGTGCGCGCAAATCCAGTCGACCGTCCTTCAGCGGTGGGCACCAGTAGTAGCCGCCGGTGATCGGGCGACTGATGCGGTACAAGCCGTCGGTGATGCCGTCTTCCAGACCGCTCATGCGCCGCAATTGGGCTTCGAAGGCGTCGAGGGAGAAACCGAACGCGAGGAACATCAAACCGGCGCGATCACCTTCGATCCACGGCATCGACCGGCGGACCACGAACGCTTCGGGGGCGAAGCTTTCCTGGGCGGTGCGTTTGACGTGGGCAGAGATCGGCGCGTCATCGATTTCTTCGTTGTCGCTCAAGCGACGGCCCATGATGTTGTCCTTTTCTTCGGACGGCATCGCGTGGAAGCCCTTCAGGTCGTGCTGCCACTGCTGGATCGCGGCGAAGCTGCCACCGACCACACCGTCAGCGCCCTCACCAATCAACGCGGCAGATACGGCGGCTTCATCGTGCGGGTTTTCGGTGCCATCTTCATAACCGGTCAGGTCGTGGCCGGTGAGGTGGCGGAACGTTTCGTTCATCTGCACCAGGCGCAGGGCCGGTTCCAGCGCGGCTTCGATGGCGGTGGCGCGATTGAGCAACTCGCCACGGTCGACACCATGCAACCAGCACCACAGCGCGTGCTGGGTCGACGGGTTGTCGACACCGACGCCGGTCAGTGCCGGAAACGACCGCAGCCCGTCGATCTGCACGTGCAGCGCCTTGACCAGGGATTCACCGAAACCGGCCACCGCCGACTTCCCGTCCACCAGCAGCATCAATTTGTCGAGCGCGGCCGGCAGAGCATCGACGGATTCCAGCGCGAAGAACATATGACGGGCTTGAGGTGGAACGGGGGTGGCGAGGATGCCCGGCTGGTAGTAACTCATATGAACTCCTTAATAAAGAGCATGAAGTTTACCCGCAGCGTCGGCCGTTGTGTGTTCTCAGGTCAAAAGATCGCCGGATCTTGACCCCGGCACTTAAAAAGTCGAGGCAATAAGGCGTATAACCTTTGAAGTGAATTCTGAACTGCAAGCCGCCAGCGCATGGCTTACATCACATGGAGTAGCGACATGACCACAGCACACATCCTCGGCAACCTGTTTCCCGACGCCAGCGACATCCCGGAAAAGTACCGCCTCGACGGCCAGACCGAGCAACGTGAATACCTGGTCGATGGCGAACTGAAAACCTGGGCCGGTCCCCTCGCCCAAGTCCGCAGCCCGGTGTACCTGACCGGCGAAAATGGCGACGAACAAGTGATCCTCGGCAGCACGCCGCTGCTCGATGCCGACACCGCGCTGACCGCGCTCGACGCCGCCGTCCGCGCCTATGACCGGGGCCAGGGTTTGTGGCCGACCATGCGCGTGGCCGAACGCATCCAGCACGTCGAAGCGTTTCTCGGGCGTATGCGCGAACAGCGCGAAGCCGTGGTCAAGTTGCTGATGTGGGAGATCGGCAAAAACCTCAAGGACTCGGAAAAAGAGTTCGACCGCACCTGCGACTACATCGTCGACACCATCAACGCCCTCAAGGAACTCGATCGCCGCTCCAGTCGTTTCGAGCTGGAACAGGACACGCTCGGGCAGATCCGCCGCGTACCGCTGGGCGTGGCGCTGTGCATGGGACCTTACAACTACCCGCTGAACGAAACCTTCACCACGCTGATTCCGGCGTTGATCATGGGCAACACCGTGGTGTTCAAACCGGCCAAGCTCGGCGTGCTGCTGATTCGTCCGCTGCTGGAAGCGTTCCGCGACAGCTTCCCGACCGGTGTGATCAACGTCATTTACGGCAGTGGCCGCGAGACGGTCAGCGCACTGATGGCCAGCGGCAAGATCGATATCTTCGCGTTCATCGGCACCAACAAGGCCGCCAGCGACCTGAAAAAACTCCACCCGAAACCGCACCGTTTGCGCGCAGCGCTGGGCCTGGACGCGAAAAACCCTGGCATCGTTTTGCCTGAGGTGGACCTGGACAACGCCGTGAACGAAGCGGTCACCGGTTCGCTGTCGTTCAATGGCCAGCGCTGCACCGCGCTGAAAATCCTCTTCGTCCACGAAGACGTGGTCGAGGCGTTCATCGACAAATTCAACGCCAAACTTGCCAGCCTCAAACCCGGCATGCCGTGGGAAACCGGCGTAGCCCTGACGCCGCTGCCGGAGTCGGGCAAGGTCGATTATCTGCACGGGCTGGTTGCGGATGCCGTGAGCAAAGGTGCCCGTGTGGTCAACCCGAATGGCGGTGAAGCCCGCGCGTCCTTCTTCTATCCGGCGGTGTTGTTCCCGGTGACGCCACAGATGCGTGTCTATCAGGAAGAACAGTTCGGCCCGGTGGTGCCAATCGTGCCTTATCGGCATCTGGACACAGTGATCGATTACGTCCTGGAGTCGGACTTCGGCCAGCAACTGAGTATCTTTGGCACCAACCCGGTGGCGGTTGGCCGGTTGGTGGACACCTTCGCCAACCAGGTCGGGCGGATCAACCTCAACGCCCAGTGCCAGCGTGGCCCGGACACCTATCCGTTCAATGGTCGCAAGAACTCGGCCGAAGGCACGTTGTCGGTGCATGATGCGTTGCGGGTGTTCTCTATTCGCACGCTGGTCGCGACCAAGTTCCAGGAGACCAACAAGGACCTCATCAGCGAGATCATCAGCGGCCGCAGTTCGAGTTTCCTGACCACCGACTACATCTTCTGAGGACCACGAGTCTGAGTACCTTCAGAGCCAACCGACTGCCACCGTTACTGCGCCGGGTACTGCGTCCGTTACTGGACCCATACCGGCGCTATCGCCACGCCAGATTGATTCACGCCGTGCGTGTATCGCTGGGGTTGCTGGCGACGATCCTGCTGACCACCGGCATCCACCTGCCCCACGGTGAGTGGGCGTCGGTGACGATGCTGGTGGTGATCGGCGGTTTGCAGCACCACGGCAACATTGGCAAAAAGGCCGCCGAGCGCGCCATCGGCACCTTGATCGGCGCTGGTGTCGGCCTGTTATTGGTGGCGCAACAAGCCTGGCTCGGGATGCCGTGGCTGACCTATTTTGCGATGTCGGTGGTCTGCGGATTTTTCTCATACCATGCCATCGGCAAAGGCGGTTACACGGCGCTGCTGTCGGCGATCACCGTGTTTATCGTCGCCGGGCATGGCGATAATCCGGTGACCGACGGGCTGTGGCGCGGGGTGGATATCCTGATCGGCATTGCCCTGGCCCTGGCGTTTTCCTTTGCGCTGCCGCTGTACGCGGTTTACTCCTGGCGCTACAACCTGGCCGATGCGCTGCGCGATTGCGCGACGATTTACGGGCGCATCATCAATGGCCAACCCGTGACCGATGACGAGCACGTGAAGTTGATGAATCGCCTGAACACGGTGATGGTGCAACAGCGCTCGCTGATGCCGTCGGTGTCCAAGGAAGTGAAGATTTCCATGACCGAGCTCGATGCCATCCAGCGCCATTTGCGCATGTGCGTCAGCACTCTGGAAATCCTCGGCAACACCCGACCCGATGCCAATGACCCCGACGCCATGGCGAATCTGCAATCGGCGTTGAAAGCGGAGCATCGGCTGATTCGCGTGCAATGGGTGGGGATGGCGCGGGCGCTGAAATCCGGCGCGTCCCAACGGCTGAATCGACCCGTCGAGCTGCCGGCGGAATCGAGCCTGGACGCACCGGTCTATAACCCGCTGGACGGCTACCGGCTATTGATCCGGCAGCTGGCCAGCAACATTGGCGAAATGCGCCAGCGCCTGGCCAAGACCGCGCCGTGTTGGAACATCTGATTATTGTGTAACTGTCCGCCGAAACTTCAGGCTCCAGCCTTGTTGCATGCCCGCGGCGGCCAGCAGAATCGCAGCGACACCGATCCATTGCAGCACTTCCAGACGATGGCCGAAGGCAAACCAGTCGACGAAAATCGCCGCAATCGGGTAAATGAACGACAACGCACCGGTCAGTGCCGTCGGCAATTTCTGGATCGCGCCGTACAGCAACACGTACATCACGCCGGTGTGAACAATGCCGAGAGTCACCAGGCTGGCCCAGGCGCTCGGTGCTTGCGGCAACGCCGAGAAGTGCGCGAATGGCGCGAGCAACAACACGCCGGTGCTGACCTGAATCAGCGCGATCAGGTGCGGTGGCGTGCCGGTCAGGCGTTTGATGATCAACGCCGCAATCGCATAAAGGAAAGCGGCCCCGAGCGCCAGCACAATGCCCATCAGGTAATCGTTGCCGCCCTCGCCCTGTTGACCGTGTGCGCTGACAATCGCCAGCATCCCCAGAAACGAAACGCCCAGCCAGAACAGTTTCTGCAGGGTGATTTTTTCGTTGAGGAACAGCGCGGCCAAGCCGACCAGCATGAACGGCTGAACGTTATACACCGCGGTGCCGATGGCAATCGAAGCGCGGGAGTAAGAAGCAAACAACAGCACCCAGTTGCCGACAATCGCCACGCCGCTGAGCACGGCCAGCAGGAACGTGGTGCGGGTCAGAATGCCGGGGCGCAGGAAGCCGAAAGCCGCGCAAATCAGCAACAAGGTGCCGGCGCCGAACACGCAACGCCAGAACACCACGTCCAGCACCGGTTGTCCGGACACCAGCACGAACCAGCCGATGGTCCCGGAAATCAGCATGGCGGCGGTCATCTCGAATGACCCGCGACGAAGTGTTTTGTCCATCATCAGACTCCTGTGATTGAGCCCAAAGTATGCCCATCCAACCGGGGGCTTCTCCAGCGCAAAAAGCAGGCTAAACTCGACATCTGCCTTTTTTATCAAGGCGGTTTTGATTAATTGCCTTACAGGGGTTGCGCCATGACTGACGATATCGACCAGGTGCTGATTACGGCGTTGATGGGAGACTCACGGCGTTCGCTCAAGGCGCTGGCAAACCTCAGCGGCCTGTCCTCACCGAGCGTCGCCGAGCGTTTGCGCCGCCTCGAAGAACGCGGCGTGCTCAAGGGCTACACCGTCGAGATTGATCCCAAGTGTTTCGGCTATCAACTCCAGGCCATCGTGCGAATCCGCCCGTTGCCGGGCCAGCTGCAAGAGGTGGAGCGGCAAATCCAGGCGATTCCCGAATTCACCGAGTGCGACAAGGTCACCGGCGACGACTGCTTCATCGCCCGCCTGCACGTGCGCTCAATGGAACAGCTGGACACCCTCCTCGACCGCCTCAACACCCATGCAGAAACCAACACCGCCATCGTCAAGAAAACCCCGGTCAAACGCCGATTACCGCCCATGGCGTAAGCCTTCAGCCAAATCGCAGGCAAGAAAAAACCCGCCGAAGCGGGTTTTTTACTCATGGACGACGATTAATCATCGCGGCTCATGATGCCGAAGATCTGCAACAAGCTGATGAACAGGTTGTAGATCGACACATACAGGCTGATGGTCGCCATGATGTAGTTGCGCTCGCCGCCGTGAATGATGGCGCTGGTCTGGAACAGAATGCAGACCGAGGAGAACAGCACAAAACCTGCGCTGATCGCCAGTTGCAGACCGCTGACCTGGAAGAAGAAGCTCGCCAGCGTCGCACCCAGCAGCACGAAGAAACCTGCGGTGATGAAGCCACCGAGGAAGCTCATGTCCTTACGGGTGATCAGCACGTAAGCCGACAGACCGCCGAACACCAGCGCCGTCATTGCGAAGGCCGAGCTCACTACTTCCGCGCCGCCCTGCATGCCCAGGTAACGGTTGAGGATCGGGCCGAGCAGGAAACCCATGAAACCGGTCAAGGCAAACGCCGACACCAGGCCCCACGCGGAATCACGGAGTTTGTTGGTTAGGAAGAAAAGGCCGTAGAAACCGATCAGCACCACGAAGATATTCGGGTAGCCAACACGCATCTGCTGGGCGACGAACGCCATCACGCCGCTGAATGCGAGGGTGAGAGCGAGCAAGCCGTATGTGTTGCGCAGGACGCGGCTAACCTCTAGCTGCTCAGCCTGCACGCTGTTATTAACTGCGTAATCCTGTTCGCGCATGGCGACACTCCTGTTGGTTTGAAACGTTCAGTCGCAAAGATCATAACAGACGCTCTGTAACAAGCCATGCACAGAGTTTGACAGTGTGTTTCATTCAGGTATTATGGCGCCCGCAACGCAAACGGAGGTGTGGCCGAGTGGTTTAAGGCAACGGTCTTGAAAACCGTCGACTGTAACAGGTCCATGAGTTCGAATCCCATCGCCTCCGCCATCTTTATACGACAAAGCCCTGATTATTCAGGGCTTTGTCGTTTCTGAGGATTGAGAATCGGCGGCGATTTTTCGAGGCGCCAGAAAACTATTTGGTAGCCGTTACAAACTTTCCCGCTTTGACCCTCCTCCGGCGTCCTGCCAACTGCTTCATGCCCCTATGTGGCACACCACCTTTCCACTGCTGCGATGACCTTCTTTCATGGAGGAATCGCGACGCCAAACTCAGACCTGAGCCCGTCCCTGCTCTACAAGATCAACGAAAACCAACTGACCCTCGAAGCAGCCATTATGGAGCTATCCAACCGGGTAGAGCAGCGAGGTGGCGCCGAAGTCGCTGAAAACGTTCGCGGCGCCCTGGACACCATCGACAAGAACGAGGAGTTCATCAAGCTATCGCCCGCAGTTCTCATGTCGCCTGAGTGACGATGGGGATCAGGAAGTGATGCGGATTAGCTGGCGTTTTTGGTCAGGGGGCTACGGGGGGCATTCAACCCCCTGAAGAACGCTGAATTGGTACAAAAAGTGGTACGAAAACTGCTCCTCCCTGATGATCTCTTGATCGATCTCATGTACTCGCTAAAGATGCATATTGAAATGCCATCATGCCGCCCCAACATAAGCTCAAGCTTCATTTCGAAGCGCCATAAAGCTGGAGCCGTCATGACAGATTTTTGCATTACTAAAGTTAAATACAGCGATGGCGGAGAGCATATCGAGTGGGTGCTGGTTCGCGAAGAGCTAGCGGGGAAGATAGGCGCGGAGCGAATTGTCGCACGGGCATTTGTGGCGGACTTGATACGCAAGGGCAAGGCCACATTCCAAACCCGAGTTTTGAACTCTGACAAGACAGCTTGGGCGCCGGGCGCCGCAGTGCACGTTGTCGACGACGAATTTCTTTCAACCGATAGAAATAGCAGAAAGCGCGACAATCTAGGCAACCTTCCGACTTTTGAGTGATAGGAGTCTGGCTGTGCGAGCACAATAGCGGCATCCCGCACAGCCTTTTCATCGAAGTCCAGATCATTCCCTAGCATTTCCCATCTCCGGCGTTCTGCCGATTCAAACCCATATTTTGCAATACCGTCATACGCCTGCTCGCAGGTCACGCCCCTGGCTCGGGCTTGCTCAGCAACTTCAGCCAAATCGCCCGCTCGCTGGTCAGCGCGCTTGAGCACGTCGGCAAGCACCATTGCGGCGCGGGTAGCTGCCTTGCTTGCGGCGACAGTACAGGAATTGCCGCTGGCTTCACTGGCTGCGAGTCGACCGGATTGCGAACAAATCTACAATCTTGAAACCATCGGAAGAGCCACCAGCGAAAGCATAAGCGAACACGCTGCCAGTCAAAAAAAGACCGACGCAGCCGCCCCAGATAACCCTGTCCTTAATCAATATCTTATCTCCCGAGTTGAGTCTCGATTATGCCGAACTCTTCTAGCTATCGGGAAATATCCATCCATCCACCCATCCTCCACCGCCCGGGCATGACCCGGCATAGGACACCCCATGCCCACGCAGCGGCGGACCGATGTAAAAAATCAATCTATTTCGAAGTGTTCGATGTCCTAGAACGACTCGCCGTGCTGCCAGATCGCTCTTTAGTGGCGCGGTGCAATAAGGAAACGTTGTAATCGTAGGTCGATATCAACGGTACTGGCCCCTCGTTCCGAGCCATCCCGAGCCATTGCCTTGTTCGTTCAACGTCAAAGAGTTCGTTCTTGAACTTCATCTTCGCAACAAGGTTTGCTGAGACCCTAAAGTGTCCGCATCCGGCCGAGCATTTGACCTCGGACCAGCATCCTGTCGTGTGAACAATTTTAGAAACAGCTTGGCAAATTAAGCATTGCATGTCCGATCTCCATTTCGATGACCAACTCACTGTAGCCGAACACCGGCCAAGGCTCCTCCATGCCCACAGAAAACAAACTCAACCTGAAGCGCCAGCGCGCCGAGCAGGTCAACCAGGCGATCAAGATCATCGCCGACCACGGCCGCCGGTTCTTCTACAGCCAGGCTGTGAACCGATACGCCAGCATGGAAGTAGATCAGCGCGGTAAGGTATGGCTCATCGACGACTACACCGGCAAACGGATTTTCACGCACAAGACGGTATGGGGTGGCCGGTAGCGCGGATTCAGTCACGGCGGCACGCTCCGCAGCCTGGTCGAAGCCTTTCGCGACTACATCCACACAGGCGCGCCGCTGCACCTTGGCTATCTCGGACCTGAGCGGTTCAACGACAGCAACATCTGGGGTTATGACGAAGCGGGAATGAAGGCTGTGCGCGAGCAGGCCGACGCCCTTCCTGTCTTCCGCCAGCCAGTTGCGGAGGCCGCATGATCAATCTCTTCTGGCGCTCGCCAGGCTGCTTGCCCGACCGGCCGTTGTTGCCTGGCTTATCACCCGAAAAAACAGCGTCAAGTTCCCGGGGCCGCCGTGAGACGCATCAGCAACCAGGTGCGCCAGCGCCGACGACAGACACGGCTGGATCTACCACCCCACGGAATTGGAGAGGCAGGCGATGGCTAAGAGCAACGCGGAAATTCAGAAGGACAAGCGCGCCAAGGAGAAAACCTTGTTGGAACGGATCGGCGCCGAGAGACGCTCGCTGATTGTGTTGAAGGCACTTGCGGATGCGCTGCAGGTGCTGGGTGAACGCCACGCCTTCGAGAAATGGCAGGAGACGGAGTCGCCGTTCCTGATCAACATCGCCGCGGGGTCTGCTAAAAAGTCCGCTCGCTTTTTTGCCAACACGTCGCGACCTGAAATTGTGGTAACGGAAAATCAATCGCGACAGATTGATCAGTTTAAAAAATCCGCAACCGTACCACCTCTATTTCTTACGTTGTGAGAAATTGAGAAGATACTCTTTGAACTCAGGGCCGCCCAAATTTCGAGCGACAAAAAATGCATCAATAATTTCAGGATCCCCACTATTGGCAGCAAGAACTTGAGTCAGATAAAAAATCGAAATCCCTCTTGAAACAGGAACAGGCTTATTTTCAGAAGACCTAGTTTCAGAAACATCTGAAGCACGTCGCAATATATCCTCCTCATTTTCAATCAATGAGTTTTTAAGCTGCTCGATAGTTTTTATTCCAAAAAACAACAAACCATCCAGCTGCCTTGATACATTTTTTGGCACTGAGAAAAAAGTAAAACTGCACATTTCAGCGATTGCCGCATCTACCGAAAGACATTTAGAGTCGGAACGAACAAAATCCAAATATGTAACTTTATCTAGCGCTACTCTATCTGGATTTTTCAGAACTTCCAACTTTATTGATTTTTCATACTTTTGAAGCTCAGTCCTTATTGACACGAACTCTTGGTCTGCAAGTTCCAAAAGACCAGCCATCCTAGAAAATTTTCTTCTGATGCCTCTCGGGACCTCAACGGAACTTTTATAACCTATATCATGCTCGATTTCTGCCCACGTATGTTGCAATATAGATCTAATCTGCAATTCAATTTTCAACCCCTTGAATGCTGAATACTCCTGAAGTTTTTCACGATCTCTTTTCAACGAAACGACATAGTGTAGCGACAAATAGCCAAACCGATCAGGATCTAGTGCGGCGCGCTTATCAATCGAATTAACCCTGTCAATTTTGAACTCACTCTCCACCAACGACGCTACTACATCTACATCATCTGAGAAATGAGTAATTATCCTTGCACCAGCCAGATCCGTTATTTCCTCAAGCAAAGTATAACTTTGTTTGCTATCAACTTTCCGCTCAAAGCTATCACGAGTCTTACATCTATAAGAAATAGAGTGATATGAAGTTTTCTTTGCCTGCAACAACCGCTCTAAAAGATCAGCAACGGTTTTCGCGAACGAATGATAAACATCCCTTTTTACGTCAAAGTCCGCCACAAGGTCCAAGCTCACAAATATAATCCTATAAATTATTGACCAATTCAGAAAATCAAAACATATCAAATATGAAATCAGAAAGCCATCACTCAAAAGACGGTCATGTTTGCTTGATGCGGTGTGAGCTTTTTTTGGCACATCTGACACGATCGGACGGCAAGCCCTCTCGCCAAAACATGTGCAGCAACAGCGTCAGCCTGCCGCTGATGACAGCACTGCAAGGGCCAATGCCCCTTGGCGAGTGGACGTAAGTCATGCTGTAGCATCTTGAATCCTCGATTATTTGATTTCCGCATCAGGGTGCGCAACCAACGTTGCCGCGACCTGCCAAGTTATCAGCGGAACATTTCCCGCGTCTCTTTCCCGCTGTAACCACTGTCTGGAAATTGACACGTTGTAGCGAAAACCATTGCTGAACATCTTCTCGATGGCCTCCCTGGTGATTTCGTAGGCGCTGCACGCAGCACACCCAACACCTAACCCGTTGTGAGCAACCTGTAATTCCTGAGCCTCATCGGTTTCGCAAATCGGACATCTAAAACGTCCCATTTCAATCTCCTTTTTACTGATCAATTAACTGTAGTTGACTTCAGAGAGGCACCCCATACCCACAGAAAACCCAGCGTTGCACAAGCGCAGCAAAAGCTACCCGTTCGGCGAGCTTGTGCCGCGCACGGTCCGCATGCTGAAGACCGTCTGGTCCACGACAACATACTCGACAACACGGAGGCATTTGACCAAGACGAAGGCAAGACCGTGACTCTGGAAAAGACACTGCTGCAAGAACTTGAAGGGCTCACCGGACCAGCCTATCTACACGGCTGGGAATAACCACCGTCCCACCTTCTGCCGCCACGTGTGGCATGGAGTACCATCATGGAAACCGAAATTCTCTCTGACGAAGAGTTGGCGGATCTCACTGGCTACAAAGCCAGGGCGTACCAGCGACGCGGGCTGATAGATCGTCAGTTGGTGTTCGTGGAAAGCCGCGACAAGCGCCCACTCGTAGGGCGCATGTACGCCCGAATGAAACTGGGCATTGTCTCGCCCACAATCGTTGATCCTAACCGCGTCCCGGCGGCTCCAGCATGGACGCCCGACTTCTCGCGAGTGAACTGATATGTGCCCCCCGCAAGACCGAATACCATCACCTCCCCCCTCGGATGTATCAGCGAAGCACTCCGAACTGGCGTACGACCAGAAGTCGAATGTCAGGCATTGCCTGAGCGTGGGAGGTGGAACCGATTATTGGGGTGACGGGATGGATGCTTACACCACCTGAGCGGACTGGAAGATGAATTGGCCTTTCCATGGTCCGTTCGAGGAATACCCGCATGGGCATGACCTTGCTCACTACCCGAACGCGGAAGGCTTCAAGCCGACGACTCAAAACCTGCTGAAGCTGGCCGCCAAGTGCGAGCTGGCATCCAAAGCAACAGCCTAAGCCCTCTTCCACCTACAAGCCCGCTGCTGAACGGCGAATGTCACCGGCACCACTGCATCTCACAGGGTACTCCGTCATTGTCGCCATCCATTTTCATTCCGGGACAATTTTGCAGAAAGTTTTTCGCCTCTGCGCACGAGGTCATCTGCGAGCAGTATTTGCGCCCATCGCATTTGACTGGAGCCGAAACAGGCTTCGGCACAGCCACGACCGTAGAGATGATTTGGGGCGTCGATAGCCGAGCCTCAGCCCAGGACTGTAATTCAGGGGAAAGCTTCCAAGCCAACAGACCAACAACAAGCACAACCAAAATCAGTTTCATCTTGATCCATCCATGATGAGAGACCGTTTGCGTTCTCACGTTGCCTGCTTTCCAGCGTAACCCACAAATTCACATACAGCCTGCCGGTTAACGCCGGTCGAGGATAACTATCGCCATGAACACGGATAGGAATCAACGGCGCCTGCTGGAAAAACAGAGCGTCAAGCTGCCACCGCACCTTCAACACCAAAGGAGACATCACCGAGCGGGTTTACCGTCGCGCGCCTCCAAAATCTCCCACCGACAGCTCTACCGATCGCAATTCTCACCGTCAAAAAACAAGACCACTGGCAAACCTTCAGGGCGAAGACGCGATAGCGCACCGGCCAAAGGTAGTCATCCAGGCATTCAAGCCTTGCCGATGTCATCGCCGCACGCCAACCTCGCTGCCACCACAATGGGCCGGTCGTGAAATCGGGGACCGAGCGTTTATTGGTAAGTCATTGTCATTGATATTCCTGCTTTTACTTTGCCTGTAACAAAGAGGGTGGAAGTCCTGAGATAGCGAACAACAAACTATTTACCTAGACGACCACCGGCGCTGGGGAATTTGCCAAAATTTCCTTGGTTAATAGTGCCTATTGCTGATGAATCAGGACCGAAACTTACGGACAAACAGTTTCCCAGAACTTGAATAGCAAAACTTGACGTGGAGTCCGGTACGTTCGCCAATCCTAGCGTCGATGAGGTATTTGTAGGGGATGAAATATCGCTGAGGGTATATTTCACGTTTACGTTTGATGCGCCGGCCCCGCAATCCAAATCGATAGAAAATGGGGATCCTCCAAGGAGTTCAGGGCTATTGGGGACTATGTCTGCACCCGAAGGAAGCCTGACCAAAACACTCACCGCGCAGTATGTTCGAACCGGGGATACTGTTACGCCCGGCAAGGTGAATGCCGGAGTAACAATCACACTTTCCTATGAGTGAAGTTAGTAGCCGTTGAGCCGTCTCAGGTTGGTGTAAAACACAACACCGTGAGTCGAGACGGCCTATTCCATATTCAGAGCAGTATTAGGCGACCCTCGCCATGCCCCTGAACATCGTGAGCAACCGCCGTCTGGGTCAAGAGCGCACTGAATTCATGACCTGCTTCGTCCAGACAACATCCGGGCAAGGGTGTTATCACCGACCCAATAGTGATGGAACAGGCCAGCGAGCGCATGCAGGCCGATCAGCCAATAGCCGCTGGTGCCAAGCCATTCGTGCCAGTACTTGAATCGCTTGGCCAGATCCGGATCCACCGACACCGGTGCCGACAGATAGACGTCGAAATACGGCAAGGGCTTGCCTCCCGCAGCCAGCATCAACCAGGCCATCAGTGGCGTCACAATCATCAAGCCATACAGCGCCAGGTGCATCAGGTGTGACAGGCCGGTCTGCCAGGCCGGCGGGGTTGGCGTGATCGGTGGACGCGGCGTCAGACGCCCGAGCAGGCGAATCCAGACCAGAGCGAAAATGCTTATCCCGAACAGCCCATGCAACCCCAGGAACAGAGCTCGTGCGTTGCTGCCGCGTGGCAGCAGCCCCTTGATCTCAATGCACGCATACACGCCGACGAACAGCGCCAACATCAGCCAGTGCAGGGTGATCGACAGCTTTGCGTAACGATCTGTGGCTATCTCGCGGGTCATAAACACGCCTCATCAAAATTTAGGACGACTGCCGTGCGACAGCCTCTGAGCGGTTGCTTTGAACCGGCGGCACGCAGCCTGTCGGTCAAAACTTAAGACAGTCTGAAGAACAGCGCTCAACGAACCTTTTTCCACCTTCAGATTTCGTTAAGAAATGCCTCGGATACTCCCCCCAAACTTATAGAGGGAGGCGTTCCGCCCATGCCCGATTTCGACTGGAACATTGCACTGCCGCTGCACTTCGGCCAGGCAGAAACGCCACAGATCGTCCTGTCCCGCGCCTTGCCGGGCGATGACCAGAGGCCGGTATTCGAGAACTTTATCCAGCAACGCTTTCGCAAGGTTCACGGTGCAGACATTCGTCATTTCATGCCGCAGTTGTTCGGCATAAGCAGCACCGACGGCGAACTGTGCGCGGTCGCCGGGGTACGTCTGGGCCGTGACGAGCCGTTGTTTCTGGAGCGTTATCTGGACAAACCGATCCAGGCATTGATCAGCGCCGTGGTGGAGCGTCCGGTGGACCCTGCCGGCATCGTCGAGGTCGGCAATCTGGCCGCCACCGACACCGGCAATGCCCGGATGAGCATCATTGCCATTACCTATCTGCTGGCCATGGGCGGGCTGGAATGGGTGGCATTCACCGGCAACATGGGCCTGGTCAACAGCTTTCACCGACTGGGCCTGAAACCGGTGACTCTCTGCGCCGCCGACCCGCAGCGACTGGGCGACGACCGGCACAGTTGGGGCAGCTACTACGAAAGCAAACCCTGGGTTCACGTCGGCAACATCCGCGCCGGCTTCATTCATTTGCGCAACATCGGTCTGTTCAGCCGGCTGGGCTTGCCATCGTCCCTTGACGGAGCCTGCCATGTCGCCTGAATGCCAACGATTCGAGCAGGCCTTGCGCAGCCATGCCGAGCGCAAGAGCAACGTCATTGCCCTGTGGGGCGACACCCTGAAAATCGATTACGCCACGCTGTACGCTGAAGTGAAGTACCGCCAACAGCGTCTGCGCGATGAACAGGCAAGCGTCATCGCCCTGGCTCTGGACAACGGCGTCGAGGCCATACTCTGGGACTTGGCCGCGCTGTTCGAAGGCCTTGCTTGCGTGACCTTGCCCCCCTTCTTCAGCCCCGCACAGCGTGCCCACTGCCTGGAACAGAGCCAGGCAGAACGAGTGATTGCCGAACCGGAATTCGAAGCCGAACTGCTCGTTGCCGGCTATGAGAAAAGCGCCGAGTTCTGGCGACGCCCGTTTGCCGGCCCGAGCCGAATGCTCCCCGGCACGGCCAAACTGACCTTCACCTCCGGCACCACCGGGACTCCCAAAGGCGTGTGCCTGAGCGCCGACAGCTTGTTGCGGGTAGCGCGGGAACTGGATCAGGCCAGCAAACCCACTGAACCACAGCATCACCTGGCGCTGTTGCCGCTGGCGATCCTGCTGGAGAACCTGGGCTGCTACGCCGCGCTCTACGCCGGTGCCACCCTGAGCCTGCCGAGCCAGAAAACCCTGGGCATCCGGGGCGCCAGCGGCGTCGATGTACCGCGCCTGCTCGGTTGCCTGGCCAGTCGTTCGCCCGAGAGTCTGATTCTGGTGCCGCAACTGCTGCTGATGCTGGTCAGCGCAACCGAACAGAACGCGTTCAATCCGCAAACACTGCGCTTTGCCGCCGTCGGTGGCGCGCGGGTCTCTAAGGACTTATTGCAACGCGCCCGACATGTCGGCCTGCCGGTCTATGAAGGTTACGGCCTGTCCGAATGCGCTTCGGTCGTCTGCCTCAATCGCCCTGCAGCGTACCGTGCAGGTAGCGTCGGCCGGCCCCTGCCCCACGTCGAAGTGAAACTGGCCGAAGACGGTGAGGTACTGATCAAGGGCTCGCTCTTGCTCGGTTACCTGGGTGAGCCGGCCTACACCGACGAGTGGTGGCACAGCGGCGATCTGGGGGAGTTCGACGCGCAGGGTTTCCTCTTCCTCAACGGTCGCAAAAAGCATCAATTCATCACCAGCTACGGGCGCAACGTCAACCCGGAATGGGTCGAAGCGGAACTCACCCAACGCCAACACATCGCCCAGGCTTTTGTGTATGGCGAGGCCCTGCCGCGAAATCACGCACTGCTGTGGCCCAATCGCCCGGACTGCACGGACGAACAACTGGCTGCTGCCGTCGCCGAAGCCAACGACGCGTTGCCCGATTATGCCCAGGTGCATCACTGGACACGCCTGAATGAACCCTTCACTGCCGCCAATGGCCTGCTGACTGCCAATGGCCGCCCGCGCCGGGACGCCATCGTCGCGTTATACCGCGCACAACTGACCGAATTTCCCCATTCCGAGGAGCCCGCATCATGACGTTTTTCGACACTCTGCAAGAAGCCACTCAACAAGAGCGCCACGAACTGTTCAACCTGCCGATCATCCTCGATGCGCTGCAAGGCCAGGTCAGTCTTGAAAGCTATCGGGCGTTTCTCGCTCAGGCGTACTACCACGTGCGCCATACCGTGCCGCTGATGATGGCGTGCGGCGCGCGCCTGCCCACACGCCTGGAATGGCTGCGCAAGGCGGTGTGTGAATACATCGAGGATGAATACGGCCACGAACAATGGGTGCTCGACGACATAGCCGCCTGTGGCGGTGATCGCGAAGCGGTGCGCAACGGCCAGCCCTCGCTGCCGATTGAACTGATGGTCGGCTTTCTCTACGACCTGATTGCCCGGGGCAACCCGGTGGGGCTGTTCGGCATGGTCAACGTACTGGAAGGCACCAGCATCGCCCTGGCGACTCACGCGGCGGGCAGCATCCGTGAGCACCTGGCCTTGCCGGAAAGCGCCTTCAGTTATTTGAGCTCCCACGGTTCGCTGGACATCGAGCACATGCAGACCTATCGCCGGCTCATGAATCAACTCGACGACAGCGCCGACCAGGCCGCCGTGATCCACGCCTCGAAAGTGGTGTACCGGCTTTACGCCGACATGTTCCGCGGTTTGCCGGGCCGCCTGGAAGTCCAACATGCAGCTGCATGAGGCCCGTGTGGTCCTGACCGGCGCGAGTGGCGGCATCGGCATGGAGATCGCCAGCGCACTGTGCGCCGCCGGTGCCCGGGTCCTGGCCGTGGCTCGTCACCAGGAGTCACTGCTGCCGCTGCTCGCGCGCTATCCGCAGAATGTGCACTGGGTGGCCGCCGACCTGACGTTGCCCTTCGACCGGCACAAGGTACTGGCCGCCGTTGAGGCCATCGGCGGCATCAACCTGTTGATCAATGCCGCCGGCGTCAATCATTTCGCCATGCTGGAACAGCTCGATGACAGCGACATCAACGCCATGTTGGCGGTCAACGTCAGTGCACCGATTTGCATGACCAAGCTGCTGTTGCCGCAGCTCAAGCAAGCCGACAGTGCCATGGTGGTGAATGTCGGCTCGACCTACGGTTCGATCGGCTACCCCGGTTATGCCAGTTACTGCGCCACCAAGTTTGCCCTGCGCGGTTTTTCCGAAGCCCTGCGCCGGGAACTGGCGGATACCCGGGTCAGTGTTCTGTACGTGGCACCCCGCGCCACCCGCACATCGATGAACAGCGCGGCGGCCCAAGCCCTGAACGATGCCCTCAAGGCCAATGTCGACGACCCGAAAACCGTGGCCTCGGCCGTCCTCCACGCCATCGCCGGCGACCACCGCGACCTTTACCTGGGCTGGCCGGAACGTTTTTTCGTGCGTCTCAACAGCCTGTTGCCCAACCTGGTGGATCGAGGCCTGCGCAAGCAATTGCCACTGATCCGCCGTCTGAGCCACAAACCCGAGAACGAGCAAAAACCATGAAAAAAATCTTTGCCTGCCTTTTGATAGGCGCCTTCAGCCAGATCGCCTGGGCCCTCGACAGCGCCGACCAGCAACGCCTCTCTGCCCTCCAGCAGAGTTGGGCGCACATTCAATACGAAATGCCGGAAAAACAACGCGAGCAAGCCTTCGAACAACTGGCCGCGCAAGCCTCCGCCTTCAGCCAGGAACGCCCGGCCGTGGCCGAAGCGTGGATCTGGAAGGGCATTGTCACCAGCAGTTGGGCCGGCGCCCAAGGCGGGCTCGGGGCATTGGGCAAAGCCAAAGACGCCAAGGCTGACCTGGAAAAATCCCTGACTCTGGACCCCAAAGCCCTGCAAGGCTCGGCTTACACCAGCCTCGGCGCACTGTATGACCGCGTACCGGGCTGGCCCATCGGTTTTGGTGATTCAGACAAGGCCGAACAACTGCTCAAGCTTGCCTTGCAAATGAACCCCAATGGCATCGACAGCCTGTACTTTTGGGGCGATCACCTTTACCGTCAAAAGCGCTACTCTGAGGCCAAGGCAGCGTTGCAAAAGGCGCTGCTCGCCGCCCCTCGCCCCAACCGCGAAACGGCCGATGCCGGGCGCCGCAAAGAGATCGAGACGTTGCTGGTGGACGTAAACAGAAAACTCGACTGACAGGAGTTCGCGTGCGTTTATTACTGATCGAGGATGACGTCGCCCTCGGCGAAGGCATTCACCAGGCCCTCGGGCGCGAAGGCTACACCGTCGACTGGATCAAGGACGGCAGCAGCGCCCTGCATGCCCTGCTCAGTGAAACCTTCGACCTGGCCGTGCTTGATCTCGGCCTGCCGCGCATGGACGGTCTCGAAGTGCTGCGGCGCCTGCGCGACAGCGGTTCCAACTTGCCGGTCCTGATACTCACCGCCCGCGATGCCACCGAAGACCGCATCGCCGGACTGGATGCCGGCGCCGATGACTACTTGATCAAACCGTTCGACCTGGCCGAACTCAAAGCCCGGTTGCGCGCCCTGCTGCGGCGCAGCGCCGGACGCGCGCAAATGCTGATCGAACACGCCGGCATCAGCCTCAACCCCGGCACGCAGCAGGTCAGCTATCTTGGCCAGCCCGTGGGGCTGACACCCAAGGAATACCAGTTGTTGCACGAATTGCTCTCGCCACCGGGTCGCGTCATGACCCGCGATCATTTGATGCAATTGCTGTACGGCTGGAATGAAGAAGCGGAAAGCAACACCCTGGAAGTGCACATCCATCACCTGCGCAAGAAATTCTCCACCGACCTGATCCGCACCGTTCGTGGTGTGGGCTATCTGGTGGAGGAACGTCGATGACGTCGATCCGTCGCCGTACGCTGACGCTGATCATCGGCTTGATGCTCGCCGGGCTGGCGGTGATCAGCCTGTTTAACGTGCACGACAGCAACCACGAAATCGCCGAGGTCTACGATGCGCAACTGGCGCAGAATGCCCGCCTGTTGCAAGGCGTGATGCGCATGCCGTTGGCGAGTAAGGAACATGCGGATCTGTACCAGGCGTTCAATACGGCGCTGGGCGAGGCAGTGCCTCGCGGCGATGGTCATCCGTACGAAAGGAAAATCGCCTTTCAGGTGTGGAGTCCCAAAGGTGAAGTGCTGGTGCACACCGCCAGTGCGCCCTCGTTCGGCACGCCACCGAACACACCCGGTTTCAGTGATGTGGTGGATTTGAACAATCGTCACTGGCGCGCCTTTGTCCTTGAAGACAAACAAAATGGCCTGCGTATCTGGGTCGGTGAACGCGACGATGTGCGGGCGGATCTGGTCGATCGCATCGTCCGCCACACCCTGTGGCCGAACATGCTGGGCAGCCTGATCCTCGCGGCGATGGTTTGGCTGGCCATCGGCTGGGGGCTCAAGCCGTTAGCCGATATGGCCGCAACCCTGCGCGCACGCCATAGCGGCTCTCTGGAGCCGCTGCAAATGACACCGCTGCCCAGCGAACTGGAACCGATGCAGGCGGCACTCAACCGCATGCTTGCGCAAATTCAGGACGTGCTCGGACGTGAGCGGCGCTTCATTGCCGACGCCGCCCACGAAATGCGCACGCCCTTGGCCGTCTTGCGGGTGCACGCACAAAACCTGCTGGAGGCCGGCACCGAAAATGACCGACGCGAATCACTTGAACACCTGATCGCCGGCGTCGATCGTACCAGCCGGCTGGTCAACCAATTGCTGACCATGGCGCGTCTCGAACCGAAGACGGCAGCCAAAATCCCTCCCCCCATTGACCTCACAGCCACCGTTCGAGAAAGCCTGGTGCAGTTGACTCCCTGGCTTTTGAGCAAAGGACTTGAACTGGTTTTCGATGCGGATGATGACATCGGCCCGGTCAGGATCGATTCGGCCGACATCCACATTGCCTTGAACAATCTAGTGACGAATGCGGCAAATTTTTCACCGGCTAACGGCTTGATCAGCGTGCGCCTGGAAAGAAAAGAAGATCGCTATGAGTTATCCGTCGAGGACGAAGGCCCGGGAATCGAAGAGTCGGAACGCAATCGGCTCCTTGAGCGCTTTTACAGCCGTGGCAATGGCCAAGGGGCAGGCCTGGGGCTGGCCATCGTCAAGGCAATCGCAGATCGTACGGGAGGGGAAATCAAGCTGGAAAATCGAACGCCAACGGGGACCCGTGCGACGTTAGTGATTTGCCCTCGCTAAGTTGAGTTTGAGTTAACAAGACCCGAGAAAAACGACAAAGCCCCGATCGCTCGGGGCTCTGTCATTTCTGGTGTTTGGGAACGCTTGCCTCAATCCGCCTGCACGGTAACTTGCTGCTGTTCGCCCAACCCCGCGATGCCCAGGCGAATGGTCTGCCCCGGACGCAGGAAAACCGGCTGTGGCTTGATGCCCAAACCGACGCCCGGCGGCGTGCCCGTCGAAATCACATCGCCAGGTTGCAGGCTCATGCAACGACTCAGGTAAGCAATCAGTTGCGGCACGTTGAAGATCAGCGTCCGCGTATTCCCTTGCTGGTAGCGGTGTCCGTCGACATCGAGCCACAGGTCCAGCGCATGCGGATCGGTGATTTCATCGCGGGTTACCAGCCACGGGCCGAGCGGGCCAAAGGTATCGAAGCCTTTGCCCTTGTCCCAGGTACCGCCCCGCTCCAGTTGCCATTCGCGCTCAGAGACATCGTTGATCACGCAGTAGCCGGCGACATGCTCCATGGCGTTGGCTTCATCGATGTTGCGCCCGCCTTTGCCGATGACCACGCCGAGTTCGACTTCCCAATCGGTCTTCTTTGAACCGCGCGGGATCTCGATGTTGTCGTTCGGGCCGCAGATGGCACTCGTCCATTTGTTGAAGATGATCGGCTCTTTCGGCACTTCCATGTTCGACTCGGCCGCATGGTCGGCGTAGTTCAGACCAATGCAGACAAACTTACCGACCTGGCCGACGCAGGCGCCTATCCGTGGCTGACCGGCAACGATGGGCAGGCTGGACGGATCGATGGCGGCAAGCGTTGCCAGACTTTCCGGGCTGAGGGCCAGCCCGGCGATATCCGGTACATGCGCCGAGAGGTCGCGGATCTGATTATCGGCATCCAGCAGGCCCGGTTTTTCCGAACCTTTTTCGCCATAACGCAACAGTTTCATTTAGTTCTCCTGCTCAAACCGAAAGTGCGAAGCGGGTTTCAGATGCTCATGCCGCCATCGATGACATGCACACCGCCTGTGGTGTAGGCGGACGCATCGCTGCCCAGGTACAAAGCCAACTGGGCGATCTCGTCGGCACTGCCGATGCGCCCCATGGGTTGGCGGTCAAGGAATTGCTGGTAGACCCGTGCTTCGTCGACGCCTTGTTGCGCGGCCTGGGCGGCAATGCGCTGACGCAGCGACGGCGACTCCACGGTACCGGGGCAAATGGCGTTGCAGCGAATGCCCTGACTGATGAAGTCGGCGGCAACCGCCTTGGTCAGCCCTACCACCGCCGCTTTGCTGGCAGCATAGGCAAAACGGTTGGGCACGCCTTTGATGCTGGAAACCACCGATGACATGTTGATGACTGATCCACCTCCGCGTTCCAGCATGCCCGGCAGGAACGCGCGGATCATGCGGTACATGGCGGTGACGTTGATGTCCATCGACCGCGCCCAGTCCGCTTCATCGCATTCGAGAATGTTGCCACTGTGCACGTAGCCCGCGCAGTTGAACAGCACGTCCAGTGCGCCGATGCGCTCACTGATTTCGCTGATGGCGGTAGTCGATGTCACGTCCAGGGTAATCGCCGTTATGCCTTCAAGCCCTTCCAGCCTGCTGATATCGAGGTCCGTGGCAAACACTTCGGCACCGGCCCGGGCAAAGGCAATGGCGCTGGCCATGCCGATACCCTGCCCCGCCGCCGTGATCAGCACCCGTTTGTTCTGCAGGTTCATGCAGCCTCCAGCTTCGCGGTGAGGGGTGCTGTTTTAGGGGTTCTGCCGAGCATCGACGCGGGAATGGCAAGGATCAGCCCGCCGCTGACGAACAAGCACAGCGCCAGTACATAGGTGCCGTTGTTGATATTGCCGGTCAGGTTTTCAGCGACGGCGGTGATCATCGAGCCGGTGAAACCGGAGAGGTTGCCGAAGGCGTTGATCATGCCGATACCCGCCGCAGCGGCGACGCCGGAAAGCACGGTCCCTGGCAGGGTCCAGTAAATCGGCATCAGGCTGAGGATCCCCGAGGCAGATACGCTGAGGAACAACACGGACAACACCAGGTTGTCGGCGAAATACGCGCTCAGGATCAACCCCAAACCACCGATGAAGGCCGGAATCGCCGCGTGCATACGACGCTCACCAGTCCGGTTGGAGTGCCGTGCGTTGAGCAGCATCGCAACCGTGGCAATCGAATAGGGAATGGCGGTCAGGAGGCCAATGTGCAAGCTGTTGGTGATGCCCGTGCTCTTGATGATCGAGGGCATCCAGAACGCCAGGCCGTAGAAGCCGGTGTTGAAGGTCAGCAGGATCAGGACCAGCAACCACACCCGTGGATTGAAAAACACCTCGCTCAGGCGCGAAGCCTTGCCCTGGTTATCGGTTTGCAGATTGGCCTTGAGCAAGGCTTTCTCCGCAGCGGACAGCCATTTGGCGGAGTCGATGTTGTTGGCCAGGCAGACGATGACGACGAACGCCATGATGATCGAGGGAATGCCTTCGATGATCAGCATCCATTGCCATCCGGACATGCCCTGCACACCTTGCATGCTGCTCATCAGCCAACCGGAAAGGATCCCGCCCAGGGTCAGGCTGACCGGCAATGCCATCAGGAACCCGGACATCACCCGGCTTTGCCGATGGGTCGGAAACCAGTAGTTGAGGTACAGAATCACACCCGGGAAAAAGCCGGCTTCACAGATACCCAACAAGAAGCGCAGCACGTAGAACATCGTGCTCGATTCGATGTGGAAGAAACCCGCCAGCGGCACGGTGAACGCCACGGCCATGGAGATTACGGCCCAGGTCAACATGATCCGGGCAATCCAGAAGCGCGCGCCGTAGCGATGCAGCAACAGGTTGCTTGGCACTTCAAACAGGAAGTAGCCCCAGAAGAACATACTGGCGCCCAAGGCATAGACGGTGTTGCTGAACTGCAGCTCGTTGAGCATGTCGAGTTTGGCAAAGCCGATATTGACCCGGTCCAGGTAAGCCGCCATGTAACACAGGAGCAGGACAGGAAGAATTCGCCAGATCACCTTGCGGTAGGTCCGGTCTTCAAATTCGAGGGCGCTGGCCTGCGCCTGCGCGGGCAATTGCTCGGATATCGTTTGCATGAGGTAACCCCTGGGCATGTGGACATGCCTGATTGTTTTTATCGAATGGGTCAGGCCGAGTGAACCGTTCACTCGGCATAGCGCAATGACTAGAGTGCTTCGGTGGTTTTTTCTCCGTTGACCAGGCGCGTCAGTCCCAATGGATTGCGGTTCTTCAGCGCGTCAGGAAGCAAGGCGTCCGGGAAGTTCTGGTAGCACACCGGACGCAGGAAGCGATCGATGGCCAATGTGCCAACCGAGGTGCCACGGGCATCGGATGTCGCCGGCCAAGGACCGCCGTGGACCATGGCATCGCAGACTTCCACACCGGTGGGGTAACCATTGACCAGTACGCGACCGACTTTTTGCTCAAGCAGCGCCACCAGGTCGGCGGACTGTTCCAACTCTGCCGTCTCTCCCAGCAAGGTCGCGGTCAGTTGGCCGCGTAAACCGTGCAAGGCCGCCAACAGTTCGGCCCGATCGGCCACCTCAACCACCACGGTGGCCGGACCGAAGATTTCTTCCTGCAGCAACTCGTTGCCCGTCAGCAGCAGGCTGGCATCTGCCTGGAACAATTGCGCCTGCGCCTTATTGCCCTGCTGTGTCCGCCCTGCCAGATGAATGATCTGCGGATGCGCCAGCAACGTTTCGCAACCGTGAACGTAACTGCGCAGGCCGCCCGCATTGAGCATGGTTTGCGCGGGCTGATCAGCCATCAAGGCACTGAGCGTCTGCACAAAGTGGCTGAAGGCCGGTGAGCGAATGCCGATGACCAGGCCGGGATTGGTGCAGAACTGCCCCGCGCCCATGACCACCGACGCCGCCAGTTCGGTAGCGATGCGCTCGCCGCGCACTTGCAATGCCTCGGGCAGGACCAGCACCGGGTTGATGCTGCTCATCTCGGCAAATACCGGGATCGGTTGCGGGCGGGCGGCGGCCATGTCGCACAGCGCCCTGCCACCCTTGAGTGAACCGGTGAAACCGACGGCCTGAATCAGCGGATGCTTGACCAGCGTTTCACCCACGCCGGCACCGAAGATCATGTTGAACACGCCTTCAGGCATGCCGGTATGCTCGGCGGCGCGAACGATGGCTTCGGCCACTCGTTCGGCGGTCGCCATGTGTCCGCTGTGGGCTTTGAACACCACCGGACAACCGGCAGCGAGCGCAGCCGCGGTGTCACCTCCAGCGGTAGAAAATGCCAACGGAAAGTTACTGGCGCCGAACACCGCCACCGGGCCGACACCCAGGCGACACTGACGCAGATCGACGCGCGGCAAGGGTTGGCGTGCCGGGAGTGGCAGATCGATGCGTGCACCGTAGAAGTCGCCGCGACGCAGGGTCTGGGCGAACAGGCGCATCTGGCCGCTGGTGCGAGCGCGTTCGCCCTGGATACGTGCCGCCGGCAAAGCGGTTTCCTGGCAGACCAGGGCAACGAAATCATCGCCCAGTGCATCCAGCTCTGTGGCAATGGCCTCAAGGAACTCGGCACGACGGGCGGCCGGCAGATGACGATAAACCGGATAGGCCTGGGCGGCGGCCGTTGCCGCGGCGTCCACTTCCTCGACCGTGGCTTGAATGAAGGCCGTGGGCAAAGGTTGCCCGGTCGTCGCATCAACGCTGTGCAACACCACCGATCCGGCGGCGCTGCGGCCTCCCGCGATGAAATTGTGTCCGGACAGTTCGGGCATGACAGTCTCCTGACCCTGATTGAAAGCTGGTCGCTACTGTACTGTCGCGAATCGATTCTTTCCCAATGGCATTTTTGGATTAACCGATAACGATCCGTTATCGAAACGACCGATAAACCCCATCGTATTTAACTCGCCGAATCGTTGTTCAAACGGGCGTTGTCCTTGAGTATTTCGGCAAACTCCAGAGCCGCTCCCACCAGCTGCTCGCCCTTGCGGGTGAGGATGCCGTAGTCCTGCGGGACCAAATGCAAAGGCGTATCCAGCGTCTTGAGCTGACCGCTTTCGAGCAGTGGGTTGACCATGGCATTGGGCAGCATCCCGATCATCGGCCCACGCTGCAGCACCTGGAGGAAGGTCTGCATCGAAATGGTGTCGACGGTGTTGCGGGGCATACCCACGCCGGCTTCGGCGAACGCGAGTTCCATGCGCCCGCGAATCGGCGTACCCACCGGGTAAAGAATCCATGGCAAGTCCACCAGTTGCTCCAACGAGATGGGGCCGACACCTGCCAGTGGGTGCCGGTCGTTGACCACAATGCAGAATGGTTCGGGAGCCAGCGGTTGAAAGTCGTACCGCTGTTGCTGGCTTTGATCGGTGAAACGGGCGATGGCCAGGTCCAGTTTCTTCTCTTCAAGCATTTCCATCAGGTGGTTACTGGTTTGCTCCACCACCTCGATCGACAGCAATGGCCAGCGCTGTTTGATCTGCAAGATCGCCTCGGGCAGGGCCACCGCCGTAGCGGCAAATATTCCGCCGACCTTGAGGTGACCGTGCCCCCCTTCGCGCAGGCTGCTGATTTGCTCGACGAAGGAGCGCGCATCGTTCAAGGCGATTTGCGCATAGCGCAGCACGTGCTCGCCCAGCGCCGTGGGCGGCATGGCCCGTGGCTGGCGCTCGAACAAGGCGAAACCGAGCAGGCTTTCGATCTCTTTGAGCATCTTGCTGATGGCCGGCTGGCTGAGGTTCATCTGTTGCGCCGCCAGGTGCATGTTACGGGTGCGCCCCAACGTGTCGATCAGCAGCAAATGCCTGAACTTGAGCCAACCGCAGAAACTGGAGAAGGACAGATCTGACATGAACACGCCTCGCACAGGTAATAACCGCAAGTTATCGAATACTGAATTTATCTCATTGGAGTTTATCGACTGTCCGTCCTAGCGTGAAGTCTTTACGAACCAGGAAGATGCCCCATGTCGCTATTGCTTACTCCCGAAAACACCCTGCCCGTCGATGGCGTCGCCGGTACCTTGATCGGTCGCGCCTGGGTACCAGGCCAGATCGCCGGACCTTCGCCGATCGTCCTGCGCGCCGACGGCGTGTTCGATCTGTCGGAGCGCTTCGCGACCCTGAGTGACTTGCTGGAATCGGACGCTCCTCTGTCGGCAGTGCGCGAGACGCCGGGCACCTTCATTGCCAGCATCGAAGCCTTGCTCGCCAACACCGGACCTGACGCCGACCCGTCCCGACCTTACCTGCTGGCCCCTCTGGACTTGCAGGTGATCAAGGCCGCCGGCGTGACATTCGCCGCCAGCATGATCGAGCGTGTGATCGAGGAGCAGGCCGGTGGCGACGCCGCCAAAGCCGAAGCCGTGCGGGCCACCGTGCACGGTGTGATCGGTGACAACCTGCGTTCGATCGTTCCTGGCTCAGAGCAGGCCATGCGTCTGAAAGCCTTGTTGATCGAACAAGGCATGTGGTCGCAATACCTGGAAGTGGGCATCGGTCCGGACGCGGAAATCTTCACCAAGGCACCGGTTCTGGCCTCTGTTGGCAGCGGCAGCCGGATTGGCATTCATCCGGGTTCGCAGTGGAACAACCCGGAACCGGAAGTGGTGCTGGCGGTGAACAGTCGCGGGCAGATTCACGGTGCGACCCTGGGCAATGACGTCAACCTGCGGGACTTTGAAGGCCGCAGCGCGCTGCTGCTGAGCAAGGCCAAGGACAACAACGCATCCTGCTCGATCGGGCCGTTCATCCGCCTGTTCGACGAGCACTTCAGCCTGGACGATGTCCGTGCCTGCGTGGTCGACCTTGAGGTGCAAGGTGAGGACGGTTACCGGATGCACGGATCGAGCTCCATGAGCCAGATCAGCCGTGACCCGCAGGACCTCGCTGGCCAGACCCTCAACGCCAACCACCAATACCCCGATGGTTTCCTGCTGTTTCTCGGTACCCTGTTCGCGCCTACCGAAGATCGCGATCATGTCGGCAGTGGTTTCACCCACAAACTGGGGGACCGGGTCAGCATCAGCAGCCCGTTGCTCGGCAGCCTGCACAATCAGGTGACCCACAGCTGCGAGGCAACGCCTTGGACCTTTGGCGTGAGCGCCTTGCTGCGTAACCTGGCGTCCCGAGGACTGCTGCCACGCTGATCCAGAACAGATTGTCGATTCATCCAATTACAAGAGAGACATGAATCATGAGTGACACCCCTAAACGCCGTCTGCGCAGCGAGCAATGGTTCAACGACCCTGCCCACGCGGACATGACTGCCCTGTATGTCGAACGCTACATGAACTACGGCATGACCCGAGAAGAGCTGCAATCGGGTCGCCCGATCATTGGCATCGCCCAGACCGGCAGCGACTTGACACCTTGCAACCGTCATCATCTGGAACTCGCGCAGCGGGTCAAGGCCGGCATTCGTGATGCCGGTGGCATCCCCATGGAATTCCCCGTCCACCCGATCGCCGAACAGTCACGCCGGCCTACTGCCGCACTGGATCGGAACCTGGCCTATCTGGGACTGGTGGAGATTCTCCACGGTTATCCGCTGGATGGTGTTGTACTCACCACCGGTTGCGACAAGACCACCCCGGCCTGCCTGATGGCCGCCGCCACCACTGACCTGCCGTCCATTGTGCTGTCCGGCGGGCCGATGCTCGACGGTCATCACAAGGGCGAACTGATCGGCTCCGGCACCGTGCTCTGGCACGCGCGCAACCTGATGGCGGCCGGTGAAATCGATTACGAAGGCTTCATGGAAATGACCACCGCGGCATCGCCTTCGGTGGGTCACTGCAACACCATGGGCACCGCACTGTCGATGAACGCACTGGCCGAAGCGCTGGGCATGTCGTTGCCGGGTTGCGCGAGTATTCCGGCGCCCTACCGCGAGCGCGGTCAAATGGCCTACGCCACCGGCAAGCGCATTTGCGAACTGGTGATGCAGGATGTACGCCCGTCACACATCATGACCCGCGAAGCCTTCGAAAACGCCATCGCCGTCGCGTCGGCGCTCGGCGCGTCAAGCAACTGCCCTCCGCACCTGATCGCCATCGCCCGACACATGGGTGTCGAGTTGAGCCTGGATGACTGGCAACGGATTGGCGAAGATGTGCCGCTGCTGGTCAATTGCATGCCGGCCGGCAAATACCTGGGCGAAGGTTTCCATCGCGCGGGCGGCGTGCCATCGGTCATGCATGAATTGCAAAAAGCCGGGCGCCTGCACGAAGACTGCGCCACGGTCAGCGGCAAGACGATCGGCGAAATCGTCAGCAGCAGTCTGACCAGCAACGCTGACGTGATCTATCCCTTCGAGACCCCTCTCAAACATCGCGCGGGGTTCATCGTTCTCAGCGGCAACTTCTTCGATAGCGCAATCATGAAAATGTCGGTGGTCGGCGAGGCGTTCCGCAAGACTTATCTGTCCGAGCCAGGCGCAGAAAACAGCTTTGAAGCACGGGCAATTGTGTTCGAAGGTCCGGAGGACTATCACGCCCGAATCGACGACCCGGCGCTGGAAATCGACGAGCGCTGCATCCTGGTGATTCGTGGCGCCGGCACCGTGGGCTACCCCGGTAGCGCCGAAGTGGTGAACATGGCGCCACCGGCAGCACTGATCAAGCAAGGCATCGACTCTCTGCCGTGCCTGGGCGACGGTCGCCAGAGCGGCACCTCGGCCAGCCCTTCGATCCTCAACATGTCCCCGGAAGCCGCTGTCGGCGGAGGTTTGGCGCTGCTGAAAACCAACGACCGCCTGCGTGTGGACCTCAACGCGAGATCGGTAAACCTGCTGGTCGACGAAGCCGAAATGGCCCGCCGTCGCGCCGAGTGGACGCCAAACATCCCCGCGTCCCAAACGCCGTGGCAAGAGCTGTACCGGCAATTGGTTGGACAGTTATCGACGGGCGGATGCCTGGAGCCGGCCACCCTGCATATGCGGGTCATCGCTCGAAGTGGCGGCGAGCCGCGTCATTCGCACTGACGGTTTTTGCGCAGCCCTGCTATTTCGGCCGGGCAGAATCTGCTGATCGATGGCGGCGCGATTCGCTCAAGTCAGCAGGTCCGCCGCTGCGCATCGCTCCTCGAGCAAACGCACGAACATGGTCAGGCTTTGCGACACCGTCCCCCGGCGCCACACCAGCCAGGTTCGCAAATAGCGAAAGGACTCAGACAACGGCCACACACTCACGGTGGTGCAGCCCGGCATGCTTTCGAGCATGCTGCGCGGCATCAGCGCCAGGCCAGCACCGGAGCTGACACAGGCCAGCATGCCGTGATAGGACTCCATTTCGAAAATCTTGCCGGGCACTGCGGCGTCCTTGGCGAACCAGCTTTCAAAGTGGTGGCGATAAGAGCAATTGGAACGAAAGGCGTAGATGTTTTCGCCGTTCACGTCTTGTGCGCGGTGGATCGGGGCATGGTTGAGCGGCGCGATCAGCACCATCTCTTCCTCGAAGGCCGGCACGCCCTCCAGTGCCGGGTGCAGCACCGGCCCGTCGACAAACGCAGCGGCCAATCGACCCGAGAGCACGCCGTCGATCATGGTTCCGGAAGGTCCCGTGGACAAGGCCAGCTCGACTTTGGCGTGCTTCTGGTTATAGGCGGCCAACAACTCAGGAATGCGCACCGCCGCCGTGCTCTCCAGCGACCCCAGGGGAAACGATCCTTGTGGCTCTTCCCCGGCAACCGTCGCGCGGGCCTCCTGGACCAGGTCGAGGATGCGTCGGGCATAGTCGAGAAAACTCCAACCGGCCGGCGACAGCCGCAGGCGGCTTTTCTCGCGGATAAACAGGTCCACGCCCAGATCCTGCTCCAGTTGCTTGATCCGCGTCGTCAGGTTCGACGGCACCCGATGGATATGCTGAGCGGCCACGCTGATGCTGCCGTGCTCGGCGACAGCTTTGAAAATTTCGAGCTGAACCAGATCCAAGTCATTCTCCAAACGTGAACGGTACGATCAGTATTATTCAGTTTCCAGAAAACAAATGCCACCGTAGTCTGACCCCATCCCCACCCCGCAGGACGGTGCCATGACCCATGTTTCCAGCCTCACCCATGCCATTTCGATCAACCCCGCCAACGGCGAGCAGATCGGCCACTACCCTTTTGAATCCGATGCGGCGCTGCAATCCGCACTGTCACGCGCTGCGGCCGGGTTTCGTGTCTGGCGCGGCACACCGGTGGCGCAACGCGCGCAACGGCTGATCGCCCTGGCCAACGTCTTGCGCAACAACGCAGAAGCAATGGCAACCATGATCACCCTGGAGATGGGGAAGCCGATCAGTCAGGCCCGTGGCGAAATCGAAAAATGTGCGCAGCTCTGCGAATGGTACGCCGAGCACGGCCCGGCCATGCTCAACGCTGAACCGACACTGGTTGAGGGCGGGAAAGCGCGCATTGAATACCGCCCGCTCGGCCCGATTCTCGCGGTGATGCCGTGGAACTTCCCGATCTGGCAGGTACTACGTGGCGCCGTTCCGGTACTGCTCGCCGGCAACACCTACGTGCTCAAACACGCACCAAACGTGATGGGCAGCGCTTACCTGTTGCTGGATGCCTTCAAGCAAGCCGAATTCCCTGAAGGGGTTTTCGAAGTCATCAACGTCACGCCGGACGGCGTTTCCACGGCGATCAAAGATTCACGCATTGCAGCGGTGACCCTCACCGGCAGCGTGCGGGCCGGCATGGCCATCGGCGCGCAGGCCGGTGCAGCGTTGAAAAAATGTGTATTGGAGCTCGGTGGTTCCGACCCCTTTATCGTGCTCAACGATGCCGACCTCGACGATGCGGTGAAAGCCGCCGTCATTGGCCGCTATCAAAACACCGGGCAAGTCTGCGCAGCGGCCAAACGCCTGATTGTCGAGCAAGGCATCGTCGAGGAGTTCACACGCAAGTTCGTCGAAGCCACGCGCAAACTGGTGGTCGGTGATCCACTCGCCGCCACCACGTACGTTGGCCCGATGGCCCGCTTTGATCTGCGTGATGAACTGGATCAACAAGTGCGCGATACCCTGGAAGAAGGCGCGACATTGTTGCTGGGTGGCAAGAAAGCAGAAGGCCCCGGCAACTTCTACGAGCCAACGGTTTTCGCTGATGTCACCGACCAGATGACCTCGTTCAAGCAGGAACTGTTTGGCCCGGTCGCGTCGATCATCACCGCACGCGATGCCGCCCACGCGCTGGAACTGGCAAATGACAGTGAATTCGGCCTCGCTGCGACTATCTACACCGGCAACGTAGAACGTGCCCAACAGATGGCCGGCGAACTGGAAACCGGTGGCGTATTCATCAACGGTTACTGCGCCTCCGATCCGCGCGTCACCTTCGGCGGCGTGAAGAAGAGCGGTTTTGGTCGCGAGCTTTCGCACTTCGGCGTGCGGGAATTCTGCAACGCGCAGACGGTGTGGCTGGATCGTCACTAAGTGCAGGGATGAAGTCTTGAAAGCTGGCTCCAGGTGAATTTTGTGGAGCCTTCAAGGCATAAAAAAGCTGCCGCTTCATAAGCGGCAGCTGATGGTTTATCGGCTGGAGGTTCGCTGCGGGACTGAGCAAAACCCAGGCATGACCATTCTTCAAAAGCGCAGGATTTACTCAAGAAGCGCCTTGGACAATTCACGGACATGCACGCCAACCACTCTGGCCGCCTTTGACAGCGGATGCTGGTGGGTGAACGCCAAGGCAATCGTCCGTTTGATCTCCGGCCTGGTGATTCGCACGGCATCGAGCAACCCGCGTTCGACATCGTCCTGCACCGCCAGAAAAGGCAGGATGGTGAACGCTCCGCCTGTCGTCGCCACATCCTTCATTGCGTTCAGCGTGTCGACTTCGATAGCCACGTTCAACGAGAGCTGATGTTTGCGCGCCAACTGGTCCAGGGTGGTCCGTAACCCGTTGGGGCGAGAAGGCAGGATCAGCGGAAAATCCGCCAACGCAGCAAACTCGATCGATTGCTTGAGCCCATTGAGGCTTCCCGCTTTACCCACCAGGTACGTATCAACGACGCCCAGGGTTTCTTCGTCACGCGCGTTGGATATGCCGTAGCGATTAACGACTATCAGGTCCAGCGCACCTGCTGCCAGTTGCTCATCAAGATCACCGCTGAAGCCCTCGACCACATGCAGGCGTACGCCGGGGGCATGGGTTTGCAGCTTGGTGAACAGCATGGGCAGCAACCTTCTCGACATCGACGGCAGCACACCGATGTGCACCGTCCCTGCCGGCACGCCTGAGGACTCCCTGACCAACGTTTCCAGGCGCTCGGCCTGAGCGAGCAGCAAACGAATCTCCGGTAGCACAAGCCGCCCAAAATCCGAGACGACCAGGCCACGCCCGGTGCGCACGAATAGCTGATCGCCCCACTCGACCTCCAGTTGCGCCAGTTGCCGGCTGACCAGCGACTGAGCGGTGCCCAGTGCCACTGCGGTTCGGGAAATAGACCCGAGCTCGTCCATCAGCAGCACGCTTTGTAGCTGTTTCAGATTCATCAACCTCGCCCTCAGCGCCCTCTTCCAGTGCTCGAAACATAAACGACAGCCCTGCATCAAGCCATCACTATTTGATGTATCTGATATCGCCTTTATGACACTTCCAGATGGGTATGGCGCTCCCTAGACTCGTATCAGACCTGAAGCCAACGAGAGCCCCCATGGCCCATAACAATAAAATCAGCCCGGCAGCGTTATCGCTGTTCGACCCGTCCAGCGTCGCCGTCATCGGCGCATCCGAAGACCCGAACAAAGTCGGCGGACGGCCCATCCATTACATGCTCAAGTTGGGTTACGCCGGCACAATCCTGCCGATCAACCCCAAGCGCGAGTCGGTTCAAGGCCTGCGTTGCTATCCCGATCTGGGGGCGCTGGATACCGTTCCCGAGGCAGCAATCATTGCCGTCTCGGGCACTGCGGCGGTGGAAGCGATCAAGGCGTGCGCCCGTTTGGGTGTGAAGACGGCAGTGGTCATGGCTTCCGGGTTTGCCGAGACCGGCGAAAGCGGTCGCCAGTTGCAGAATGAACTGGTGGACTTCGCACGCCATCACGGCATGCGTCTGATCGGCCCCAACGCCCAAGGGTTTGCCAATTTCGCCAACGGCGCGATGCTGAATTTCAGCACCATGTTCATGGAAGTGGCGCCCGCCGACGGACCTATCGCCATTGTCAGCCAAAGCGGTGCGGCGAGCGTCATGCCGTACGCGATGTTGCGTGAGCAGGGTTATGGCGTTCGCTACCTGGCAGCCACTGGCAACGACGCTGACCTGGGCGTGTCGGAGCTGACTCGCGTCCTCGTGGACGACCCGCAGATCCGCCTGATTCTGGTGTACGTGGAAACGGTTTCGAACCCGATGCTGCTCGCGGAGGCGGCACACATCGCTCGTCAAAACGGCTGCCACATCGTGCTGCTCAAAGGCGGCGTGAGTAACAAGGGCGCTGCTGCCGCCGCGTCCCACACCGGGGCCATGGTGGGCCAGGATGGCGCCCTCGATGCGTTTCTCGACAAGCATGGAATCTGGCGTGCACACGATATCCACGAACTGGTCAACGCAGCACCGCTGTACCTGAGCGGTTTTGCTCCGGGTGCTGGTCGAGCGGTCGTGATGAGTCACAGCGGTGCAGTGGGTGTGCTGTGCGCCGATGCCGCCGAACGTGTCGGTCTGCCGCTGACCGAGCTGGCGCCGCCAACCCTGGAACGCCTGAAAGGTCTGATCCCTGACTTCGCCAGCGCCGCAAATCCGCTGGACCTCACCGCCGCCCTGCTCGGCAACGGCGGGATGTTTCCTGCCGTTCTCGATGTGCTTGGCCAAGACCCGGAAGCGGACATGTTTCTCATCGGGATCCCCGTGGCGGGCCCCGGCTACGATGTGCCGGGGCTGGCTCAGACCACTGCGAGGTTCATGCAACACACCGGCAAACCCGTGGTAATGACCGCGCCTCAAGCGGATGTCCGGGCGCAATTCCAGCAAGCCGGAGTGCCGGCATTCCGCAACGAAAGCGAAGCGGTAGCGGCGCTTCGTCAGTACGCCCGGCATTGCCAATGGCAAGGCTCGCCACTCCCCGCACCCACGGCAACAACCGTGAACGCCTGCGCCGGCCTGCTTGATGAGGCAGACAGCCTGGCCCTCCTGGCAAACGCCGGGGTGCCGGTCGTCGAGCATCGGGTTTGCCATGACGCGGATAGCGCGGCCCGTATCGCCGCTGATTTCGGCGGGCGCATCGTCATCAAAGGCTGCGCTGCGCAGGTTCCCCACAAGAGCGAGCACGGTCTCGTTCATCTCAACCTCGCCGACCCGCAAGCGGTTCAGGACGCGGCGCATCGTTGCCTGGGCGCCCTGGACACGCTGGGTGTTCCCCACGGCCGGCTGATCGTCGCGCGCTCGGTCAAAGGGCTGCATGAATTCATGCTTGGCGTCGTAGTAGATCCATTGTTCGGCCCGCTGGTCGTGATCGGTGAAGGGGGAACCCTGGTCGAGATCCGCAAGGACACCGTTTCGCTGCTCGCCCCGTTCACTGAGGCGCAAGCGCTGGAAGCGATCGATCAACTGCGCATTGCCCCGGTACTCAAGGGCGCGCGCGGTCAACCGCCACTCGACGCCAAGGCCCTGGCCCGGGCAGCGGTGGCGCTGGGTGATTTCGCCCTGCAACACCAGGCAAACCTGCTGAGCGTCGACGTCAACCCGGTCATGGTCATGGCCGAAGGCGTAGTAGCGGTCGACGCCGTTATCGAATACCGGGAGGCACCATGAGCATCAGTCATATCGATCAACAGCGCAGCGTCCTGGTTGAAATCGAGGATCAGGTGGCGCTGGTCACGCTCAACCGCCCCGCCAACCTGAACGCGGTGAATCAAAACCTGCGCAGCGCATTGATCACCGCGCTGACACAACTCAATGACGACCCGGCTGTTAAAGCGGTCGTTCTGACGGGTGCCGGTGACCGGGCGTTTTGTGCGGGTCAGGATCTGGAAGAAGCCAGCGCGGTCGACTGGAAGCAGATTGCGCCTTGGCTGAACGCGCAACGCGCCATGTACCAGGCCGTACGCGACCTGGACAAACCCTGCGTGGTCGCCATCAACGGCGTCGCCGCCGGCGCAGGCATGCAACTCGCGCTGTGTGGCGACTGGCGGGTTGCCACGCCGGACGCCCGCATCGGTCAGCCTGAAGTGAAAGCGGGCCTGGCGAGCATCGTCGGCTCCTACTTGCTCTCTTTGCATGTCGGCCTGACCCACAACGCGCAACTGTCCCTGTCCGGCGAACTCATCAACGGCCAGCGCGCTCACGAGATCGGGCTGGTGACAGAGCTTGCGTCAGACGTCCTGGGTGCAGCCATCGTCCGCGCACACTCGCTGGCGCAGCTACCCGCGACGGCCATCCGCCTGTCCAAACAACGCTTCCGGGCGCTCACTCAACCCGGTTTCGACGACGCCTGTACCGCCGGCATCCGCGCCCAACTCGAATGCTATGCCAGCGGTGAGCCACAGACCTTGATGAGCGCGTTTCTCGACGCCCGTGCACGCAAAGGAAATACACCATGACTGCCTATCAACATCACCTGATCAACGGACGCTGGACGCCCGCGCAATCCGCCGACAGCACTCGCGTCTACGACTCGGCGAGCGAAGCCGGGCTGGGCCAGGTCGCCCATGGCACATCATCGGAAATCGACCTCGCCGTCGAGGCCGCGAAAAATGCCTTTGCCTCGTGGTCAACGCTGCCTGTCAGCACGCGGGCTGACTTCGTGCGCGGCATCGCCAATCAACTGGAAGAACACGTTGCTCAGCTTGCCCAAGGGATCGCCGCCGAGGTCGGCATGCCGCTCAAGCTGTCGCAGCGCATACAGGTGCAGGCACCGATTCTGGCGTGGCGGGCGACGGCTGATCTGGCGGTCGATTGCCTGGCGGATGCCCAGGTCGGCAACTCCACCATCACCCATGTCCCGGTCGGCGTCGTCGGTGCTATCACCCCGTGGAACTACCCGTTGCACCAGATCACCGGCAAGGTCGCCGCTGCATTGGTCGCCGGTTGCACCGTGGTCCTCAAACCGTCGGAACTGGCGCCTTGCACAGCACGTGCACTGGGTGAAGCGGCACTGGCCGCCGGCCTGCCCAACGGTGTGCTGAACATTGTTCTGGGCGACGCGGCGACCGGCCAGGCTTTGGTCGATCATCCAGACATCGCGCTGCTCTCGTTTACCGGTTCCACCGCAGTGGGCCGACGTATCGCCGCCTCGGCAGGCCAGGCACTGAAGCGGGTTTCACTGGAGTTGGGTGGCAAATCAGCCTGCATCGCGACAGCGGATGCCCCTGCCGAAAACGTCGTACGCCACGTGGTCGCGTCATGCTTTCTGAACTCGGGCCAATCGTGCAACTCACTGACGCGCTTGCTCGTCCCCGTCGAGTTGTATGACACCTACCGTGCCTTGCTGGCTGACGCGGTGACTCGCCTGACGCTAGGCGACCCCATGGAGGCGACCACACGCATGGGGCCCCTGGTGTCTGCGGCGCATCGGGACCGTGTTCACGCCATGATCACTGATAGCGAATCCCAGGGTTTTGACCTGATTGCCGGCGGCAGCCAAGCGCCAGTGCCGGCGACCGGTTACTACATTGCGCCGACTATTTTCGGCCGCGTTCCGCCTCAATCGGCACTGGCACAGCAGGAAGTGTTTGGCCCTGTACTCAGTGTGACCACCTATGAAAGCGAACAGCAGGCCGTCGAGATTGCCAACGGCACAGCGTATGGCCTGGCCGGCGCGGTGTGGGCGGCCGATACCGATCACGCCCTGAGCCTCGCCCTTCAACTACGCGCCGGTCAGGTCGACGTCAATGGCGCGCCCTATAACCCGGCAGCGCCGTTCGGTGGCTTTGGTGATTCCGGCCTTGGTCGTGAGGGCGGTACGTACGGAATCGAGGAGTTTGTGGAAATACGCGCCATTCAAATGCCCGTCGCCAGCACGAGGGAAAAATCATGAATTTCAATCAGATCGAACTCAGCCGTTTCGGCGCTCAAGAGCACGTTGCCGTCGTGACCCTGATGCGCCCCGAGAAAATGAATGCACTGACCAAGGTGATGGAGGCAGAGCTGCGCGAAGCGTTCGCTCAACTGGATCGCGACGACACCGTTCGCGTCATCGTATTGACCGGTAACGGTCGTGCATTCTGCGCCGGCATGGACATCGATGAACTTGAGGTGCTGCCACCCGACGACATCAGTGAAATGGCCTGGATGCGCGCCTATGACATGAACCGTCGCGCCGACTACCAAAGCCGTTACTCGTATTTCCCCGGCGTCCGCAAACCCGTCATCAGCGCAATCAACGGCGCCGCAGCCGGCTTGGGGTTGGTACTGGCGCTGTACAGCGACATGCGTTTCGCCAGTGAAACCGCGGTGTTTTCCACGGCTTTCGCCAAACGCGGGTTGATTGCCGAACACGGCATTGCCTGGCTGTTGCCGCGCATTGTCGGGCCGGGGCACGCCGCGGATTTGTTGCTTTCGTCACGCAAGGTATCGGCGCAGGAAGCACTGAGCATGGGCCTGGTCGAACGCCTGTTTGCAGCGGATGCCCTGCTGGATCAGACCCTGAAATACGCCGAAGAACTGGCCCTCAATGTCTCGCCCCGCTCTGTACGCGTCATCAAACAGCAGTTGGGCGAGTCGCCTTTCCAGACACTCACCGAGTCCATCGCCCAGGCCAACCGGGAGATGTTCCTGAGCATCCAGAGCGATGACTTCAAGGAAGGCGTGGCGCATTTCATGGAACGACGACCGGCACGCTTTAGCGGCACCTGATTTATCCAGACAACCTTCAGAGCTGCCACAATCGCCAGAGTACAGCCGCTTCGACTGCTCGCTGGCGATCACAGGGCATTGATATCACGAGCACTCCATAAAAATAACAAGGAGTCAGCGATGACTATCCTCAATACCGCAGAACAGCACATCGGCGTACAGGACCCTGCCCTCGCCGAATCAACGTTCAAGAAAATCATGTGGCGGTTCATGCCGCTGTTGTTCCTTTGCTATGTCGTCAGTTACCTGGACAGGATCAACGTCGGCTTTGCCAAGCTGACCATGCTCAACGATTTGTCCTTCAGCAATGCGGTCTACGGCCTGGGCGCCGGTGTTTTCTTCATTGGCTACTTCTTCGCTGAAGTGCCCAGCAACATGATCCTGCACCGCGTCGGCGCGCGACGCTGGATCGCCCGGATCATGATCACCTGGTCGCTCATCTCGGCAGCGACTGCACTGGTTCAGACGCCGATGCAGTTCTACATCGCCCGGTTTTTCCTGGGCATCGCCGAAGCAGGCTTTTTCCCCGGCATCGTGCTCTATCTCACCCTTTGGTTTCCGGCCCATCGCCGGGGCAAGATGGTCGCGCTGCTGATGGCGGGCAATCCGGTGTCCGGCATCCTCAGCGGCCTGGTGTCGGGCTACATCATGCACACCATGAACGCGGTCCATGGGCTGGCCGGCTGGCAATGGCTGTTCATTATCGAAGCCGCACCGGCACTGATACTGGGTTTTGTCGTGATGTTCTTTCTTACCGACAAAGTCGACGACGCTCATTGGCTGAGCAAAGAACAACGCGCCTTGGTTGCCGAAGAAATCAGCCAGGACAACCGCTCCAAAACCCACAGCTCGGTGCGTCAAGGATTGCTCGGCGGTCGGGTCTGGCTGATGTGCGCCATTCTGTTCCTGCTCGTGATGGGCACCAGCACCATTGGCTTCTGGCAGCCAAGCATCATCAGCAACTCCGGCATTACCGACCCGCGAACGATCGGGATCATTTCGGCGGTGCCCTATCTGGCGGCACTGCTGGGCATGTACCTGGCCGGTAAAAGCTCTGATCGCCATCGGGAGCGCCGTTGGCATGCAATCATTCCGCTGTTGGTGGCCGTGCCTGGTTTTCTGATTTGCGCGTTCTTCCCGTTGACACCCTGGCTGGCCATTACCGGTCTGATCATCGCGACTGCCGGGATCATCACCTCACTGCCCATGTTCTGGGCGCTGCCGACCTCGTTTCTGGGCGGTGCAGGTGCGGCGGCCGGAATTGCGCTGATTAACTCCACGGGCAATCTGGCCAGCTTCGCCGGCCCTGCAATGCACGGTTACCTGAAGGACCTGACGCAATCGATGACCACAGGGTTGGTCATTGTCGCGGGCTGCGTGTTCGTCTCGGCCATGATCATCCTGGTGTTCGTACCGGCGAAAATGGTCAACCGATAATCACCACTTCCCGTTGTAACCCCCCTCGCAGCTTCTGACAGCAATCCAACAGAAGCTGCGTCAAAGGATCAAAGATCGAGGTGATAACCGTGAACAGCACATTCAGGATCGATGCAGTAGACGCCGTGCCGACAAACGAGCGGGAAGCCGAGTATTTCGAGTACAGCAAAGCGGCGAATCCGATCAGCGCCAAGCTCATTACCCGCGTTCCCTACCACAACTTTCCAGCGTCACTCTGTGCCACTGGCCCCTCGCGGATCGTACCGCTGGACCTGAGCGAAGCACTGGGCTGTGAAGGGCCGGCAACCGGGCCCGGGCTTTGTGCAAACTTCATCCGCCTCAATGCGGGCGATAACCTTACGCTCCAGCCCAACGCCACCTCGCAGGTTTTTTATGTGATTGCCGGCGCAGGCGAAGTCACCCAGGGCGAGCACACCCTTGAATGGTCCAAAGGCTGCTTCATTGCGCTGCCGGGTCTTCTGGACGCCCGTTTCAGCGCGACCGAGGATGCCCGTCTCTACTACGTGCATGACGAACCACTGCTGCGTTATCTCGGCGTGACCCGCAGCATCGATCGGTTCATGCCTACGTTGTATCCGGCGCATACAGCCAACGCGAAGCTGCGTGAAGCGGCCGATGACCCGCGCGCGCAAGACCGCAGCCGTATCAGCATTTTGTTGGCTAATCGCAATTTTCCTCAAACCCGAACCGTGACCCATGTGCTCTGGGCAATGTATGGAATCTTGCCTGCCGGCTCGATCCAGAAGCCTCACCGGCATCAGTCCATTGCGCTGGATTTCATCATCGACTGCCCGGCAGGTTGCTACTCACTGGTGGGCACCGAGCTGGATGCCGATGGCCAGATACGTAACCCGGTTCGCGTGGATTGGGCCCCGGGGTTGGCTTTTGTAACGCCACCTGGCTACTGGCACGCCCACTTCAACGAGTCGGATCAGGAAGCGTTCCTGATCCCGATTCAGGACGCGGGGCTGCAGACGCATCTTCGCTCACTGGATATTCGCTTCAGCTGATACAGGTTGTTCATTGCCCCCGCTCGCCCTGCACGAGCGGTCAGGCAACACCGGTTTAATCACCTGAAAGCCGGGTTACTTGAAAACGGGCACGCTGGCTGACCCGCTCGGCTTTTTCAGGTATTCACGCAGCCGTGCACCGATCTCGGCAATTTTTGCCTCCCCCGCCCGCAAGGCTTGCGGGTTGGTATGCACCGAGTAACTTCCCAGCGCCAGATCATAAGGATGTGGCTGCGCGGAGCCGATCACGAAGACCGTTTCCTTGTGCATGGCCTTGAGCGTAACGGTGCCGCTACCGGGTTCGAAAACGACCATTTCTCCCGCCATGACCACCTCCGGAGCGCAAAGCGATCCACGACTGACACTCAACCACAACGACTCATGACCCGTGGGCGGCACATAACTCCAGGATTCTCCGGCAGGTAGCGTGACCAGCAGGTAGTTCATGCCGGCGGGAGCGCGAACCGGGCTTTGGACACCCTGGTATGCACCTAGAATCACACGCGCCGGCCCCACTTCTGGCATCACGCCTGACTCCAGGTATTGGCTATCGACACTGGCATTTTCCAGCGCTGGCGGGAGTGCAACCCACAGTTGAAAACCCTGAATGCGCTTCGATGTACCGACCGACATTTCCTTGCCATGCCAGACCCCGCCACCCGCGCGCATCCATTCGACACCACCATAGTCAATCATCCCCGAACCCGAATCCGCCTCCTCAAAACGCAAATTCCCTTCGGTAATGACGGTGACCGTGGCGATGCCGGAATGTGGATGCATCTGCATGCCGTTGATGAACGAGCTCTCGCCTTCAAACAGGTCAAGGAACACAAAAGGCTTGAGCAGTTGGCCGAGGTCTGAGGGGCTCATCAACCGGACAATCGCGCCATGCCCATTGCCGGTGGTGCGGTAACGGATGGCCCGCTGGGTAACGGTTTCTTGTGTATCGATCTGAGGTTGTTGCTTAAAGGACATCATGATGACTCGAAGTTGGAAGCCTTTCGGCCCGATGCTCCAGACAATAGGCCCGGAACGATTACTTGATAAGCCGGTACAATTGGATTGCACTCGTCCACCAGCATCAGGAATGTCTCGCCATGCTCGACCTCAATGACATCGCCATGTTTGTGCAGGTAGTACGTTGCGGCAGCTTTGCAGAAGCCGCGCGACAGCTGGGCATGCCCCCCAATACCGTGAGTCGGCGCATCCAGCAGCTCGAAACGCAGCTCGGCACTCGGCTGATGCAGCGCTCCACTCGCAAGCTCACGCTCACCAGTGCCGGCCTTGGCTTTCATGAGCGTTGCGTGGGCGCCGTCGAGGGCCTGCTCGAAGCGGGACAGGCGTTGATGACGGGCAGTCACGAGCCCAGTGGTCGGGTGCGCGTGGCGGCCCCGGCCGACTTTTTCGACTTTTTTCAGATGCAATGGGTGACGGAGTTTCTGACCGCGCATCCGCGCGTGCGACTCGACTTCGTGCTCAGCGACGCGAAGGCCGACTTGATCGCCGAGCAGATCGACGTCGCCTTTCGCGGCGGCCCCTTGCGCGATTCAGGCTATGTCGGTCGTCAGATCCTTGACCCGCGCAGCGTCGGGATGGTCGCCAGCCCCGCCTACCTCGCGGCGCGGGGTTCACCCCGCACGCTGCATGACCTGGTAAACCACGATTGTGTGATCTCGGCGCATCCAGGCGGCCATGCCACTTGGCGCTTGGTCGGCCCGAACGGTGAGGAAGAAGTGCAAGTGAGCGGACGCTTCAGCGGCAATACCGCCCAGGCGTTGCGCAAGGCCGCCGTGGCGGGCCTCGGCATCGCGCTGCTGCCGCCGGTGATGGCCAAGCTTGAGGTGGAGGCCGGCGCACTGGTCCCGGTGTTGCCTCAATACCAACCCAACGGTTACGGCCTGAACGTGCTGTATCCGAGCCGCCGACAGTTGCCGCTGGCGGTATCAGCGTTCATCGAGTTGGTCATCCAGAAGATGAATGCGGCCGACTCTTCGCCTGTGCATCAGTAACGGCACCCATTGCGGGCACCCCGTCACGGCAGTGGCAGGCCTCTACACCTCGCGATAAAGAATCATGCCCGCGTGGTACAGAATCCCGTCGCGGAAGTCGCCATCAGCCGTGAACCCGGTGTCATCGACGTACTCGATGTGGTCACCTTCCAGCCAATACCGCCCCTGGTAGGCACTCGCCTTCCGGCCCCGGGCTTCATCGTACCGGCCACCCGGCAAGAGCTCATGGCGGATGAGTCCGTCTGCCGTGACCCACATACCGACATACTTGTCCTGATCAGCGGATTTTTTTACCGTCATGTTCAAGTCCTCTGTTCAGAACGCGCTGGCGGTCGGGCGGACAATCAGCTCACTGACATCCACATCGGCAGGCTGTTCGATGGCGTAAGCGATAGCGCGAGCGACGGCCATTGCCGGGATGGCGATCTTGCGGAACTCGCGCATCTCGGCACGCCCGCCTTCATCGGAAATGCTCTCGGCCAGCTCGGACTCGGTTACGCCGGGTGAAATCACCGTGACACGAATGTCCCCGCCGACCTCCTGACGCAATCCCTCAGATATGGCGCGCACTGCAAACTTCGTCGCGCAGTAGACCGACGCCGTTGGGCTGACGGTGTAGGCGCCAATCGATGCAATGTTGATGAACTGGCCTGATTTCTGTTTTTGCATCAACGGCAAACCTGCCGCGATACCGTGCAAGACGCCGCGAATATTGACGTCGATCATCTGATCCCATTCAGAGACCTTCAGCGCCTCGAGTTTCGACAGCGGCATGACCCCGGCGTTATTGACGAATACGTCGACCCGGCCATGCAGATTCAACGCAAAATCCACGAATGCTTGTACGTCGGTCAGACGGGTGACATCCAATGCCTGGAAGTGGGCACTTCCCCCGCTGGAATTGATCTGCGCGCAGAGTATTTCGAGGCGCTCCGTACGACGTGCCCCGAGCACGACATGTGCACCGCTACTGGCCAACAGGCGCGCTGTCGCCTCACCTATTCCGCTGCTCGCGCCCGTAATCAGAACGACTTTTTTCGAAATATTCGACATGACCCTAATCCCTCACTTGAGTGGCTGGTGACGCGAGAGCGGTGTCTCGCTGCCAGTCCAGATTAGGGATAACGGTGGGCAGCCAGTTAGTCAGATCCTTCTGACAACTTGCCTGATCCTGTCGGGATAACGGGCTGCGACTTACCGGTTCAACGACGGCGAGCGTCGAGGCTGAAGCGACCGGCACCGAAGGCCACGACCTGCAACAGGCCACCAGCCATCGCGATGTTCTTGAAGAAGTGGATGAACTGGTTTTGATCGCCCAGTGCGTTATGGAAAGCCAGTGCGGTAAATACGCTGAACACGGCCAGTACAGCGGCAACGGTGCGAGTGCGGTAACCGGCGATCAGTGCCAGGCCACCACCGACTTCGACAATGATCGCCAACGCCAGCGCCAGTTCCGGAAGCGGAAGACCCACGGAGCTGATGTAGCCGACCATCATCGCGGGAGCGGCCAGTTTCGAAAAACCGGAGAGGATGAAGATTGCGCTGAGCAGTACGCGGCCGATCAACGAAGCCGAGGCTTGGGCCACGTCGCGGCGGCTCTGTTCAGAGCCGGTGGAATGAGCGATGTTTGCAGAAGTAGTCATGAGGTATTTCCTTCAAAGTTTGTGCGACTCGCCATGAATCGCTGCTGTGAAGAAATTTTGCGTCTTGCCCTCTCCTCTGAATAGCCGACTAATTTAGATCATTAGATTCGAATAAATAGGCAAGTAACTCCCCCCATCAACAGGAAGTTCAATCGTGCAAATCGTTGAGCGAACCTCTGCAACAGGCCTGGAATCGCACATTCGCGGTCAGCGCCTGGCCGCCTCCGAGGATGTTTTTTCCAACGATGTGCTGGTGCAGATCTTTACCCGGGAAAGGATCGAACAGAGCTTTGTCGTTCCCGCCGTGGCTGAACCGCTGATTGTCTGGGTGCTTTGCGGGAGCGCCACCATTGAAGAACGGGAGCCCGGCAAAGAGTGGCTGGCGAGTGAGGTGACAAAGGGTGATTTTTTCCTGACCACCAGTGCTGTGCCCTACGAAATGCGCTGGCACGTGAACAGTGCGGAGCCCTTCGTGGTGATGCACATTTACCTCGGTCTGCCATTGCTTGAACGTGCAATCCAGGAAACCCACAAAGAGGTCACCGGTGCGATTTGCCTGCGGGAAATATCCGGCGGTCGAGATGAAGCGCTGTCAGTGCTGTTCGAACAATTCAGAGTTGAACTGACTGCCCAGGGAGAATCCAGCCCACTGCTGATGCAAGGCATCGCCCAGTGCATCGCCGTGCATCTGGCGCGCCGGTATCTTGATACGCAAGCGGACAACATCGTGCAGCGCAACGCCCTGCCGGCCTTCAAGCTCAAGCGTGTGCTGAACGCGATGGAGAGGTCATTGAGTGAGGCGTTTTGTCTGGGTGACCTGGCCGACGAAGCCGGCATGAGCGAGTACCACTTCAGCCGCCTGTTCAAACGCGCCACGGGGCTTTCACCCTCGCGCTACTTCATCAGGTTGAGAATGACCAAAGCCAGGCAACTGCTGATTGAAACCGACATGAGCATCATCGATGCCGGACTGGAAGTCGGGTACAGCAGCGCCAGCCATTTCTCTCAAGCGTTCAAACGGGAAGTCGGCGTCCTGCCCAGTCACTACCGCAAATGAAAAACGCGGCACGGCGTGCACCGTGCCGCAGGTACAACCGACCCATCAACCGCCCACGGGAATGCTCATGCCGCCATCGGCCATGACCACCGAGCCGACAATGAAACTGGCGCGCTCGGAGGCCAGGAATGCCACGATTTCGGCGATCTCCCCGGGCGAGGCGGCACGGCCAATGGGGGCGGATTTCCCGTGCTCTTGCAGGAAACCCGGGCCGTCTTCCATGAAGTGATTGAGCAGATTGGTGACCACGTCACCCACGCCAATCGCGTTGACCCGGATACCGTGTTCTATCGCTTCCAGCGCCTGGGTCCGGGTCAACTGCGCCAGTGCCCCTTTCGACGCGGTGTAGGCCGCGATACCGGGGAAGGCAAAGTAAGAGGCATAGGAGGCAATGTTGACGATAGCGCCTGACTTTTTCTTCATCATTTCTTTCGCCGCTTCGCGGGAATGGAGAAATGCACCCGTCACGTTTGTCTCCATCTGCCAGCTCCAGTCCTCGCGGGTCATCTCGACCAGAGGCTTGTAGATGATCCGCCCCGCATTATTGACCAGCACATCGAGCTTGCCGAAGTGTTGAACGGCCAGTGCAACAGCCTGTTCAGCCGAACCATCGACCGTGATATCCGCCACCAAAGGCACCAGCCCCGGGCGCTCAAGTGCATTCACTTCAGGGTTGATGTCTTCGGCTATGATCCTGGCGCCACGGGCATGAAACAGCTCGGCGATGGCACGGCCGATACCGCTGGCGGCGCCCGTCACAATCACGACTTTGCCGGCGATCTCGTTGGGGGTAGGAATGAAATCAGTCATCTTGTTTCTCCTGTTAAGAGCGCAGCTGAATAATTCCAGCCGCTGCGCATACGCCTGAACGTATGGGGGTGTCGCAATCGACGACTCAACTGTCGCCGATTGCGACCCGCCACTCTTTAGGAGCCTTGCTCACCCTGTCGGGGCTTTGCGCTTATCTGTCTGGCGTTTCAGTTTCCCTGAGGGTCGGGTTGAAAGCGCAAGCCGGGCAGGCGATCCATGCTGATGAAACGGTTAGCAATACCGGGATAATATTGACCATTACGTTCGAGGAAACACGCATGATTTCTGATCCCGGAACACCGACACTGGACCAACTGCGCGTGTTCCTGACGGTCGTTGAAGTTGGCAGTTTTGCAGCGGCTGCCAGAAAGCTGCATCGAGCCACTTCGGTCATCAGCTACTCGATTGCCAACCTGGAAATGCAGCTCGGCGTGTCGCTGTTCGACCGTCAGACGACACGCAAGCCGCAGCTCACCGACGCTGGCCGCACCGTTCTGGCCGAAGCCCGGACCATCGCCAATGGCATTCATGGTTTACGCGCCAAAGTGAAAGGGCTGCTTCAGGGGCTTGAAGCCGAAGTCCACGTGGTGCTCGATGTGATGCTTCCCCCGGAGCGCGTGGTCGACGCACTCAAATCCTTTCGCGAAGAATTTCCTACGGTTGCCCTGCACTTGCATATGGAAGCGCTCGGCGCCGTCACGGAACTGGTGATCAACCGTGGTGCTATCGTCGGCGTCAGTGGGCCGATGAACGAAGGCATCGACGGTATCGAAAGAATTGGCGTCGGCAGCGTGGAGTTGATTCCGGTGGCAGCCCCGAATCATCCACTGGCTTCAAGCGACTCGAATGTGCCGGGCGCCGGGCGAGAGTTCACGCAACTGGTGTTGTCCGATCGCTCGCTTCTGACCAAAGGCAAGGATTTCGCCGTGCTCAGTAACCGCACCTGGCGCCTGGCGGACCTGGGTGCCAAGCACATGCTGCTGCGTGAAGGCATCGGTTGGGGGAACATGCCGTTGCCGATGGTCCAGGAAGATCTGGAGAGCGGCCGGCTCGTGCAATTGAACATACCGGAATACAAAAGCGGCCAATATACCTTCGACGTCATCTACCGTACGGATCTGCCACCGGGCCCTGCGGCAAGGTGGTTGATCGACCGGTTCGTACAACAAGGCTCGGTGCTGGATAGCGCCGCTTGAGGACGATTTCGCCCTGCCTGCATCAGCTCTCGAACGGGTGCTGGCAGGGCTGCGTGAAACCATTTCCCATGACGACTACTTGCTCGCTGCGGCAAGCGCCATCTTCGACGGCCTGCTCGACGAATTTGTGAAAGAGGAACAACCCGATGAGTAAGGTTTCCACATTGGACGTTGACGAGAATCTGTCGAGGCCTCAGCCGGTCAGTTTGCGTGAGGCGTTCTGGTTCTGGCTAAAGCTCGGCTTCATCAGTTTCGGCGGGCCGGCAGGACAGATCTCGATCATGCACCAGGAGTTGGTAGAACGGCGGCGCTGGATTTCGGAGCGCAGATTTTTGCATGCCCTCAACTACTGCATGTTGCTGCCCGGGCCTGAGGCTCAGCAGTTGGCGACCTACATTGGCTGGCTGATGCATCGGACATGGGGAGGAGTCATTGCGGGTGCACTGTTTGTGTTGCCCTCGCTGTTCATCCTGATTGCGTTGTCGTGGATGTACATCGCGTTCGGCGAAATGCCCGTGGTGGCCGGGCTCTTCTATGGGATAAAGCCCGCCGTGACGGCCATCGTGGTGCAAGCGGCACACAGGATCGGCTCTCGGGCACTGAAGAACAATTGGCTGTGGGCGATAGCGGCGGCGTCATTTACCGCGATCTTCGCATTCAACGTTCCATTCCCGCTGATCGTGCTGAGCGCCGCTTTGATCGGCTATGTCGGAGGGCGCCTGGCGCCCGAGAAGTTCAGGACCGGGGGCCATGGTTCCGCCAAAAAATCCTTCGGGCCAGCCTTGATCGATGACGACACCCCCACCCCTGAGCATGCCCGTTTTAACTGGCTGAAACTGGCGTCGCTCGCACTTATCGGCGCCACGCTCTGGGCATTGCCAATGGGCATCTTGACCCTCCTCTTCGGCTGGGAAGGCACCTTGACTCAAATGAGCTGGTTCTTTACCAAAGCTGCGTTGCTGACCTTTGGCGGTGCGTATGCCGTGCTTCCGTATGTCTACCAGGGCGCGGTCGGACACTATGGCTGGCTGACCCCGACACAGATGATCGACGGGCTGGCGCTGGGGGAAACCACACCGGGGCCGCTGATCATGGTCGTGGCCTTTGTCGGCTTTGTCGGTGCCTATGTCTCGCAAGTGTTCGGAGCCGATCAGGTGTTTATGGCCGGGGCCGTGGCGGCCTCGCTGGTGACCTGGTTCACCTTCCTGCCCTCGTTCCTGTTCATCCTCGCGGGTGGCCCGCTGGTGGAGTCGACCCACAACGAACTCAAGTTCACGGCACCGCTTACCGCCATAACAGCCGCCGTGGTTGGAGTGATCCTCAATCTGGCGTGCTTCTTCGGCTATCACGTGCTTTGGCCAACAGGCTTCAGCGGCAACCTCGACTGGCCCTCCGCGCTGATCGCGATTGCGGCGGCGGTTGCCTTGTTCCGCTTCAAGCGGGGCGTCATTCAGGTGCTGATGGCCTGCGCGCTCGTCGGTTTGACCGTGCATCTGTTGCGTTAGCCTGGTGCAAGGAATGCGAGGGTGAATCGCATCAATGGCCTTCACCCACGCCCTGAACCAGACTAAACCCGAAATTGCTGCATCAGCCCCTGCTGATGGTTGGCCAGGCGGTTCAGCGCCTGGCTCACCTGGGCCGATTCCTCGGCCTGCCCCGAAAGGGACTCGGTGACATCACGGATGGTCGCCACGTTGGTATTGATCTCTTCGGCCACGGCGCTCTGCTCCTCGGCGGCGCTGGCAATCTGCAGGTTCATGTCGGAGATGACCGATACCGATTCGCCGATTCGACGCAAGGCGGCGACCGCCTGTTCGACGTGTACGACGCTGCCCTGTGCTTGCTGGTAGCTGCTGTTCATTGAACTGGCGACTTCGCGGGTCCCCTTCTGCAAACCTTCGATGACCTGACGGATTTCCTCCACCGAGTCCTGGGTCCGCTTGGCCAGGTTGCGCACCTCATCGGCAACCACCGCAAAGCCGCGCCCGGCCTCACCGGCACGCGCAGCTTCGATGGCGGCATTAAGGGCAAGCAAGTTGGTCTGCTCGGCGATGCTGCGGATCACCTCCAGCACCAACCCAATCTGTTCACTGTTGGCCGCCAGACCTTCGACCTGCGCCATGGCACTGCTCATGTCGCGAGCCAGAGCATCGATGGCGCTGGTGGTGTGGCCAATGATGCCGAGGCCTTCGCGGGTGGCGAGGTCGGCACCACGCGCCGCTTCAGCGGCCTGCGCCGCGCTGCGGGCGACATCCTGGGCGGTGGCGCTCATCTCGTTGGAGGCCGTGGCCACCTGGTCCACTTCGCGATATTGCTGCTGCATGCCGGAGCTGGTCTGGCTGGCGATCGCCGCGGACTGGTCAGCGGTGCTGCGGGCGTCCTGCACCGAACGCTTCACGTCGGCAATCACCGGTTGCAGCTTGTCGAGGAAGCGGTTGAACCAGCCGGCCAGTTCGCCCAGCTCGTCCTTGCGCGAGTAGTCGAGGCGACGGGTCAGGTCGCCTTCACCGCTGGCGATGTCCTTGAGCATGCTGGCGACCCCAAGGATCGGTCGGGTCACGCCGCGCGCGGTCAGCCACACCAGGAGCAGACCGGCGATGGCGGCGGCTATCCCGAGCAGCAGCTCCAGCCAGGTTCCCTGGGTGTTGCGCACGTCCAGATCGTTCTGCAAGGCCATGGCCGGCGCCAGCAGGGTCGTCATGGGCACGTCCAGCAACACGGCCCAGGGCTTGGCATCTGGAATGGGTTGCAGCGGTGCCAGCACCTGCAAATGGTCGTTCGTCTGCTGCTCATGCCCCAACCCCTGACGTTGCAAGTCCAGCAGCTCGGCCGCTTCGCCCGGGTAGGCCTTGGACAGGCTCTGGCCGAGCAGGCCGGCGTCCACACTGTGACCGGCCAGCAAGCCGGCCGGGCTGAGGATACTGATGGCGCCCTGCCCCTGATAAAGGCCCTGACTGCCCGCCGTCGCCAACTGCTGAAGATTGCTCAGGCTGATGTCCATGCCGACCACCGCGATCATGCGACCGTTCTCGATGACCGGAAAGGTCAAGGTGGTGATCAGCGTCTTCTGCCCCGAAGCGTCATCGAAGTAGGGATTCAACAAGCAGGGCTTAAGGCTTTGCTTGGGGCAGTTGAACCAGGTATTGAAAGGGCTGCCGTCGAGCATGGGCGTGGCGTCGCTGATCATGTCTTCGGTCACTGCCAGGGTGTTCAGGCTTGCACCGCGCTGCGCCCAGTAAGTGGCGAATCGGCCTTGTTCGTTACTGCCCGTTTCGGCATGGCCGGCAAAGGCGGAATCGTCTCCGCCCAGCGCATCAGGTTCGAACACCAGGTAGAGGCTGAGCAGTTGCGGGTTGGCCTGCAACGCCTCTTTGATCTGCTGGTTGAGCGAATCACGCAGGGCCTGGCCGTCCAGATTCAGTTTCTGCGCCTGGCGCCGCTGGCGCATTACTTCGCGGGATAAGTTCAGGCCATCCTGGTAGGCCGACATGAAGTAACGTTGGATGGTCAACGCCTGAACCTTGCCCTCCCCTTGCATGCGTTCGCGGGCCGATGCTTCGAGCATCTGCGCACTGCTCGCCTTGACCAGCGTGGTCCCGGCCCCCATGCGGTAGAGCGAGATGCCGATGAGCATGGCAACGATAGCCACCAGACAGAAGCCGGTCAGCAAGGTGATCTTCCATTGGATGGAAAGTCGGTCAAGAGGCATTGAAGCAGTCCTTGTGCGGAGATACTGGTTGAGGTCCGACGATGCGCGCATTGACGGCGGAACCCGACGGCAACGTGGATCGGGTCAGCTCAGCAAGCAGTACTGGCCCCCTGACATCAATCACCAGCACTTTTCACGCCAAAGACATAAACTCCTTAAATTACAATTACTTAATAAAAAAATGGAACCGCCTCGTCGCAGACAGAGGGCCCCTGTGTAAAATTTTGCGACAGACTATCTCTACTTGAATCACTACCTGACCGACCTCCACATGCGCGGCTTGCGAGACAAGGCGGCAACGGACATGGCAGCGAGAGCCAGAGCCGGCCCCCGCTACTGGCAGTCAATGTCAGCGCTTGAGTTTGCGCTTGTTGCGGTATTGGTCGATGACCACCGCGACCACGATGATCAAGCCCTTGATGATGTCCTGGATGTAGGCATCGACCCCGACGAAAGTGAACCCGCTGGCCATCACCCCAAGGATCAGTGCGCCGATGACCGTGCCGGTGATGCGCCCCACCCCGCCCGCCAGGCTGGTGCCGCCGATGACCGCTGCGGCAATCGCATCCAGCTCATAGGACATGCCCATCCCGGCCTGCCCGGTGGCGGCACGGGCCGAAGCCACCACGCCCGCCAGTCCCGCCAGCAACCCGGCGATGCTGTAGACGATGACCAGATGGCGTTTGACGTTAATACCCGACGTACGCGCCGCCTGCATGTTGCCGCCAATGGCGTAGGTGTATTTGCCGTACTTGGTGTAGCGCAGCGCGATGTGGAAGATCACCGCCACCACCAGGAAAATGATCACCGGCATCGCGCCGTGACCGATCGCCGTGTAGGAATCCGACAGCATGCTCACTGGCTGGCCTTCGGTGTAGTAACGCGCCAGGCCACGGGCCGAGACCATCATGCCCAGGGTGGCAATGAACGGAGGAATCCCGGTGATGGCAATGATGCTGCCGTTGATTGCCCCCGCCAGCAGCCCGACGCCGAGCCCGACAATCACTGGAATCCACACCGGCAAGTCGGTCAGCGACGGGAATACCGCCCGAGTGAAATCCGAGGTCTGCGCCAGGCTGGCAGCGATCATCGCCGACAAGGCCAGCACCGAGCCCGACGACAGGTCGATGCCGGTGGTGATGATCACCTGGGTCACGCCAATCGCCAGCAGGCCGATGATCGACACTTGCAGGATCATCAACACCAACCGCTGGGAGTTCATCAGGAAGCTCTGGTCGCGCACGATCCAGCCGAACATTTCAAATACCAGGCCGATCCCGATCAGCACCAGGAAGATGCTCAGCTCGGTCGGAAAGCGCCGGCGACTCTTGGCCGGTGCCGCTGCCGGTTTGTTTTCCAGTATCGCGTTCATAGCCACTCACCTTTCTATTGCGTCATCGACGGCGGCCGTAGCCACCACCCGCATCATTAATGAACCGAGGACATGCCCGAGGCCAGTTGCATCACTCGTTCCTGAGTCGCTTCGCTGCGGTCGAGGGTGCCCATCAGTTCGCCCTCGTGCATGACCATCACCCGGTCGCTCATGCCGAGCACTTCCGGCAGTTCCGAGGAAATCATGATCACCGCCATGCCTTCGCCGGCGAGGTAGGAGATGAGTCGGTAAATCTCGGCCTTGGCGCCGACATCGATACCGCGGGTCGGCTCGTCGAGAATCAGGATTCGCGGGTTGGTCATCAGCCAGCGCGCCAACAAGGCCTTCTGCTGATTGCCGCCGGACAAGGTGTCGATGCACTGCTCCAGTGAAGGGGTTTTCACCCGCAGCTTCTTGCACATGTCTTCGCACAACACCCGCAAGGCTTTCTGCTGAATGAAGCCGTGGCCGGCGTAGTGCGGCAGCACCGCCATTTCCATGTTCTCCAGTACCGAAAGGCATGGGAACAGGCCGCTGAGCTTGCGATCCTCGGTCAACAGTGCGAAACCCTTCTCGATCGCCATGTGCGGATCGCTGATGCGCACCACTTCGCCATCGAGGCGAATCTCGCCACTGTCGCTCGGGGTAATGCCGAAAATCGCTTCGGCCACGTTGGTCCGTCCGGAGCCCATCAACCCGGCAATGCCAAGGATCTCTCCGGCATGCAGGTCGAAAGAGACGCCTTTGAAGATGCCATCCAGCTTGAGGTCGCGCACCGACAGCAACAGATCGCCAATCGGCTCGTCGCGCACCGGAAACAACTGGCTCAACTCACGACCGACCATCATCGAAATCAGGCTGTCGCTGTCCATGCTGTCGGCCCGCTGCAGGCCTATGTAGGCGCCATCGCGGAACACCGCCACTTCATCGGCGATAGCGAACACTTCGTTCATTTTGTGGGTGATATAGATGATGCCTTTGCCCTGGCTTTTCAGGTCGGCAATGATCGAAAACAGGTGGGCGACCTCCTTGTCGGTGATGGCCGAAGTCGGTTCGTCCATGATCAGGATATCGGAGTCATAGGACACGGCTTTGGCGATCTCGACCATCTGCCGCTCGGCGATGCTCAGGTTGCCGACCAGCTCTTCGGGGTCGAGGTTGATCCGCAGGCGCTCCAGCAATTTCGCCGTGCAGCGGTGCATTTCCCGGTGGTCGATCATGTGGAAGCCGTTGAGCTGCTCACGACCGATCCAGATGTTTTCGGCGATGCTCATGTGCGGCATCAGGTTGAGTTCCTGGTGGATCATTGCGATCCCGGCCTGAAGCGCCGCCAGCGGCGTTTCAAAAACCACCGGCTTGCCCCGCAGGCGAAGTTCGCCGGCGTCTGGCTGGTAGATGCCGGCGATGATTTTCATCAGGGTGGACTTGCCGGCGCCATTTTCGCCCATGAGCGCCAGCACGGAACCGGGGCGCACCCGCAGCTGCACATCGGACAACGCCACTACACCGGGAAAACCCTTGCTGACGTTGACGATCTCCAGCAGGTACGGCTCATCGACAGGTGTTGCAGTGGGCTGGGCACCCTTCAAAGGGGTGCTCGAAGCAGTCGCTGAAGCGAACATGATCAGGTACTCCATCAGCAAGGTCGCGCTCGCCACCTTGCGTACTTATTGTTGTTATTGAACGGACGGACTATTTGAACTGGTCAACGTTTTGCGGTGTGATCAGGCGGAACGGCACCCAGACAGCCGACTCGACCGGCTCGTTTTTCGCCATTCTCACTGCAGTATCGATGGAACCGTCGGCCTGCCCCTTGGCGTCCTGAAACACCGAAGCCGCCAGCGAGCCTTTCTTCACGGCATTCAAACCGTCCGGCGTACCATCGACACCTGCAATCAACACACTGCCTTTTTCGACGCCCGCCTGTTGCAGGGCCATCGCGGCGCCAATGGCCATTTCGTCGTTGTTGGAGACGATCGCGTCAAACTTGCGGCCCTGGGTCAGCCAGTCGTTGACCAGGGTCATGCCTTTATCCCGCAGCCAGATACCGCTCTGCTCTTGCTCGATCTTGATGTTCGGGTATTTGGCCAGTACTTCCTTGACGCCCTTGGTGCGATTGGTGGTGGAGTTGTTCGCGAGGTCGCCCAGCAAAATCACAATATCGCCCTTGCCGCCCATCTTGTCCGCCAGGTACTGCATTTGCATTTCACCGGCCTCCAGGTCGTTGGAAGCGACAGTCACCACACCTTTGGGCAGGTTCAGGTCATCGGGGCGGCGGTTGACGTAGACCAGCGGAATACCGGCCTTCACGGCGGCTTCAGTGATTTTTTTGGTTGCGGCCGTATCCACCGGGTTGACCACGATGGCATCGACTTTCTGGCTGATAAAGCTTTCGACCTGGCTCAGTTGCTTGACCACGTCGCTGCGGGCATCTTCGAATTGCAGCTGGACGCCGTCGGGGTAGGACTTGGCTTTCTTGTCCATGGACTCACGCAGATAGGTCAGCCAGGTGTCATCGAACTGGGACATGCTGACGCCGATCTTCACATCGGCCAGCACAGCGCCGCTGGCGACCATCAGGGATAGGGCAAGTGAGGCAAAACGGATCTTGGTCTTCATGAAAAGTCTTTCTCCACATTCTTGTTGGTTTTATGGATGAGGCGTGACGATTTCAGTAAGCGGACAAGCAGGAAAAGTGTTGAAACATAACGCGAGGCAGCTCGCTGGAAATGACTTTATTGGAAAATATTTTCTATATCAACCAATTTTAGAATTTTATTCTGATTTTATTCCATGGCTTTCGAACGGGCTCAACTCCACCGCTTGATGGCGCTTGAAACTCAGCCGCGCGGCGTCTAGCACACGGGTGGTCGCCAGTGCATCACGGGCGTCCACAGGCAGTGGGCCACCGCTCTGCAACGCGGTTTGTAGCTGTAAATAGAACTGATTCCAACAGCCCCGCTCGGAGGGAACCCGTTCGCGCTCTTCGCCCTGTTCGAACCAGCCCCAGCGTCGGTGCTCCTCCACGCCCCAGCGTTCGCCTTCGGTTTTAGGCGAGAGCCCGGCAAGCGCCGACGCCTCCTGCCCGTCCAGACCATCGACGCTGTAACAGCCTTGTGTGCCGGTCACCCGAAAGCGCGGGCCGGGGGTGTTTTGCAGGCAACTGCCACCCAGGTGCGAGGTCACACCGCTGGCGTGAGTCAGGGACATAAAAAAGCCGTTATCGAACGTCTGGCCTTTCTCCAGGTAATCCAGTTCGGCATAGACCCGTGTCACCGGACCGAACAGCAACAACGCCTGATCCACCAGATGGCTGCCCAGATCCCGCAGGAAGCCGCCGCCACTGCCGTTGTTCACCGACTGCGGCGAGTAGCGCTCGATCCGCGACTCAAAACGGGTGACCTGGCCCAGCGCGCCGGACTCGATGAGTTTGCGTACGGTGAGGAAATCCGAATCCCAGCGCCGATTCTGATAGACGCTGAGCCGCACACCCTGGCGCTCGGCCATGGTAATCAGGGTTTGTGCCTGTTGCGCATCGGCAGCGAACGGCTTGTCGCTGACCACTGCCACACCGTACTCAATGCCGTCGAGCACCAGTGCCGGGCGGCCCTTGAGTGGTGTCGACACTACCAACACATCGATTCCGGCTTCCACCAATTGGCCGATGCTGTCGAAGGCTGGCACGCCGGGATGCTCCGCGGCCAGCAATTGTCGGCGCTCGGGGGAGCGGGTAACCACGCCCACGAAGGTCGCCGTTGGCAAACTGCTGATCAGCGGAGCATGGAAAAACCGGCCGCCATGGCCGTAACCGACAAGTCCGATGCGCATACACGTATTTCCCCTGAAAGAACGCAAACCCTGTAGGAGGGAGCCTGCTCGCGATGACGGCGGTACATTCCACATTGATGTCGCCTGATACACCGCTATCGCGAGCAGGCTCGCTCCCACAGGGGATAATTGTTAGCCGTAGAAGCGGGGGCGATCAGGGAGTGCGACGTTGACGATCGCCCCGCTGTTTTGCGCTTCGATGCATGCATCGGCGGCGACAGCGGCAGCAAAGCCATCCCACGCCGAAGGCCCACCCACCTGCCCGGCCCTTACACCATCAATGAACGCCTGCAACTCGACGTCGTACGCCGCGATGAAGCGATCCTTCCAGTCCATCAGAATCGCGTTGGACAACTTCGCCCCGCTACGCAATTGAACCTGGGACGGCTCCGGCAGTTTGGCGATGCCGGTCTCCCCCACCACTTCGCACTGGATGTCGTAGCCGTACTGGCAATTGACGAAAACTTCCACGTCGATGCGTGTGCCCTTGGCGGTTTCCAGCAGAACGATCTGCGGGTCTTTCAAATGCGCGAGGGCCTTGCTGCTCTTGCGCGGGAACACTACCTGCACCGAAACGTAATCGTCGTCGAGCAACCAGCGCAGCACGTCCAGCTCATGGATCAGCGTGTCGGTGATCGCCATGTCGGTCTTGTAGTTCTCGCCCACCGTGGGGTTACGGTGAGCGCAATGCAGCATCAACGGTTCGCCGATCTGGCCACTGTCGATCACTGATTTCAACGCGCGATACCCTTCATCGTACGGACGCATGAAACCGACCTGCACCAGCCGCTTGCCATGGGCCACTTCGGCCTCGACGATCTTGCGGCAGCCTTCGGCGGTGACCGCCAGCGGTTTCTCGCAGAACACCGGTTTGCCTGCGGCAATCGCTGCCAATACGAACTCTTCGTGGCTCGGCCCCCAGGAGGTGACGAGGATCGCTTCGACTTCCGGCGCCTTGATCAGCGCATGACCGTCGGGATAGACCTCGGCAGTCAGCTTCAGATCGGAAACGACCTTGGCCGCTTGCTGCAAATTGATGTCGGTGACCGCGACTACCTGACTGTTGAGCAAGGTCTGGCTGCAACGACGGATGTGGTCCTGGCCGATGGCCCCGGTGCCGATGACGCCAAGCTTCAAAGACATATAAACACTCCTGTTTGTTCGTTTCAGGGCAATCAGTACTGACGGGCCTTGGCCAGTCGTTCGTTCAGGGTCTTGGCCACCGCATCGGTGCGGGCGCTGGTGGAGACTTGCGCCACGCCGACCCGCCACCAGGACAGGTAGCCGTGAATCATGGTTTTGGGCAGGACCTTGATATCGATCAGGGTCGACACGGTCTGCAAGCGCGCATCCGCCAACGCGGCGTGCAACTCTTCAACGGTGTTCACTTTGTAGGTCTTGCAGCCATAGGCCGCCGCGCTCATGGCGAAATCCACCGGCACGAAACCGCCGTCGAGCTTGCCGGTTTGCGGGTTGCGGTAACGGAACTCGGTAGCGAAGCTATCCATGCCGTTGCCCATCTGCAGGTTGTTGATGCAGCCGAAGGTCATGTTGTCGAGCAGCACCACGTTGATCTTGCGTCGCTCCTGAATCGAGGTCGCCAGCTCCGAGTGCAACATCATGTAGGAGCCGTCGCCCACCAGCGCATAGACCTCGCGCTCAGGCTCGGCGAGTTTCACCCCCAATGCGGCATTGATCTCATAGCCCATGCACGAATATCCGTATTCGACGTGATAGGTGTTCACGCCTTTGCTGCGCCAGCTGCGTTGCAAGTCACCCGGCAGGCTGCCGGCGGCGGCAACGATCACCGCGTCATCCGCGAGGGTTTCATTGAGCACGCCGAGTACGCGGCTCTGGGTCAGGCACGAGCCGGTCAACTCGATGAATTCGCGCAACACTGCCGGGTCCAGGTGATCGTTGATTTCCGGGGTGAAGTCCTGGGTCTGGTATTCGATCTGATAAAGGCGATCGACTTCCTCATCCAGCTGCGCCCTGGCCTGATGGGGTTGATCACCCCAACCGGAGCGGTAGTCGCCCAGCGCTTCCGCCAGTGCCTGCAAACCGGTTCGGGCGTCCGCCAGCAGTTGTACGCCGTCGAGTTTCAGGGCGTCGCACGGGCTGATATTGAGGTTGAGGAATTGCACTTCAGGATGCTGGAACAAGGACTTCGACGCGGTAGTGAAGTCGCTGTAACGAGTGCCGATACCAATGATCAGATCTGCATCCCTGGCCAACAGGTTTGCCGCCAAACAGCCAGTCTCACCGATGCCGCCGACGTTCAGGGCATGGCTGGAGACCACCGCGCTTTTGCCGGCCTGGGTTTCGGCAAAGGGAATATCGAAGCGCTCGGCAAAGGCCTGTAACGCCGCATTGGCACCAGAGTATTTGACTCCGCCGCCGCAGATGATCAGCGGTTTGCGCTTGCCTTTGAACAACGCCACGGCATCGTCGAGCATCGCTTCGGTCGCCGGACGGCGCTCGATGCGGTGCACGCGTTTTTGCAGGAAGTAATCGGGGTAGTCGTAAGCCTCGGCTTGCACGTCTTGCGGCAAGGCCAGGGTTACGGCACCGGTTTCGGCGGGATCGGTGAGCACGCGCATGGCGTGAATTGCGGCGGTCATCAGTTGCTCGGGACGGTTGATGCGATCCCAGTATTTGCTCACGGCCTTGAACGCGTCGTTGGTGCTGATGCTCAGGTCGTGGAACTGCTCGATCTGTTGCAGCACCGGGTCTGGCTGGCGGCAGGCGTAGACATCACCCGGCAACAACAGCAATGGGATGCGGTTGGCTGTCGCGGTGGCGGCAGCGGTCAGCATGTTCGCCGCGCCTGGCCCCACCGACGAAGTACAGGCGTAGATCTTGCGTCGCAGATGCTGCTTGGCGAACCCGATGGCGGCGTGGGCCATGCCTTGTTCGTTGCGACCCTGATGGACGATCAGGTCGCCGCTGTCCTGCTCCAGGGCTTGCCCCAGACCCAGCACGTTGCCGTGGCCGAAGATGGTAAATATCCCGGCGACGAATTTGCTCTGAACCCCATCGACCTCGATGTACTGGTTATCGAGGAATTTCACCAGGGCCTGGGCCATGGTCAGTCTTGTAGTGGTCATATCTGATCCTTCAATACACGAAGAAACCCTTGTGGGAGCGAGCCTGCTCGCGAAAGCGTTGTGTCAGGCGACATCAATATTGATTGTGCCGCCGCTTCGCGAGCAGGCTCGCTCCCACATTTGAACCGCGATGGCCTCAGCCCAGGGATTTTTGCAGGTGATCCATGCTCGCGCCGATCGCCTGCTCGATATCCACCAGCCCATGCACGCTGTCGGCAAACGGTTCGAACGACAGGTAGCCGCTGTAGCCGCTGCCGAGCAAGGTCTCGATCTGCACCGCGTTGCCGAGAATGTCGCCCTCGCCCACCAGCACCCGATGGCCATCGCGGATTGTCGCCAACGGCGCTTCGGTATCCTCGACGCCGGAGATGTGCACCAGCCCGGTCAACTCAGGGAAAAACTCCTGTTCACCGGCCAGGTGATGATGAAAGGTGTCGTGCACCAGACGGAACACATCCAGCCCGCCGATGGCCTTGATCGCATCGACCGCCGTGCGTTTGCGCCGCAGCGAACATTCTTCGAAGCCCAGCGGTTCGATGAAACCGAGGATGCCGTGATCGCGCAGGATCGGCGCCAGCTGACTCAACGCTGTGCGCAGGCCCGAAGCGCGTTCGGCCTCGCTGCGCGGGTCGGCCCGGTCGTTCAACGGGCACATGACCAACCCCTGCGCGCCACAATCACGTGCGTAAGCGGCGAGTTTCAACGCCTGCGCACGGCGCTCGTCATTCCACACATCAAACGGATACAACGCGTTGATCGACAGCACGGTGATGCCTTGGGCCGCACACAACTCCCGGACGTGCCCGGGCGTGGTCCCGTCCTCGATCTCGATGCCCTTGAGGTCGTTGCGGATCTCAATGGCGTCGGCCTTGAGAGTCACCGCCAACTCGATGAACGCAGGCAGGGACAAGCGTGGGGCGACCATACGGTTCAAGGCGAAACGCAGCGGCTTGCTCATTATTGTTGTTCTCCGCACAGGTGAATTATTTGGCCGTCGGCATGCTGAATTCCGGGCCCTTGGCGATGCTGTCGGGCCAGCGCTGCATCACGCTTTTATAGCGGCTGTAGAAGCGGATGCCTTCCTCGCCGTAGGCATGGTGGTCGCCGAACAGCGAGCGCTTCCAGCCGCCGAACGAATGCCAGGCCATGGGTACCGGAATCGGCACGTTGATGCCGACCATGCCGACCTTGATGCTGCGCGCAAAGGCACGGGCAATCCCGCCGTCGCTGGTAAAACACGACACGCCGTTGCCGAACTCATGGGCGTTGATCAGGGCCACGGCACTGGCGAAATCCGGCACGCGAACGATGCCCAGCACCGGCCCGAAAATTTCCTGCTGGTAGATGCTCATCCCGGTCGTGACGTTGTCGAACAGCGTCGCGCCGACAAAGAAGCCATTCTCGGCACCCGGCACCTTGAAGTTGCGCCCGTCAACGATCAGTTGCGCGCCCTGGGCTACGCCCTGATCGATGAAGCCTTCAACCTTGGCCTTGTGTTCGGCGGTCACCAATGGCCCCATGTCGGTGTCACCCTGCAGGCCATTGCCGACTTTCAACTGATCGATGCGCGGCAGCAGTTTGGCAATCAGCCGGTCCCCCACATCACCGACTGCCACGGCAATCGAAATCGCCATGCAGCGCTCACCGGCCGAACCATAAGCGGCGCCGATCAGGGCATCCGCCGCTTGATCCAGATCCGCATCGGGCATGACGATCATGTGGTTCTTCGCCCCGCCCAGCGCCTGTACACGCTTGCCACGCGAGGTCGCCTGCTGGTGGATGTACTCGGCGATCGGCGTTGAACCGACAAACGAAATCGCTTCGATGTCCGGGTGTTGCAGCAAGGCGTCGACCGCCGTCTTGTCCCCCTGGACCACGTTGAACACACCGTCCGGCAAGCCGGCTTCGGTCAGCAGGCGAGCCATCAGCAAACTGGCGGACGGATCGCGCTCGGACGGCTTGAGGATGAAGCAGTTACCGGTGACCAGCGCCAGCGGAATCATCCACAGCGGCACCATCACCGGGAAGTTGAACGGCGTAACCCCGGCGCAAACACCGAGCGGCTGACGCAGGTTCCAGTTGTCGATGCCGCCGCCGATGTTGTCGCTGAACTCGGTTTTCAGCAGGTTCGGCGCACCGCAGGCGTATTCGACGATTTCGATGCCGCGGGTGACCTCGCCCTTGGCGTCGGAAAAGACCTTGCCGTGTTCGCGGCTGATGATTTCCGCCAGCTCATCGTGATGGCGGTCGAGCAGTTCCTTGAACTTGAACATCACCCGCGAACGCCGCAGGGACGATTGCTCGGACCAGGCCGGGAAGGCTTTCAGGGCCGAGGCGACAGCCTGGTCCACGGTCTTCTGGCTGGCCAACCCGACCCGCGCCTGAACGCTGCCGGTGGCCGGGTTGAAGACGTTGCTGAACCTTTCACTGCCGCTGTCTTGCACCTGACCATCGATGTAATGACCTACAACCTGGGCGTCGCTCATTGTGCTTGTTCTCCGTGCAGAGGTTGGAATTCAGAGATCCAGCAGCCAGCTGTGCTGCGGATCGTTATGGAATTGCCAGACGCGTTTCGGGCCCGCCATCACGTTCAGGTAATACGACTCGTAGCCGTACGGCACACTGACCGGGTGATAACCCTTGGGCACGACCACAAGGTCGTTGTTTTCCACGGCCATGGCCTGATCGATGCTGCGATCGTCGGTGTAGACCCGTTGGAACACGAAGCCCTGGGGCGGGTTGATCTGGTGGTAATAGGTTTCTTCGAGAAAGCTCTGGTGCGGCAGATCGTCGGTGTCGTGCTTGTGCGGCGGGTAGCTCGACGAGTGCCCCGAAGGCGTGCGCACTTCCACCACCAGCAGCGAATGGGCCGGCTCGGTGTCCGGCAGGATGTCGCAGACGTAGCGGGTATTGGCGCCCTTGCCGCGCACGCTGCGTTTCATGGTCTCGGGTTTGATCAGCCGTGGGCCGAGGTTCTCGGTTGGTGCACCGGGCGCCGCGCAAACGGCGATCTGCACATCACTCAACGCGACAATCCGGGCCTGACTGCCGGGCGGCAAGTACGCGGCGAACGGGGATTTGTCTTCAAACACCGACTGGCGATCCCCAAGGTTGTCCCAGTCGAACACGCCCTGCCCCGGCGTTTCACCCTTGATGCCGACCCGGCCGCTGAGCAGCACCAGGCACAGTTCCTTGTCACCGGCAGAGACCGGCAGGGTTTCGCCGAGGCTCAAGCGGTAAGCGGCGAAACCGACGTATTCAAGTTCACCTTTGCCCAACTCGACCATGGTCCGGCCACGGGCATTGCTTTTGACCAGCAGGCTCATCGTGCCGTCCTCTCGTCGAGCAGCGCACGCAAGGTGTCGAAGCCTTTTTTGGCATAGACGTAGCTCGGGGCCACCGCCGGGTCCTGCTCGGCCTCGACCACCAGCCAGCCCTGGTAATCGGCCGCCAGCAGCACGTCGAGCAGTTCGGCGAAGTCGATGTCACCATCTCCCGGCACGGTGAAGGTGCCGTTGATGATGCAGTCCGGGAAGCTCCACAGATTGTTGCGCGCCAACTGCACTACCGGTTTGCGCACGTCCTTGAAATGCACGTGGCAAATGCGTGAGATGTGTTTGCGCAGCACCTGCAAGGGTTCACCGCCCCCCATGTAGCAATGACCCGAATCGAAGAGCAGGCCAACTTCACTGCCGGTCAACGCCATCAGGGTGTCGATGTCCGACGGGGATTCGACGTAGGCGCCCATATGGTGGTGATACGCCAGACGTACACCCTGCGACAGGGTGAAGCGCGCCAGCTCGGTCAGTTTGTCAGCGTATTCCTGCCACGCCTGTTCGGTGTGAAAACGCGGGCGTTCGACCAGAGGAATACGTTGCCCTTGAATGGAATCGGCGACTTCTCCGTAAACCAGCACCTTGGCGCCGTTCTTCGCCAGCAGCTCGACATGGCTGGCAATGGCGTCGATTTCCTCGGCCACAGAGCGGCGTGCCAGGCGACTGGAATACCAGCCGGACACCAGCGCCAGGTCATACGGGCGCAGTACATCGCCAACGCCTTTGGCGTCCTTGGGGAATTTGCCGTTGAGTTCGAAGCCTTCGTAGCCGATCTCCTTGCCTTCGCCGAGGGCGGTGCTCAGCGGCGTCTCGCCACCGAGGGACGGCAGGTCGTCGTTGCTCCAGGAGATCGGGTTGATGCCAATTCGGATAGCGGGCATGGCTGCACCTTTTATTGTTTTCTGAATTTCCGTTGAATCTGAGGCCGCCTTCGCGGGCAAGCCTCGCTCCTACGGGAAGCTACGGTGATCTGTAGGAGCGAGGCTTGCCCGCGAACAACGATAACGCGGTGTCGCGTCAAGCCCTGGCTGTGCGCCAGGCATCGATCAATTCGACAAACGTGCCCTGCACCTGTCGAATCAGCGCCTCGTCGTCGATTTCCCCAGCCAGCCACGCACGGCTTGGTTCCTGAAAAATCGTCCGCCCCACGGCGAACCCTCGGCATGTCCGGCTCTGGCTCGCCTGTTGAAACCCTTCGGCCAACGTCGCCGCCGGGGCATTCAAGCCCAGCAACACCACGCCTCGGCAGTACGGATCGCGCTCCTGGATCAGCTCGTCGAGTTGCTTCCATTCCTCGGCGCTCTGGGCTTCGATCTTCCACCACGCCGGGTAGATGCCCAGGTTGTAGAGGCGCTTGAGCGCGCGATACAACACGTCCGGGTGCGTCGAGGGATGATCCTTGGGCGGGATGATTTCCAGCAGCAGTTCATGACCGCTGACTTGCGACGCCTGGTACAAACCCTTGATCTGCGCTTCCTGCTCCAGGCGTAGCATTGGCTCGTCGTCCGGGTGAAATTGCACCAGGCATTTGATGATTTGCTCTTGCGGCCAGGCAATCAGGTTGCTGCCGATCGAACGCCCGTGTTCGAAGGCCAGTGGACGGGAGTTTTGTATCTCGACCGGCCGCGCCACCCACCAGCCACGACCGGTGGCCGCGTTCAGCGAGTCCTGGCCGAAACGCTGGTCCGCCAGCAGCCCGACATCGGCCTCGATGCCCTGCTCGCGCAAATCGCGTTCGACCCGCTCCACGGCTTTGATAAAGAGCTGTTTGAGTTCGCTGATGACGCCGAGGTCGCGACCGCCCTTTTGCGCCAGTTCCACCAGTTGCCAGCGATGGTCGAAGGCAAAGATGAACAGTTGCTTCCACGGCTTACGCGACACACTGACCTGATGCAGGCGTTGCAACGTGGCGTCCTGATCCGGCCGGGTAATCGGCACCGGACTGTTGAACAGATAATCGAGCTCGGCACGGGTCGGCATCGCCGGGGCGCAGGCATGGCGTGACACCACCAGGCCACCGCAGGCATTGGCCAACCGGCAGCAATGCTCGTCGCTGGCATCCTCCAGCCAACCGCTGAGGAAGCCGGCCATAAAGGCATCGCCGGCCCCTAGTACGTTCAGCACTTCGACCCGCACGCCGGGATAAATCGCGCCATCTTCCAGACGCTCCGGGATCACCCCGTGAATCACCGTGCAGCCTTGCGGGCCGAGTTTGACCACCAGGGTCGCGTCACTCAATCGACGGACATTGCGCAGCGCGGTGAGCAAGTCCTCGGAACCACCGGCAATCAGAAACTCTTCTTCGGTGCCGACAATAAGATCGAAACGCGGGAGGATTTTCTGCACATGCTGACTGACGTTCTGGTCGGCAATGAACCGGGTTTCGCCATCGGCCTTGCCGGCAAGCCCCCACAGGACCGGGCGGTAGTCGATGTCCAGAACCCGTTTGACGTTGTGTTTTTCGGCATAGTCCAGCGCCTGGATGCTCGCCTTGTAGACGCCGTCGGTGGAGAAATGCGTGCCGGTGATCAGCAAGGCTTTGCTGGAGGCGATAAAGGCTTCGCTGATGTCTTCGGCCTGTAGCGCCATGTCGGCACAGTTTTCGCGATAGAACACCAAAGGAAAGGTCTCGCGGTCCTTGAGGCCGAGCAACACCATCGCCGTCAGGTGCTCCGGATCAACGTTGATACCGCTGGTATCGCAGCCTTCGCGGGCCAGGGATTCGACCAGGAAACGTCCCATGTGGTCGTCCCCTACCCGGCTCAGCATCGCCGACTTGAGCCCCAACCGGGCGGTGCCGAAAGCGATGTTGGCGGACGATCCACCGAGGTACTTGGCGAAGCTGCTCACATCCTCCAACCGCGCCCCGACTTGCTGCGCATAGAGGTCGACACCCAGTCGCCCCAGGCAAATCAGATCCAATTGGCGTCCACTGGCAAAACGAGTCTGGCCCATGCTGGCTCCTGTTATTTTTATCAGCCTGTGTTCAGGACGATGACCGTGCCGAACACTCTTGGTGGATGCAGACTAAAACGACCGGGACCGAATAATCAATAATTATTCCAAATAATTTTTACGTAGAATATTTTTTCCAATAAGCTTCATTACAAGCACTCCAGAGGCGGTGCATCGTTTCAGCAAGCCTCACACTACCGCAAGCTCATGATTTTGTTCGGGCCTACCCTGTAGACTGCGCACAGCCAACCTATTGTCCTGGGACGCGGTGAAACATCGTCGCTATAAGAACAAGCCAAGAACAAGCCAGAAGGATTCCTTATGTCCCGCACCGATCAGCCGGATACGACCGAGAGCACGCCCGAGAGCGATCTTGTCAGCCCCCCGATCAATGCCGAGCGCCTGCTGCAGCTGATCACCAATGAATACGAAAGCCTGCCGCGCCAGCTCAAACGCATTGCCAGTTACATGAGCCAGCAGAGCGACCGGATCATGGTCGACCGCATCAGCGACATCGCTCGCGAGTGCGAAGTGCACCCGTCGGCCATCGTGCGGTTTTCCCAGCGTTTCGGCTTCAGCGGTTTCAGCGAAATGCAGGCATTGTTCCGCGAGGCGTATACCCACAAAACCACGCCGGTACAGAACTACCAGCAGCGCATTCGCAGCATGATCGCCAACAAGTCGCAGAAAGCCAGCGGCGGCGACCTGGCGCGCGAGTGCATCGACGCGACCCTGTCGGGCATCGAGCGACTGGGGCTGGAACTCGATGACCAGGCCTTCGACAAGGCCGTGGACCTGGTGGTCAACGCCGACAACATCTACGTGGTCGGCGTGCGTCGTTCGTTCGCGGTAGCCGATTACCTGGTCTACAACCTGCAACACACCAACAAGCGCATTCATTTGGTGTCTGGGCTCGGTGGCAGCTACCGCGAGCAGATGCGCAGCGTGCGCGCCAATGACCTGGTGATCGCCATCAGCTTCACGCCATACGGCAAGGAAACCCAGCACTGCCTGCGCATCGCCCAGCATCATCAGGCGAAAACCCTGATCATCACCGACAGCAATCTCTCGCCCCTGGCCAAGCGCGCCAACACCCTGCTGCTGGTCAACGAAGGCAGTTCGTTTGCGTTCCGTTCATTGAGTGCGACCCTGTGCCTGTGTCAGGCGCTGTTTATCGCCGTGGCCTATCGACTGGAGTTGAAGGTCGATGAGATTCACGAACAGGTCGGGTTCGACGACTGACCCGGACACAGGTGTTACGGTTCCGCATACGGCGACTCAGCGATCACGTGTAAATATTTATTCTAAAAATTGAAACAAGAGAATATTTATTCTATAAATTGGATCTCTGAAAACAAGAATCCAAAGGATCCTGTCATGCGCGAACTCGGAATCGGACTTATCGGCACGGGTTTCATGGGCCGTGCCCATGCCCTGGCCTTTCGCAACGTCAGTGCGGCATTCGAACTGCCCTTCACGCTTCGCCTCGCCGCCCTGGCCGACGCCGATCCCGTTCGTGCGCAAGCATGCGCCACTGCCTGGGGCTTTGAGCAGGCCCATGGCGACTGGCAGCAATTGATCGACGACCCCAAGGTCAACCTGATCGCCATCACCACCCCCAACCATCTGCACTACCCGATGGCCATGGCTGCTCTTGCCGCCGGCAAGGCGGTGTACTGCGAAAAACCGCTGGCGGTGAACCTTGAACAGGCGAATGCCATGCACGTGGCGGCCAAGGATGCCGGCGTGGTCACCCGTGTCGGCTACAACTACCAGCACAACCCGATCATTGGCCTGGCACGTGAGTTGATTCTGAGCGGCGAACTCGGCGAGATCATCAGTTTTCAAGGCGAATTCAGCGAAGATTTCATGGCCGATCCAGCGTCCCCCTGGTCGTGGCGCTGTGAGGCCGGGCATGCCGGCGGGGCATTGGCGGATCTGGGCAGCCATTTGCTCGCCATGGCGCGCCATCTGCTGGGTAATGTCGAAGCGGTGTGCGCCGATTCCCAGACCGTGCACCGCCAGCGCCCGGTCACGGCCGGTAGCCAGGATCAACGCAGCATTGCTGTCGACGATCACGCCCATGCCTTGCTGCGCTTTGCCAGCGGCGCCCGTGGCACCTTCAGCAGCAGTTGGCTCAAGCACGGCTACAAGAATCATCTGAGCTTCGAGATCAGCGGTACCCGAGGCACCCTGGCGTTCGATCAGGAGCGTTTGAATGAGTTACGCCTGTGCCGCGCCGGCCAGGACGGTTTCCAACGTTTACTCGCCGGACCGGACTTGCCCGGTTACGCAGCGTTCAGTCCAGCGCCGGGGCATCAGTTGGGCTACAACGAGTTGAAGACGCTGGAAGTGCATGAGCTGATCATGGCCTTGGCCGGCCACGGACAAGCCGGCACCGATTTCGAGCAAGCCTTTGAAGTGGAGCGACTGGCGACGGCGATTCGACTGGCGGCGCGGGAACAGCGCTGGGTCAACATCAGCGAGGTCTGATCGCAATAGGCGTTGAAGAACGCCAATTCCTGTGGGAGCGAGCCGGCTCGCTCCCACAAATGTTCTGCGGGGTGCGGGTGTTTTGCGACCGGCGCAGACAATCACCCGCGCTAAACTCCGACATCATCAAACTTTCCCCGCCAATCGCTCCGGCCACCTTCACGCCAGCATCAAGCCCCCCGGATGATCAGGACTGCTGCCCAATCCTGTCAGCGTGGATAATCCTGCGACTCATGGGCTTTCACCGAACCACGAGGCACTATTCCTCGTGGACCTCAGACTCATTACTGGCCAACGAACGTCCCTCACATGATCAACGAGAACAAAGGCATACAGTCCGTCGAGCGCGCGATGATGATCCTTGAAACCATCGCAGCGGCGGAGGGCGAAATCCGCTTGGTGGACCTTGCGGCGCAATCCGGACTGCACAAGAGCACCTTGCACGGCCTGCTCAATACACTGGCCGCCATGGGCTACATTGCCCGCCGTGGCACCCACTATGCGTTGGGTTTGCGCCTGCGCGAAATCGCTCAACCGTTGAACGACGCCGATGCGTTGCTGCGTGAAGCCTTTGCCCCTGCGCTGCGCACGCTGGCCGAACGCAGTGGCGAAACCTGTTTCCTCGCAGCGCCCTGTGGCACCCGCGAATACCTCTACATGGATGCCCTGGAAGGCAGCGGCAACTTGCGCGTTGCAAGCCCGCGCGGGCGTCGCGCCGGGCTGACCACCTCGGCCATCGGTAAAATATTCCTGGCCTTTGACGAGGACCTGCGCCGCAGTCTGCGTCGAGCGGACTTGCTGCCTGCGGAACTGGAAATCGAGTTGGCCGGTATCGTCACCCATGGCTACGCGTTAGACCTTGAAGAAGCCGAGCCGGGGCTTAACTGCGTCGCCCTGCCCCTGCGCTTGCAAGGTCGCGTGGTGGCGGCGCTCGGTGTTGCCGCGCCCGCCTCACGCTTGCCCAAGACAGCGTTGTGCACGTTGGCGAACCACGCCATGCGCGAAATGTTCGACATGCTCAAACTTTAACCGCCAATGGCCTGGGGCATATTCCCTTGAAAAGCAATCGTCGGGATCATCGCGTTCCTGTCGTTTTATTCAATGGAGTCCCGAATGTTTGAGCAATTGTCCCAGCAGGTCATTAACCGTGCACAAGCGCAGGCGCGTGATCAAGGCTTCGCCGTCTGCATCAGCGTGGTCGACGATGCCGGACTTCTGCGCCATTTCGTGCGCATGGATGACGCTGTGCCAGGCGCCATCGATGTTTCGCTGAAGAAAGCACGCACGGCTGCGTTGTTTCGCACCGACAGCGCCGAACTGGGTATGGAAGCGCAACCGGGCGGAGCCATTTACTCGCTGGAGGCTACCAACGGCGGCCTGATCAGCTTTGGCGGTGGCGTGGTGTTGCGTGATGAACACGGCAAGGTCATCGGCGCCGTTGGCGTTGCCGGGGCGACCGTCGAGGCGGATCAGGTGATTGCCCTGCAGGCAGCGGGTCGTCCATGAACCCGACCACGCAACGTATTCACCCTGGCGTGGTGGCGCTGGCGGTGACCGCTTTCGCTATCGGAATGGCCGAGTTCATTGTCGTCGGCATTCTCCCGGCTATCGCCTCTGACCTCGACATCCCACTGGCGCGCGCGGGAAGCCTGGTCGGGCTGTACGCATTGGCGCTGGCACTGGGCACACCGCTGACCGTTCTGGCACTGGCGCGCTTGCCGCGCAAACCGGTGCTGCTGGCGTTGATTGCGTTGTTTCTGGGCGGGAATCTGCTGGCAGCGCTCTCCACCGATTACCCTTGGTTGCTGGCAGGACGCATCATCACCGCGCTTGCTCATGGCAGCTTTTTTGCCATCGGTGCCACCGTCGCCGCCAGCCTGGCGCCAAAGGGACAGGCAAGCAAAGCCATTGCCGTGATGTTCGCCGGCCTGACGCTCGCGATGGTCATCGGTGTGCCGATTGGCAGCATCCTGGGTAACGCGATGGGGTGGCGGCTGCCGTTTTATGCGGTCGCGCTGCTGGCCGCCCTGGCCTTGATAGCCAGTGCGCGATGGTTGCCGAATGTGCCGACGCCGCCGTCGGGCAAAGCTCTCACTCAGTTGGCGGCACTCAGGCACCCGGCCATTCTGGCGATGATGGCCGTGACCGTGTTGGGTTTCGGTTCAAGCTTTGCCGCCTTCACCTTTATCACCCCGATCCTCACCGACATCAGCGGCTTTTCCACCGCGACCGCCAGTTTGTTGTTGGTCGTATTCGGCGCTGCGACCCTGGTCGGCAATCTGGTCGGGGGCCGACTCGCGGCCACGATGGGCTGGCAATCGGCGCTGCGAATGATCTTTGTGCTACTGACACTCGTGCTGGCGGCGGTCGCGCTGCTGTTGCCCTATCAACTGCCGATGGTAGTGATGCTGTTTTTCTGGGGCGCGCTGGCCTTCGGTCTCTCTCCCGCCGCCCAGGCCGGCATGCTGGCCACCGCCGAACGCTATACCCCGCACGCCGTGGCGTTCGCTTCGGCGCTGAACATTTCGGCCTTCAACCTGGGTATCGCCTTGGGCGAAACCAGCGGCAGTGCCCTGGTCGCCAATGGGCAAATGGCTCTCACGCCCTGGGCCGGTGTCGTGACCGTGATCCTTGCGCAGTTGCCGCTGATCTGGCTGCTGTCGCTCAACCGAAAAGACTCGCTTGAGCACCGAGCCGAAATCTGCAACCCCTGAGCAACCCCCAATGCTGATCAATCACATGGGAACGGCGATGAGCAATATCGCAGTCCCGTGCGCAGCGGTGGCGGCGATCACGCCGTAGCGCATGCGGACGAAAGCACAGACTAGCCCCTCCAGCAACGTGAACAGTAGAATCGGCCAGCCAATTCGGGTGACGCTCAGTGCCAGAAACGAATGGCAGGCCGAGAAGGCGACAGCGCTGATCAAGGCGGCTCGTATCGCAGAGGTGTGGTGTTCGAGGTGACCTTGCAGGAACCCGCGAAACAGCACTTCTTCCAACGCATTCCCGCCGTAGGCCAGCACGACCATGCCCATCAACCAGGGCCAGTAACCGGCTATTTCGCCTACACCGATGCCTTGATAGAGCCGCAGCGGAACGCCGATCGCACACCCGGCCGCAACACCCAGCGCAAGCCCTGCAGCCAGATTGCCCTTCCTCCAGACGACGAGTTGCCAAAGCTGCGGGGCGATCCTTGCCAGCGCGGCGACGATCGCCAGCGACAGTGCACCCAGCACGGCCAGGACAAACGGATTAGCAACAAAGCCGATCTGCACATCGCCACTCAGGGACCATAAGCGCAGCGGTGTCATCACATCGCGCAGCAGGACGAAGGTCAGCAGCAGGATCACAATACGCAAACCGGGTTGCGTCTTCGGCGTCAGCCAGAACCAGAGAGCACAGAGGCTAAAACCGGGCAGCAGATAAGTGCCGTAATCGATCAGTAGCGAAAGTCCCTCTTCAATCATGTGTCTGTCCGTTGGCGTCGAGGCGAGTGCCGGGTTATAGCATCCACTTCAGAAGAATGTGAGTGGCAATCTAGGGAGACGCCGCGGCCACGCCCAATCCGAACACCAGGAAAGCGGACAGATAAACCGCAAAAAACCGAATCAACGCCCGCCTCGACATCACCCGCCTCCAGAAACATTGAAATGCTCAAACCGGCTTAATGGCTTGGACGTGTGGCCATTTGCACAGTTCAATGTTCCGCGAGGCCGTGCAAACAGCAGAAGCGCCGATCAAGCAGCGATTGGAGACGGTGTCGGGGGTGGATATTCAACTGAAGGGCGACGTGGCGGGTTTTGCGATTGATCGGCGGATCAGCGGGGCTTGCGCGAGTGATGTGCTGAGATCGCTGTGTGACAACTATCGGGACAAGCTTGTGTGCCGCAATGAACCGGGGCGAACCCTCATCGAACGTAAACCCTGAAAATTACTGCGCAAAACAATGTGGGAGCTAGCCTGCTGGCGATGGCGGACTGTCAATCAACAGTGATGTTGAATGTTCAGCCGCCATCGCCAGCAGGCTAGCTCCCACAGGGATTGCTGTTAACCCGACAACCGGATCAACAGCACTTTGGCCCGGCCTTGCTTCCGTAACGCGCTTCCTGGCGTTCCCGGAAGAACACCTCGTAACTCATCACCGGTTTGTCCGGATGTTTGGTCTGCATATGCTCGACGTAAGTATCGTAGTCGGGCATGCCGACCATCAGGCGCGCGGCCTGACCGAGGTATTTACCGAGGCGACTCAGGTCATTGAACATGCTGCACTCCTCGATCACGCATTCGGCAGGGCCTGGAATGGCGCTTCTTTATCCGTGCGCTCCTTGGTTCCCCACGCGGCAATGCCGACCTTGAGGGCAAAGAACAGGATGCTGAACACCACCAACAGGAACAGCGCGGTCAACGTCGCGTTGGTGTAGGCGTTGTAGATCACGTGCTGCATCTGCTCGATGCTCTTGGCCGGCGCGAGTACCTGGCCGTTGGCCAAGGCATCGCTGTACTTCTTGGCCAGCGCGAGGAAGCCGATCGCCGGGTTGGCGTCGAACAGCTTGATGAAGCCGGCGGTGGTGGTGCAGATCAGCAGCCAGACCGCTGGCAGCATGGTCACCCAGACGTAGCGCTGGCGCTTCATTTTGATCAGCACAACCGTCGCCAACATCAGCGCGATACCGGCCAGCATCTGGTTGGAGATGCCGAACAGCGGCCACAAGGTGTTGATGCCACCCAGCGGATCGATCACGCCTTGATAGAGCAAGTAACCCCACATCGCCACACAACCGGCGGTGGCGATCAGGTTGGCGGTCCAGGATTCGGTGCGTTTCAGCGCCGGCACGAAGGAGCCGAGCAAATCCTGCAACATGAAGCGACCGGCACGGGTACCGGCATCGACTGCGGTCAGGATGAACAGCGCTTCAAACAGGATCGCAAAGTGGTACCAGAACGCCATGGTGTTTTCACCCGGCAGGACGTGGTGCAGGATCTGCGCGATACCGACCGCCAGGGTCGGAGCACCGCCGGCACGGGCCAGGATGGTGGTTTCACCGATGTCCTTGGCCACTGCTTGCAGCGCTTCCGGGGTAATTGCAAAGCCCCAGCTGCTGACAGTCTGCGCAACCGAAACAGCATCCGCGCCGACAATCGCCGCTGGGCTGTTCATGGCGAAGTACACGCCCGGATCGATCACCGATGCCGCAACCATGGCCATGATGGCGACGAAGGATTCCATCAGCATGCCGCCGTAACCGATGTAGCGGGCATGACCTTCACTGGCGAGCAGCTTCGGCGTGGTGCCGGAAGCGATCAGCGAGTGGAAACCCGATACCGCGCCACAGGCAATGGTGATGAACAGGAACGGGAACATACCGCCCTTCCACACCGGACCGGTGCCATCGATGAACTGGGTCAGTGCCGGCATTCTCAGCTCGGGCATGGTGATCAGAATGCCGATCGCCAATGCCACAATGGTGCCGATTTTCAGGAACGTGGAGAGGTAGTCACGCGGTGCCAGAATCAGCCACACCGGCAGTACCGCGGCAACGAAACCGTAGCCGATCAACATCCAGGTGATTTGAATGCCGGTGAAGGTGAAGGCCTTGGCCCAGACCGGGTCAGCGGCAATCTGCCCGCCCAGCCAGATCGAGCCCAGCAGCAGGAACACGCCGATGATCGAGATTTCACCGATGCGGCCCGGACGGATGTAGCGCATGTAGATGCCCATGAACATCGCGATCGGGATGGTCGCCATCACGGTGAACATGCCCCAAGGGCTTTCGGCCAGGGCTTTGACCACGATCAGCGCCAGCACCGCGAGGATGATGATCATGATCAGGAAGCAGCCGAACAGCGCGATGGTGCCGGGGATGCGGCCCATTTCTTCACGGACCATGTCGCCCAGGGAGCGACCGTTGCGGCGAGTGGACATGAACAGGACCATGAAGTCCTGAACCGCACCGGCCAGCACCACACCGGCGATCAGCCAAAGTGTGCCGGGCAAGTAGCCCATCTGCGCCGCCAACACTGGACCGACCAGCGGACCTGCGCCGGCAATGGCTGCGAAGTGGTGACCGAAGAGTACGTGCTTGTTGGTCGGAACGTAGTCCAGGCCATCGTTATTGAGTACGGCGGGAGTGGCTCGATTGGGGTCCAGTTGCATCACCTTGTTGGCGATGAACAGGCTGTAGTAGCGGTATGCAACGAGGTAGATGGCGACGGCTGCGACTACGATCCAGAGGGCGTTGATCGCTTCGCCGCGGCGCAGGGCCACGACACTCAGCGCAAACGCTCCCAGAACAGCCACGGCAAACCAGGCGAGGTGTTTAGCCAGACGGGGCATAGCGTGTCTCCTGCCGACAGCTTGTGACTGCGGCGGTAATTTTTATAATTGTGTCCGCTGTGCGGAGCTGGCCCAATATCCGCGCATGCCGTCTACAAATAAATCCGCGTTACTACGTACGCGCCCTCTACGTAGTTCTACGTAGAAACGCAAAACCTGTAGGAGCCAGCTTGCTGGCGATGGTGGCGTGACTGATACACCGCGTCGTCTGGATCGCCAGCAAGCTGGCTCCTACAATTTCGCGTCGTCCAGAAAGCCACAGGTCATTCCGTCCAGCAGCGCTACTGGACGTGCGCATCTTTGGCATATGATGCCGGCCTTCGCCTTCCCCCGGTCCGGACAGGAGCCCAGATGCAGCTCAAACACAAAATCGTCGCGCTCGGGATTCTGCCGCTGGTGTTGGCGATCGCTGTCATCTGCGGGCTGGTGATTTCCCTGAACCGCCAGGTGGGTGACCAACAGGCGCAATTGATCGAAGACAGCATCCTGGCGAGCAAGCGTGCCGAACTGAAAAACTACGTGGAAATGGCGCAAAGCCTGATCGCGCCGCTGTACGACGACGGCCACGGTGACGAACACGCCCAGCAACGCGTGCTGGAAGAACTGCGCAAACTCAGCTTTGGCATCAATGGCTACTTCTTCGTGTACGACCGCGAAGGTCGCAGCCTGATGCACGCGCGACAGTCGGAACTGGTCGGCCAATACCTGTGGGACATGAAGGACCCGCACGGCCTGCCGGTGATACAGGCATTGCTCAAAAGTGCGCAATCGGGCGAAGGCTTTCAACGCTACGCCTGGAACAAGCCATCTTCCGGTCAGGTAACCGACAAGCTCGCCTACGTGGTGATGCTGGATCGCTGGGGCTGGATGCTCGGCACCGGCATTTACCTTGAGGACGTCGAACGCGCGACCCAACAGGCGCGTGACGAGGTGGCCCAGGGCATCCGCAAAACCATGCTGGCGATTGCCGCCGTGGCGCTCGTGGCGGTGCTGTTCGTGTTTGCCAGCGGCATGACACTGAACGTCAGCGAGCACCGTCTGGCCGACAAAAAACTGCAACGCCTGACCCAGCGAATCGTCAGTTTGCAGGAGGAAGAACGCTCGCGGGTTTCCCGTGAACTGCACGACGGCATCAGTCAGGTGCTCGTCTCCATCAAGTTCCAGTTCGAACTCGCCAGCCATGTGCTGGAGAATGGACAAGACAAAGGGTTGAGCATTTTAAGAGAGGCCACGGAACGTCTCGGCGAAGCGATTGGCGAGGTGCGCAGCCTCTCCCACGACCTGCGCTCATCCTTGCTCGACACCCTGGGGCTGTCGGCGGCCATCGGTCAACTTGCCGAGGAATTCGAGCAACGCAGCGGCCTCACCGTGACCTACAACGACAACGAATTCGACTGCCATCTGGTCGATGGCGCGGCGGTTTCGTTGTTTCGCATTGTGCAGGAAGGCCTGACCAACATTGAACGCCATGCACAGGCAAAAAACGTTTCCATCAACCTGCACGGTTCTGAAGAATCCATCCGGCTGACGGTGATCGATGACGGCATCGGCTTCAACGTTGCCCAGGTCGAACGTGGCCATGCCGGCATCGGCCTGCGTAATATCCGTGAGCGTGTCGAGCACTTTGGCGGTCGGTTCGAGCTGATCTCGGTGCCGGGAAGAAGTGAGCTGGACGTGCTGCTGCCCATGAAAATGCCCGGCACAAAACGCTGATCAGACAACAAGAGTGAATGCCCGTGATTAACCTGCCCTCCCCGATCCGCGTCGCCCTGGTCGACGATCACTCCCTGGTTCGCGACGGGATCAAGGCGCTGCTGTCCGTCATGGCCCCGCTGGAAGTGGTGGGTGAAGCCGAGAATGGCGCGGACGCCATCGAGATGGTCGGACGCTGCCAGCCTGACCTGTTGCTGGTCGACATCAGCCTCAAGGACATGAACGGACTGGAGCTGACCCGGTTGCTGCGCAGCCAGTACCCGTCGCTCAAAGTGCTGGTGCTGAGCATGTACGACAATTATGAATACGTGAGCGAGTCCGTGCGTTCGGGTGCCAGCGGTTATGTGCTGAAGAACGCGCCGTCACGGGAAATCATCGCCGCCATCGAAGCCATTGCCAGCGGCGGCACGTTCTACAGCGCGGAAATTGCCCAGCGGCTCATTGCTGATAAAAGTACCGACAACGAGCTGACGCCGCGTGAAAGCCAGGTGTTGTACAAAATGGCCCAGGGGATGAACAACAAGGAAATGGCCCGCGACCTCGACATCAGCGTGCGCACGGTTGAAACCCATCGCCTGAGCATCCGCCGCAAACTCAACATCGACAAACCGGCGGCGCTGGTCAAATACGCTATCGGCCACGGGATCATTTCCCCATAAGCCTGCTGAACACTACCCCCTGTAGGAGCCGGCTTGCCGGCGATGGCGTCCTCAAGATCGCCATCGCCAGCAAGCTGGCTCCTACAGGGGGGTGTCGTTGCCGATTTTTTATCTGAGCCACCGGAGACACCCGTGCCACCGTTGACCACCCGCGAGATTTACCAGCTATTGCGCGACGCCGCCCTGGAGGTTCGTCCCCTGCGGCTGATAGGCGAACCTTCCGCATCCGGTCTGATGCAGGTCGACATCGAAGGTTGGCAGCTGACCCTCGACATCGACGACAACCACTTGCGCCGCTGCCAACGCTGCCAGAGCCCGGACGGCCGCGAGGGCCTGTTCGACAATTGGCAACGTTACGGCACTGACCCGGTCAGTCTGCTCAGCACCTGGGAACTGGCGCAGATAGAACGCCTGCTGACCGAGCTCAAAAACGCGGTTTGACCGCCTTCCAGTCCGGTTTGTAACGCTGCATCTGCTTAACGTCATCGCGCTGGCGGATGCCGCAGGTCAGGTATTGGTCATGCAGCTTGCCCAGTTGATCGTGATCCAGTTCCAGACCCAACCCCGGCGCGCGCGTGATTTTCACGCAGCCATCGACGATCGGCAGCTTGCCGCCCTTGATCACTTCTTCATCCGGCTCCTGCCACGGGTAATGCGTGTCGCAGGCGTAATCCAGATTGGGCACCGCGGCCGCAACATGCGCCATCGCCATCAGGCTGATGCCCAGGTGCGAGTTGGAGTGCATCGACACGCCAAGACCAAAGGTGTCGCACATTTTCGCCAGCGCCTGCGTGTCGCGCAGCCCGCCCCAGTAATGGTGATCGGCGAGGACAATCTGCACGCTGTTCAACGCCACGCTACGCCGGAACTCGTCGAAATCGGTGACCACCATGTTGGTCGCCAGCGGCAACCCGGTGCGTTTGTGCAACTCGGCCATGCCGTCGAGGCCCGGCGTCGGGTCTTCGTAATATTGCAGGTCATCGCCCAGCAATTCAGCCATGCGAATCGACGTTTCCAATGACCAGTTGCCATTCGGGTCAATGCGCAATGGGTAACCGGGGAAGGCCTTTTTCAGCGCCTTGATGCACGACACTTCGTGCTCCGGCGGCAGCGTGCCGGCCTTGAGTTTGATGCTCTTGAAACCGTAGGCCTCGATCATCCGCCGTGCCTGGGCAACGATCTGCTCTTCGTTCAGCGCCTCGCCCCAATTGTCCGGTTTGTACGGTGAATCGACATGCTGCGCGTACTTGAAAAACAGGTAGGCGCTGAACGGAATCTCGTCGCGAATCGCCCCGCCCAGCAAGTCCACCAACGGCACGTTCAACGAATGCGCCTGCAAATCCAGGAACGCCACTTCGAACGCCGAATACGCATTGCTCACCGCTTTGCTGGCATGGGAGCCCGGTGCCAGTTCCGCGCCGGCAATGCTCGCCGGTTTGTTTGCCGCCACGGTGGCCTGGACGATGCGCCGCAGTTGATTGAGGTCGAACGGGTCGAGACCGATCAGTTGCGATTGCAGTTGCTGCTGGATCAACAGTGCCGGCGCATCGCCGTAACTTTCACCGAGACCGATGTAGCCATTGTCGCTCTCGATCTCGATGATCGAACGCAGCGCGAACGGCTCATGAATCCCGCTGGCGTTGAGCAGCGGCGGATCACGGAAAGCGATGGGGGTGACGGTGACTCGTTTGATTTTCAAGAGGCTGCTCCCTTTGGACCTGAGCTCAAGGCTTGATGACTGACTGATTTTTCTGACGCTGCGATGTCGGCAGGCTGGCCGCTCAACACGCGAATGGGATCACCACGCGGGGCGGTGCGGGCAAAGAAGATCACCACCGCCGCCACCAGCGAGGTGGCCGCCAGCCCGTAGAGACCGCCCTCGATGGAGCCGGTTTTTTGTTCCAGGAAACCGAACGCTGTCGGGGCGACGAAGCCGCCGAGGTTGCCGATGGAATTGATCAAAGCGATCACCGCCGCAGCGATGCGCGCATCCAGATAGCCTTGCGGAATAGGCCAGAACAACGCCGAGGCGGCCTTGAAACCAATCGCGGCAAAACAGATGGCGACGAAGGCGAAAACCGGCCCGCCAGTGGTGGACATGAACATGCCGAATGCGGCGATCACCAGGGTCAAGGCGACCCATGCCTGCTGGTATTTCCATTTGCTGGCCATGGCGGCGAAGCCATACATCGCGACGATGGAAATGATCCACGGAATCGAGTTGAACAGGCCGACCTGGAAGTCGCCGAAGTTGCCCATTTTCTTGATCATGCTCGGCAGCCAGAACGTCGCGCCATAGATGGTCAAGGCAATGGAAAAGTAGATGAAACAGAACAGTGCGATCTGCTTGTCGGCGAGCAATTTGAACATCGACGGCTTGACCGTCTGCGTGGCTTCGCGGGCCTGCTGTTCGAGGGCGATGGCGCCCACCAGTGCGTCCTTTTCTTCCTCGCTCAGCCAGTTCGCCTGGCGTGGATGGGACTGCAACCAGAACCAGACAAACCCGCAGAGCACGATCGAGGCGAAGCCTTCGATCAGGAACATCCACTGCCAGCCGTGCAGGCTGAAACCGCTGACGTGCAACAGCGCACCGGACACCGGCCCGGAAATCACCGAGGCAATGGCCGAGCCGCTGAGGAAGATCGCCATGGCCTTGCCGCGTTCGGTCGACGGCAACCATTGGGTGAAGTAATAAATGATGCCGGGGAAGAACCCGGCTTCGGCCGCACCGAGGATGAAGCGCAGCACATAGAAACTGGTTTCGCCGCGCACGAACGCCATGGCCATGGCCGCTGCGCCCCAGGTGAACATGATGCGCGTCAGCCAGGCGCGGGCGCCGTAGCGTTGCAGCAGCAGGTTGGAGGGGACTTCGAAGATTGCGTAACCGATGAAGAACAGCCCGGCACCGAGGCCATAGGCCGCGGCGCCAATGCCGAGATCGGTTTCCATGTGACTGCGCACGAAGCCGATGTTGACCCGGTCGATGTAGTTGACGATGAACATCACCACGAACAGCGGCAGCACATGGCGCTTCACCTTGGCCGCTGCGCGGGCGAGCACAGTTGGATCGGGCGGACTCTGGAGGGTATTCAAGGGGGCGACTCCCGTTCATTGTTTTTTTAGGGACGCGCCGATCATGGACGCCGACATTGATCCCGTCTAATCTAACTTGGCATTCGATTGATACTTGGATTAGATCAATGTTCGAACTGACCCAACTGCGCTGCTTCACCACGGTGGCCACCGAACTGAACTTCCGGCGCGCCGCCGAACGGTTGAACATGACCCAGCCGCCGCTCAGCCGACAGATTCAGCTGCTGGAGCATCATCTGGGCGTCGAGCTGTTCACCCGCACCACCCGCAGCGTCGCCCTGACGGCTGCCGGCCGCGCCTTCTTCATCGAAGCGCAGAACCTGCTCGAACGCGCGCAGCAAGCCGCCGCCACCGCCCGGCGTTTTGCCGAGGGCGATATCGGCACGGTCAACATCAGTTTTGTCGGCAGCGCGGTGTATGAATTCCTGCCCAAGGTCATCGCCGAAGCTCGCCTCAAGCAACCGCACGTGAAAATCGACCTGTCGGAGATGAATACCTACCAGCAGCACGAAGCCCTGCGCGCCCGCCGCATCGACCTGGGGATCGTCCGCGCGCCGTTGCTGGAACCGGGATATGCCACCGAGTGCCTGGTGCGCGAGCCGTTTGTCCTGGCCGTGCCCAGCCATCATCGATTGGCCAGCGCCGAAACCGTGTCGGTCAAAGACCTCGATGCGCAACCGTTTCTAATGTACTCCCACGCCGCCTACCCACCGTTCAACGAACTGCTGACCGGCATGCTGCGCTCGGCCCGCGTCGCCCCGGAATACGTGCAGTGGCTGGGTTCGTCGCTGACCATTCTGGCGCTGGTCAACGCCGGCATGGGCCTGGCGCTGGTGCCACGGTGCGCCAGCAGCGTGGTGTTCAAGAACGTGGTGTTTCGCGATATCGACCTGGGGGAAGGTGTGCAGAGCGAGTTGCATCTGATCTGGCGCGAGAACAATGACAACCCGGCGTTTGCCATGTTGCTGGAAGGGATTCGCACGGCTGTTCGTGAAGGCTGGGGGTTGTGAGGGCTGAGCTGATTTCGTCGGTGTTTGTGCTGCCGTCTTCGCGGGCAAGCCTCGCTCCTACGGGTTTGAGTTGAAACACAATTTTGTGAACGACACCAACCCTGTAGGAGCGTGCGATGCGGCGACCCGACTTGCCCGCGAAGACATTTGTGTTATCGCCATCGCCGGCAATCCTTGCACCTGAAGATGTAGCGGTGAAGGTACGTCCGTCGGACACACGAAGTCGCCGGTAAATATGCGCTCCTGCCCCGTGAACCTTGTTTCAACTCCCCAGTCTTACAGCGGCGCCAATTCCTCCCCTAACCGCTGCCATCTCTTCAGAGCTGTCCCTCCATGCGCCAAACCGCCCACGCCTTGCGCTTGACTTCGCTGTGCCTGTTTACCTTGCTTTCCATTACCACCCGCCCCGCCCACGCCGGCGCGGAACGGCAACTGGTGGAAGCCATCAACGATTACCGCGCCCACCCGCAGCGCTGCGAGCGGCGTCCCGCCCAACGCTTGGCACCGCTGGCGCTGAAATCGAATCTGGCCTTGCCGGTCGGCTACGGCGGCGGCTTGCGGGACCGGTTGAAAGCATCCGGTTATCAGGCAGTGACCGTGCGCAGCCTGCGCGTGGTCGGCGCGCAGGATGCCGAAGAGGCCTTCGACCTGCTGCAGAGCGATTACTGCTCGGCATTGCTGGATAGCCAATACGCCGATATCGGCGTCAGCCGCAGCCGCAGCGAATGGCAAGTGGTACTGGCGCGGCCGGTGCTGGACAGTCAAATGAACGACGCGCGAGCCGTCAGCAAGGCGTTGCTCGCCCAGGTCAACGCCGCGCGGGCGAAACCGCGTCTCTGCGGACGCCAGCGCTTTGCCGCCGCCCGACCACTGGCCTGGAATGCCAGCCTCGGGGCAGCGGCGCAGGGCCACAGCAAGGCAATGGCCTACGGAAATTACTTCGCACACCGCGATCCCGACGGCGATATGCCTGCCGACCGGGCGCGGGCTGCCGGATTCCGTGGCCGCCAGATCGGTGAAAACATCGCCGCAGGCCAAGGCTCACCGAGCAAGGCAATGGCAGGCTGGCTCGCCAGCCCCGGACATTGCGCCAACCTGATGAGCCCGTTGTTCACCCAAGTGGGAGCCGCCTACGCGACGGACGCGCGCAGTGACCAAGGGGTTTACTGGACGATGTTGTTTGGAGCGCCTTGAGGCCGGTCACACCATGGCCAGCGTGATGCGTCACGCTGGCCGCCGCACCGCCCTCACCTTCCCGCTGCCACCGCCGCCGCAGAAGAACTGATCGCCGCCATCGGACTCAAGTCCCGACACGCCGACTCCGGTCGGCATCTTGACGCTGTGCAGCACTTCCCCGGTTTTGGCATCCACGCGGCGCAGCTCGCTTTCATCCCCTTCCCACGTTCCATGCCACAGCTGCCCGTCCACCCAAGTCACCCCGGTAACGAAGCGGTTGGACTCGATCGTGCGCAAAATCGCGCCGGTCTCGGGGTCGATCTGGTGGATCTTCCGGTCGCGATAGCGGCCGACCCACAGCGTCCCCTCAGCCCAGGTCAGCCCGGAATCATTGCCGCCACCGGGTGCCGGGATGGTGTTGAGCACTTTGCCGGTCTGCGGGTCGATTTTCTGGATGCGGTCGGCGGCGATCTGGAACAGGTGCTGGCCGTCGAAGGCCGTGCCTGCATCGGCGCGGACGTCGATTGAACGCAGGGTCTTGCCGCTGGCCGGGTCGAGGGCGATGAGTTTTTCGCCACTGGCAAACCAGACGCGCTCACCGTCCCAGGTCACGCCATGCACGCTGTCGACACCGGCGAACGGGCCATATTCGCGGAGGATTTCTGCGGTTGAGTGTTTCATCTCGGTTACCTCTTCAGGGGTTCGTGGCGTTCATCCTAGTCACTCGGCAGTGGTGCCGGGAGTAACAAGGTCGTCGCGAAACCCGGTACCGGCGGGGTCATCCAGCGCCGCGCCCGGCCACGTCCGAATGGCTGCACTTTGCCGGCCGCCGCCAGCGCGTCGAGTGTGCGCTGCACCGTGCGCTGGCTGGTGTCGAGCGCCAACGCCAGCGCCGAACTCGACCAGGATTCGCCGTCGGCGAGCAAGGCAAACAGCGCCGCGTGTCGTTCTTCGACCGGTTGCGCCAACACCACTACGTCAGATGAAACCAGCGCCACCAGCGCAAACCCGCGTTGAGTGGCGATGACGCCCGCCAAGGGTTTCAGCGCCGCACGCAAGCGCCCGACTTCGACACGCAAGCGCGCTCGATGAGACTCGTCCGACAGCTTCAGGCGGAACGCCCGGCGGATCAGGGTTTCCCTCGATACGTCCGCCGGCCACGCTTCGGCCAACGCCCGAGCGAGGGTGAACAACACCGGGCGCCTGGAGAGGGAAACCGACATACCAACGCCACGCACGGCATAACGGCAGGCGTCCACCACCAACGCGGTCGAGCCGAGCACGGCTTCAACTTCATCCAGCCACAACGGCCGCTCTTCGCCATGGGCGATCAGGCGCGCCGCCGGGGAATTCAGGACGTTAACGGCGTTTTCGACTTCGCCGGTGAGCGCCGGGATACCCGCCTCGCGTGCGACATGTTCGGCCCTCGCCAGGGCAAGCCGGGCTGTTTGCGATTGCAGGCGGCGGATGGCAATCCCCGCCACCACCAATTCATGGGCGGCGCGCAGCACCGGCGGCAACGGTGCGGGATCCAGCGCGGCCAACAGAACGTCCGCCTCGTCGAGCCGACCGATCAGCACCAATCGCCGAATCTGCAAGTACCGCGCGTGAGCGGCGTTCACTCGATCCCCGTGGGCCTCAAGCGTCAGGCGTGCCGTTTCGAGCGCCTTCACTGGCCAGCCCAGGTCACGCGAAGCCAGCGCAATTTCGGCCTCGGCCACCACGCAGCGCGCCCGTGCCAACGGCTCTTTCGGCCCGAATGCGCGCGCGGCGCTTTTCACCAGCGCTTTCGCCCGAACCAGATCGCCGAGCTGCGCCATGGCGATGCCGCGCAACGCGAGCGCGGGCGCATCGTCACGCAACGCCACCCGGTCCAGCGCGCCAAGCGGATCACCCGCCGCGAGTGCCCGCGCTGCGGCTGTGATCAATGAGTCCATAAGAGTAGCGCCACGGTTGTCGCCCCTGCCGTTCGATAACCCTGGTTAGTCTAGTCACGCGGCAGCTGAGCACGGGGCGCGATTGTTTGCGTTTGTAAGGGCCTCATCGCCGGCAAGCCGGTCTCGCTCCCACAGGGATTGCGGGGCTTGCACAAAATACGTGGGAGATTCTATGTTGCAGGCCAACCCTGCATCATCAAACGTCAAGATTGCCAGGAGTCATGCCATGAACACGTATCAGCCTTTGGATTGCGACCTGCACGACTATCTCGAGATTGCCTGCCTGCGCGGTTATCGACTGCATATCGAGTTGATGGATGGCACAAGCCTGACGGCCAAAGCGCTGACGACACGGACGTCCAGCGACAAAGAAGAGTTTCTCTGTGTTGAATCGGCAGGCGGCCCACAGGAAATCCGTCTGGATCAGCTGCTGGCCGTGACGCCGCTGGACGACAATGCGCAGTTTGGACGCGTGGTGCTTCAGGGCGCGAACTGCTCGTTCTAGCACTCGGTGTGCCGGCCCCTCAATTCGGCTCTGTGAAACGCAAAAAGCCCCGCCCTCTCAATGAGGACGAGGCTTTTCGGCAGCCGCCGTTCAACCGGCGTTCAGCAGCACCGCGTCGTGCAGCTGCGTTTGCCGTAGCGTGCTTCCTGACGTTCGCGAAAGAACGCTGAATAACTCATGACCGGCTGGTCCGGATGATTCAGCTTCATCTGCGCGACGTAGTTGTCGTAATCCGGAACGCCCACCATCAGGCGCGTACTCTGGCTGAGGAACCTGGCGGCAAGCTGCAGTTTGCGGAACATGGCAAAAGCCTCTTTGTGGTGTTGGACGACCTCATCAAACCGCACTCATGTATCTGCATTGTGTCCGCGACCGGGGAATTTGTATGTTCAAGTGGCTGAACGAACCCGACAAACCGTCCCCCGTTCACAGAACCAGCCTGCGATAATCCGCCAGCACACTGCTCAGATAGGCGTTGAAACGCCCCGCCGCCGCGCCATCGATCACGCGATGATCCCAACTCAGGCTCAACGGCAGCATGTTGCGCGTCACAACCTGCCCGCCCTCCAGCGCGAGTCGCTCCGTGCTTTTGCCCACCCCGAGAATCGCGACTTCCGGCGCATTGATGATCGGCGTGAAATACGTCCCGCCAATGCCGCCCAACGACGAGATCGAAAAGCAGCCGCCACTCATCTCGGCAGCGCTCAACTTACCCGCACGGGCCTTTTCAGCCAGCGCCGACATTTCCCAGGCAATCGCCAGCACACCTTTTTGATCGACGTCCTTGATGACGGGCACGACCAACCCTTCGGGTGTATCGGCGGCAAAACCGATGTGGCAATAACCCTTCAACACCAATTCGTCGCCGTTGAGACTGGCATTGAACTCCGGGAATTTTTTCAACGCGCCCGCACAGGCTTTCATCAACAACGCCAGCAACGTCAACTTGACCCCGCTGCCGGCCTTTTCCTTGTTCACCTGCACGCGGAACTGTTCGAGTTGCGTGATATCCGCGTCGTCGTGATTGGTCACGTGGGGAATCATCAGCCAATTGCGATGCAGGTTGGCCCCGCTGATTTTGCGGATGCGCGACAGTGGCCGGGTTTCCACCGGCCCGTACTTGGCAAAATCCACCACCGGCCAGGGCAGCAATCCGCCCAACGGCTGGGCACGGGTTTCAGTTACCGTCAGTGCGCCTTTCACATGGGCCAACACATCGTCCTTGGTGATGCGGCGACGCAGGCCCGTGCCCTGAATGGCTTTGAGCGAAACACCCAGTTCTCGAGAGAACTTGCGAACCGATGGCGATGCCAGCGGCAAGTCCGTTGGCGGATCAACCGCTTCGATGAGCAACGCCGGCGAGGCAATCGGCTGAGGCTCTATGACCGTTGCAACGGGTTCGATGCGGGGTGCCGGCGCCGCCGATAGCCCTTCACTTTCGATAAAGGCAATCGGCGATCCCTCGCTGACTTTGTCATCCAGACTGACCACCAACGATTGCAACACGCCCGTGTGCGGCGATGGAATTTCCATGGACGCCTTGTCCGTCTCGACAATGATCAGGGTCTGCCCTTCGACCACCGCATCGCCCGCCTTGACCGGTATTTCGATGACACCGACATCCTTGGCATCGCCGATGTCGGGCATTCGCACTTCATGCACATTCTTCATGACCATTTCCTGAAAATTCGACTCGACCTGAAGCCCGGCTTCAAGCGTCCCAAGGCGCGATGGCGTCAACATCAATCCCGTAGCGCGCAATCGCTTCGGCACACACGCCGGCATCGAGGCGCCCGTCCTGAACCAGTGACGTCAGGGCGCTCAAGACGATCTGATGGCGGTCCACTTCGAAAAACGCGCGCAACCGGCTGCGGGTATCACTGCGGCCAAAACCGTCGGTACCGAGCGCCGTGTAACGTGTCGGCGCGTAGCTGGCGATCAGTTGGGGCAAGGCGCGCACATAATCGGTGCTGGCAATGATCGGTGCATTGTCGTTGAGCGATTCCTGAACGTGGCTGCGCCGCGCCGGTTGTCCCGGATGCAGGCGATTCCAGCGCTCCACCTCACGGGCCTCGCGGGCCAGCTCGGTGAAGCTGGTGACGCTCCAGACCTCGCTGTCGATGTTCCAGTCGCTGGCCAGCAGCTCGGCTGCCGCGATCACTTCAAGCAGGATCGCGCCGGAACCCAGCAACTGAACGCTGCCGCGTGCGTCCTCGACTTCATGCCGGGCGAACAGGTACATGCCCTTGATAATTGCCTGTTCGACGCCCTCGGGCAGGTTGGGCTGCGGGTAGTTTTCGTTCATCAGCGTGACGTAGTAGAACTCGTCGACCTGGCGTTCCAGCATCTGGCGCATGCCGTGATCGAGGATCACCGCGAACTCACCGGCGAACGCCGGATCGTAGGCCCGGCAGTTGGGCACCATCGCCGCCATCAGGTGACTGTTGCCGTCCTGGTGCTGCAAACCTTCGCCACCCAGCGTCGTGCGCCCCGCCGTGGCGCCGAGCAGAAACCCGCGCGCCCGCTGGTCCGCCGCTGCCCAGATCAGGTCGCCGATGCGCTGGAAGCCGAACATCGAGTAGTAGATGTAGAACGGCAACATCGGCAGGCCATGCACCGAATAACTGGTCGCGGCGGCTACCCAGGAACTGATCGCCCCGGCCTCGCTGATGCCCTCTTCGAGAATCTGCCCGTCGAGGGCTTCGCGATAACTCAGGATCGAACCGATATCCTCCGGCTCATAACGCTGGCCCACGCTGGAGTAAATCCCGATCTGCTTGAACAAACTGGCCATGCCGAACGTACGCGCTTCATCGGCCACGATCGGCACGATGCGCGGCCCCAGTTGTTTATCCCGGAGCAACCCGCTGAGCATCCGCACGAAGGCCATGGTGGTGGACATTTCCTTGCCTTCGGCGGCAATGGCGAACCCGGCGTAACTGTTGACGTCGGGCACGGCCAAGGACGTCGACGTGGTGGGCCGCGACGGCATATAGCCGCCCAATGCCCGGCGACGTTCATGCAGGTAGCGCATTTCGGCGCTGTCGTCGTCAGGTTTGAAGAAGCTCAGCGAAGTCGCCTGTTCATCGGTCAACGGCAAATTGAAACGGTTACGGAAGGCGATCAACGCGTCCTTGTCGAGTTTCTTCTGCTGGTGCACGGTCATCTTGCCCTGCCCTGCATCGCCCATGCCGAAGCCTTTCTTGGTCTGCGCGAGAATCACCGTGGGTTTTCTGCCCTCGCGCATCGCGCTTTGGTAGGCGGCGAAAATCTTCACCACGTCGTGGCCACCGCGTTTGAGGCGGTCGATCTGTTCATCGGTCAGGCCTTGGGCCAGATGAGCCAGTGCTTCGTTCTGGCCAAAGAACTGATCGCGATTGAAACGCCCGTCCTTGGCAGCGAACGTCTGGAACTGGCCATCGACCGTGGCGGACAGGGCCTTGACCAGCGCACCGTCGTGATCCCGGGCAAACAGTCCGTCCCAGTCAGAGCCCCAGACCAGTTTGATGACGTTCCAGCCGGCCCCACCGAACAGCGCCTCCAGCTCGTCGATGATGCGACCGTTGCCCCGCACCGGACCGTCCAGACGCTGAAGGTTGCAGTTGACCACCCACACCAGATTATCCAGCCCTTCGCGTGCCGCCAGCGTCAGGGCCGACATGCTTTCCGGCTCATCCATTTCACCGTCGCCGAACACCCCCCAAACGGTGCGCCCGGCAGTGTCTTGCAGGCCGCGGTGTTCCAGATAGCGCATGAAACGCGCCTGGTAGATCGAGCTGATCGGACCGATGCCCATCGAGCCGGTCGGGAACTGCCAGAAGTCCGGCATCAACCACGGATGCGGATAACTCGACAGCCCCCGGGCGCCATTGGCGCGTGCGCCGATCTCTTGCCGGTAATGCTGCAAGTCCTTCTCTTCGAGGCGGCCCTCCAGAAAAGCCCGTGCATAGACCCCCGGCGCCGAGTGCGGCTGGTAGAACACCAGATCGCCGCCGCTGGTTTCAGTGCGCGCCCTGAAGAAGTGGTTGAAGCCCACCTCAAACAAATCGGCGGCGCTCGCGTAACTGGCGATGTGGCCGCCGAGTTCCCCGTAGGCCTGGTTGGCTCTCGCCACCATGACCAACGCGTTCCAGCGCATGATCGAGGCCAGGCGTTCTTCGAGCGCCAGATCCCCCGGGAACACCGGCTGCTGCTCAACGCTGATGGTATTGATGTAGGGCGTGCCGTGACGGGGCCGCCAATTCATCTCGCAGGTGCTGGCCAGCGTCACCAACATGTCCATGATCTGCCGGGCCTGCCCGGTGCCGCCGTGGGCGATGACCGATAGCAAGGCATCGCGCCATTCAGCGATTTCCTCGGCATCTTCCGTGGTCTGGCCGGGTAACTGGGCATGAAGATCGGACGGGTTCATGGGCATCTCCTGCAAAAGGCTGATTCGTTATCAATGCGCGGTGTAGGGTTTGCTCGGGCCAGGCTTTTGACCTGCTCGACCGCTTCGATGACGGAGCGCTCGGTCCGGGCATCCCGGGCTATCGGGTAAATATTGATTCTGCGCTTGGGCAAATCGCGTAAAAAGCGCTTATCCAGTTCGCCAGCCACGACAAGGCAGTAATCACAGGTGGATGTGTGCGCTTCAAACATTCCAGCGCTCATCGGCGCGACATCGACCTGCATCAGTGCAATGTTTTCAAAGCAACTGAAACTGTGGTGAATCAACTCTAGATGTTCACTGCCCAGTCCAGCAGTGATCACAACAATGCGCGTGCCACTTGAGGGCTCGCGCATCCATTTCCTGGCGTTATTACGACGGTCGGCAGATCGGCTCATAGGCGTTGCCTTTCTTATTGGGTGTGTTTGATTGAGCGGACGAAGACATCCGCTAAATGACGTAGCGCTCCTGCAGCACGCTTTTCGCCAGGCTCCGGGTCGCCAACAAAACGGCTTCCACCTGTCGATCCATCGCCGCATGGGTTGAGGCGACGGTTCCCAGGTCGACGACGCGCAGCGAGTGACCGCAGACGGATCCCAGCCAGGTCAGGCCCGGCACCGTGCCGACTTCGACGTCCAGTAAAAAGCTGCTTTTGCACACGCCGCGCAGCAATTGGCGGGCATCACACGCTTGCTCGGGGCTGGACCCGACCCGCAACCAGTCGAGCATCAATGCCCTGCATTGCTTGACGGCCAGGTAAGCCACCTGATCCCAGTCGTCGATGGCCACGTGCAGCTGGTCGATCATGTATTTGGGCAATGCGGCACTGGTCACGATGACCACCCCGGCATCCGCCGAGGGTTCCTTGATCCAGACGGCGGATTGCGATATCGCATGCATGGCGCTACTCCTGGCGATTGAACGTTGTCCCCTTTCCTGTAGGAGCCGGCTTGCCGGCGATGAGGCCCGTTGGTTTTGCATCGATCTCAAGGCCGCCATCGCCAGCAAGCCGGCTCCTACAAGGGTTCGGTGACAGACACGAAAATGTGAACAACACAATCCACTGTAGGAGCCGGCTTGCTGGCGATGGGGCCCGTGAGTTCTGCATCGATTTCGAGGCCGCCATCGCCGGCAAGCCGGCTCCTACAAGGGTTTGGTGACAGGCACGAAAATGTGAACAACACAATCCACTGTAGGAGCCGGCTTGCCGGCGATGAGGCCCGTAGGTTTTGCATCGATTTCAAGGCCGCCATCGCCGGCAAGCCGGCTCCTACAAGGGTTCGGTGACAGACACGAAAATGTGAACAACACAATCCACTGTAGGAGCCGGCTTGCCGACGATGAGGCCCGTTGGTTTTGCATCGATTTCAAGGCCGCCATCGCCAGCAAGCCGGCTCCTACAAGGGTTCGGTGACTGACACGAAAATGTGAACAACACAATCCACTGTAGGAGCCGGCTTGCCGGCGATGGGGCCCATTGGTTTTGCATCGATTTCAAGGCCGCCATCGCCAGCAAGCCGGCTCCTACAAGGGTTCGGTGACAGACACGAAAATGTGAACAACACAATCCACTGTAGGAGCCGGCTTGCCGGCGATGAGGCCCGTGAGTTCTGCATCGATTTCGAGGCCGCCATCGCCGGCAAGCCGGCTCCTACAGGTTTGTGATCAGCCGTTACGGAACAGGAAGCTGTAGGCATTCAGCGCAGGCACCCCGCCCAAGTGTGCGTAAAGCACTTTCGAGCCTTCAGGGAACTCGCCACGGCGAACCATTTCGATCATCCCGTGCATGGATTTCCCTTCGTACACCGGGTCGGTCAGCACGCCTTCAAGTCGGCCGCACAGGCGGATGGCTTCCAGCGTGCCGTCGTTGGGCAAACCGTATTCCGGATAGGCAAACCGTGTGTCGAGCACCACATCTTCTTCGGTGATTTCGCGCCCCAGCTCCACCAGTTCAGCGGTGTGCCGGGCGATCCGCAGGATCTGTGCCTTGGTCTTTTCCGGTTTGGCCGAAGCGTCGATACCGATGACATTTTTCGAACGGCCGTCGGCGGCAAACCCGACCACCATGCCCGCCTGGGTGCTGCCGGTCACCGAGCAGACCACGATGTAATCGAACTTGAAGCCGAGTTCTTTTTCCTGCTGGCGGACTTCCTCGGCGAAACCGACGAAGCCGAGGCCGCCATACGGATGTTCGGAACAGCCCGCCGGGATCGGAAACGGTTTGCCACCGCGCTCCACCACATCGTTCATCGCCTTCTCCCAGCTGGGGCGAATGCCGATGTCGAACCCGGCAGCGTCCAGTCGTACATCCGCGCCCATGATGCGAGACATCTCGATGTTGCCAACGCGGTCATACACGGCATCGGAGTAGTTCACCCAGTTTTCCTGGACCAGCACGCACTTCATACCCAGGTGTGCGGCAACGGCAGCGACCTGGCGGGTCTGGTTCGACTGGATCCCGCCGATGGACACGAGGGTGTCGCAGCCCTGCTCGATGGCCTCGGGAATCAGGTATTCGAGCTTGCGAGTCTTGTTGCCGCCGAAGGCCAGGCCACTGTTGCAGTCTTCACGCTTGGCATACAGCTCGACTTTGCCGCCCAGGTGTTCGCTGAGGCGTTTCAAGGGAGTGATGGGCGAAGGACCGAAGGTCAACGGATAGCGTTTGAAACGATTCAGGTTCATGACTCTGCTCCTTGATTATTGGATATCCAAGCGCCAGACCGAAAGGCAAACAGGCTGCATTCCAGGTTCTTTCAGAGGGGCTTCGATGAGTTCAATATTAAGAACAAAGCCAAAAATATGTGTTGCAAGTTTCAATACATTAAAGAAACATAAATCGCCGCCTATCACTTCAAACAACTTTTTATTGCGTGGAAATCCATATGAACGCAACAAATACTCACAAGAAAACCGGCACATCCAGCCCGGAGCCACACCCGCTGGACCGCACCGACCGCGCCATTCTCAAGGCGCTGCAACGCGACGCTTCCATCTCCAATGTGGCGCTTGCCGAGAAGGTCAAACTGAGTGCGCCGGCGTGTTTGCGCCGCGTTGAACGCCTCAAGCAGGCGGGTTTGATCAAGGGCATCGTCGCGTTGCTGGACAATGACGCGCTGGATGCGGGCATGGTGGTGTTGATCGGCGTGGTGCTGGACCGCTCGACGCCGGAATCCTTCGCTGCCTTCGAAGCGGCGGCGCAAAAGGTTTCCGGCTGCATGGAATGCCATGTGGTGACGGGGGAATTCGACTACTTCATGTTGATACGAACCAAGGACAGCAACAGTTTCAACCGCCTGCACGCGGAGCAATTGTTGTACCTGCCCGGCGTGCGGCAGATTCGTTCGTTCATGGGCTTGCGCCAAGTGGTCTCGACGCCGCAGATACCTCTTTGATGGCCCGTGTCAGCCGCGCAACTTGCGCGGTGACCGGGCCCTATCCCGCTTTATTGACCCGGTTTGGCCACCGCCACGCGCCATACCTTGTTGCCGACATCGTCCGCCACCAGCAGCGCACCGCTCTGATCAAGCGCTACGCCCACCGGACGCCCTTGCGCCTCGCCGTCGGCATTGAGGAAACCGGTGAGGAAATCCACCGGCAAACCTGAAGGCTTGCCGTCGCTGAACGGGATGAACACCACCTTGTAGCCGGCCTGCGGATTGCGGTTCCACGAGCCGTGTTCGCCAATGAACACGCCATTGGCGAAAGCGCTGGGCATGCCGCGCGAGTCAGAGAACGCCAGGCCCAGCGGTGCGACGTGGGTGCCCAACGCGTAATCCGGGGCGATGGCCTGGGCCACCTTGTCCGGGCGCGGCGGCTCAACCCGGGTGTCGACGTGGTTGCCGTAGTAACTCCATGGCCAGCCGTAAAACGCGCCGTCTTTTACCGACGTCAGGTAATCCGGCACCAGGTCGCTGCCGATTTCATCGCGCTCATTGACCACGGTCCACAACTGGCTCGAACCGGGTTTCCAGGCCAGGCCGTTGGGGTTGCGCAGACCGCTGGCAAACAGACGCTTGTCTGCGCTTTTAACGTCAACTTCCCAGATGGCCGCGCGCCCTTCTTCGGCCTCCAGACCGTTTTCGCCAACGTTGCTGTTGGAGCCCACGGTGACGTACAGCTTGGTGCCCTCGGGGTTGGCGAGCACGTTCTTGGTCCAGTGATGGTTGATACCGGCAGGCAGATCGGTGACTTTCACCGGCGTCGCCGTGATCTCGGTTTGCCCCTCGCTGTAAGGCACCTTGACCAGGGCGTCGGCGTTGGCGATGAACAGTTCGTTGCCCACCAACGCCATGCCGAAGGGTGACGTCAGTCCGCTCATGAACACCGTGCGCAGTTCAGCGTGACCGTCACCGTCGGCATCGCGCAGCAAAGTGATTCGATTGGCGCTGGGCGCATCGGCACCGACACGGCCCATCACAAAACCCATCGCGGTGCGCCGCGCCCAGGCCAGCGGACCGCTGCCACCGTCAGTGGCGCCTTCAGGCATCGGCGGGTGATTGCTTTCGGCGACCAACAGATCGCCATTGGGCAATCTGTAGATCCAGCGTGGGTGGTCGAGGTTTTCGGCCAGGGCCGTCACCGTGAAACCGGCGGGCGCTTTCGGCTTGTCGCTGCCGGCCCAGCCGATGGCCTTGGACACCTTCAACGTCGGGATCAGCGTAGTCGTGGGCTCAGGCAACTGCGGGCTCGGGCCGACACTGGCCTGCGGCGGCAGTTTGGAAGATTCACCACACGCGGTGAGCAACGCGGCAGCGGTCATCAAGAGCGCCAGTCGGCGGGAGACAGTCATGGTTCGAACCTCGCAATGGCCATCCGTGGGCCAATTCAGGAATAGGCAAAATCCCGTCGAGTATCGCGGCGCCGATTCGTTTCAAACACCGCGCCCGCCACAAATCAATTTTGCCTGAATCGCACGAATGCAAACGTCCAATGCCGGGCACTATCCCTGACAAAGACGCAACCCACTGTAGGAGCCGGCTTGCCGGCGATGGGGCCCGAGAGTTTTGCATCGATTTCAAGACCGCCATCGCCAGCAAGCCGGCTCCTACAAGGGTTTGGTGGCGGGCACGAAAAAGGTGAACAACACGATCCACTGTAGGAGCCGGCTTGCCGGCGATGAGGCCCGTAAGGTTTGCATCGATTTCAAGGCCGCCATCGCCGGCAAGCCGGCTCCTACAAGGGTTTGGTGGCGGGCACGGGAAAGGTGAACAACACGATCCACTGTAGGAGCCGGCTTGCCGGCGATGGGGCCCGTAGGATTTGCATCGATTGCGAGGCCGTCATCGCCAGCAATCAGGCGGGATTCAGCAGTGCCTCGCGCAGCAGCCTGGCCGCTGGCGAGTCCGGGACGCCTTTGCGCGACACCAGTTCATAGGGTTCGCTGCGTGAGGTGATCGGCAGCGGCAGCGTGGTGGTGAAGCCGTAGCCGGAGCAGAACTTCGCCACGTCGGTCGACACCAGCGCGACGAGGGTCGGGTTTTCCTGGAGCAGCGACAGAGTGGCGAAGGCCGAGGTGGTTTCCAGCAAATGCACCGGGAAACGCAGGTCGGCCTCATGAAACTCCCGCTCCAGCAACAGCCGCATCGGCATGTTGGCGCGATAGACGACCCAGCGGTAATCCACCAGGTCTTTCAACGACAACTGGCGGGCATAGGCGAACGGATGCTGGGTGCTGGCGATCACCGCCAGGGTTTCCTCGACGAAGGTCGAGCTCTCATACAAGTAGGGGGTGGTGCTGATGGTGGTACGGCAGATCGCCAGGTCCAGGCGCCCGGCATCGAGCTGGCTGAGCAGCGCGGCGCTGGTGTCCTCGACAATCTCGATGGACAGCTTCGGGTTGTCGGCAATCACCCGGCTGATCGCCGTGGTCAGCAGCGGCACGGCGCCCATGATGGTGCCGACCGACACGCGTCCGCCCTCGCCGCTCATGATGCCGATGATCTCTTCGCGCAGGTGCGCAAGGTCAGTCTGGATCAACCGCGCGTACCGGATGACCGAACGCCCGGCGTCGTTCGGCTCAAGCCCGCGGTTAGTGCGAGTGAACAGCGCAGTGCCGAAAGTGGTTTCAATTTCTTGCAGCGCCTTGCTCGCGCCGGGCTGGGTCAGCGCGACCTGTTTGGCCGCGCCCAGCAAGGAGCCGTGCTCATCCAGGGCGATCAGCAAACGGAGCTGCTTGACGTGCAGGCGGGACATGATCGAGTTCAGTGAGGGCGTCATCAGGGTTAACTAAAAGTTATAGAGGTATCGAAAGTTGTCAGTATCGAGGCTGGCCAAGACGGCCCTATAGTCCACTCCACAGCCAGGCAATGCAATGGGTTTGACCAGAGCGCGAAAGCCCTCCTGCCCCAGACCGGTTGCAACAATAACAATCCTGTATAACTTGTGGTGAATCATGTCACTCATCAATTACGTCACCAAAATCCAGTTCGGCTACGACAGCCTGCAGCACCTCGCCGCCGAAGCCGAGCGCGCCGGCATCACCCGGCCGCTGATCGTCACCGACGTCGGCGTGCGCAATGCCGGCATCGTCGACAAAGTCATCGCCGCCCTCGGTAGTGACCGCGCACCGACAATTTTCGACGCCACCCCGCCCAATCCGAATGAGCACGCCGTGCGTGAAGCCGTGGCCCAATACCACCTCGGCGAGTGCAACGGCATCATCGCTGTCGGTGGCGGTTCATCGATCGATCTGGCCAAGGGCGTCGCGGTCTGCGCCACCCACGACGGTCCTCTGCAAAGCTTCGCGGTGATTGAAGGCGGACTGGATCGCATCACCTCGGCCACCGCGCCGCTGATTGCAGTTCCGACCACGGCGGGCACCGGTAGCGAGGTGGGTCGCGGCGCCATCCTGATCCTCGACGATGGTCGCAAGGTCGGCGTTATCTCCCCCTATGTCGTGCCGCGCGTGGCCATCTGCGATCCGGAGTTGACCCTCGGTCTGCCGCCCATGCTCACCGCCGCCACCGGCATGGACGCTATCGCGCATTGCATCGAAACGTTCATGGCCCCGGCCTTCAACCCTGCCGCAGACGGCATCGCCCTCGACGGCCTGTGGCGTGCCTGGGAACACATCGAACGCGCGACCGCCGAGCCCGGTGATCGCGAAGCGCGGATGAACATGATGAGCGCGTCCATGCAAGGCGCGCTGGCCTTCCAGAAAGGACTGGGCTGCGTGCACAGCCTTTCCCACGCCTTGGGCGGCATCAATCCGAAACTGCACCACGGCACTTTGAACGCGATTTTTCTACCGGCGGTCGTGCACTTCAACGCCAACGCCCCGACCGTCCGCGACGAGCGCAAACTGGAACGACTGCGCCATGCCATGGGCCTTGAGGCCGACGCGAACATCGGCGCAGCCATCGAAGACATGACCAAACGCCTGGGCCTGCCGACCCGCCTGAGCCAGATCGGCGTCGATGAAAGCCTGTTCGCCGGCATCGTCGAGGGCGCGCTGCACGATCACAGCCACAAGACCAATCCGCGCGAAGCATCCTCGGCGGACTACCTGTCGATGCTCGAACAATCGCTGTAAGCAGCCGCTGCCCAACAACAATAAATCAGGAGGCAACCGCGTCGTCGGCAACGCCGACGGCAGCGGAACAATCATGAAGCCCACCGTCCTTATCGAACGGCAAGACGCCATTGCCATCGTCACCCTCAGTCATCCGGGAAAGATGAACGCCCTGACCCTGTCCATGTGGCAAGACCTGGGTGACGTCATGACCGAACTGTCCGCCGACCTCAGCGTGCGCTGCGTGGTGTTGCGCGGTGCGGGCGAACAGGCCTTTGCCGCCGGCGCCGATGTCGGCGAGTTTCCGAGCGTGCGCGCCAACCAGGCGCAGGCCCGACACTATGCCGAAGTCACTTCAGCGGCGATGCGCGCGGTTGTCGACTGCCCGCACCCGGTGATCGCGATGATCCACGGTGTGTGCGTCGGCGGTGGCCTGGAAATCGCTGCACTCTGCGACCTGCGCATCTGTGGCACGTCCAGCCGCTTCGGCGCGCCGGTCGGCAAGCTCGGGCTGGTCATGTCCTATGACGAAATGGCCGGGCTTGTGGCGCTGGCGGGACGCTCGACGACCCTGGAGATTCTCCTTGAAGGCCGCATTCTCGACGCCAACGACGCCTACGTGAAAAACCTCGTGACCCGCGTCGTACCGGATGCCGAAGTCGAATCCGAAACCCTCGCCACCGCCAAACGCATCACTAACGGCGCCCCGCTCGTCGCCCGCTGGCATCGCCAGGCGGCACGGCAACTGGAAGCGGGCATCGCCCCCACCGTCGAGCAGATCGACAGCAGCTACGCCTGCTACGACACCGACGATTTTCAGATCGGCCTGAACGCGTTCATCGCCAAAGCCAAACCACAATTCGAGGGCAAATAACATGGGACCGCTGACAGGAATGCGCGTGGTAGAACTGGCTCACATCATGTCCGGCCCGGTGTGCGGCATGATGCTGGCCGACATGGGCGCTGACGTGGTGAAGGTCGAGAAAGTCCCGGACGGTGATGATTCGCGCCGCTTCTCGCCGATCATGGCCAGCGGTGAATCCGCTTCGTTCATGGTGGTCAACCGCAACAAGCGCGGGATCGGCCTGAACCTGAAAACCGAGGGCGGCCGCGACGTTCTGCGCCGCCTGTTGATGGACGCCGACGTGGTCACGGAAAACTACCGCGCCGGCACCATGGAAAAATTCGGCCTCGGTTACGAAACCCTGAAAACCCTCAACCCCGGGCTGATCTACTGCGCGATTTCCGGTTACGGCCGCAGCGGGCCGTTCGGCGAAAAAGGCGGTTTCGACCTGATCGCCCAAGGCATGAGCGGCATGATGAGCATGACCGGTGAAGCCGGTCGTGAGCCGGTCAAGGCCGGTTCGCCGGTGGCCGACATCAACTCCGGCATCCTCGCCGCCCTCGGCATCTGCGCTGCGTATGCCGCGAAACAGAAAACCGGCCTTGGGCAGATGGTTGACACCTCGCTGTTCGAAGCCGGCCTGCAACAAATGTACTGGCCAGCAGCGGCGTATTTCGCCGATGGCACCATCCTGCCGAAAATGGGTTCGGCCAACTCCACCAGCGCGCCGTACCAGGTGTTCCGCACGGCGGACGGCTGGATCAACATCGGCGCCGCCAACCAGGCCAACTACGAACGACTGGTCGAGGCGCTGGCCGTTCCGCAATTGAAAGCCGACCCACGCTTCGCCAGCAACGCCTTGCGCATGGAGCATCGCCTGGCGCTGGTGGAAATCCTCAACGAAGTCCTGGTCGCACGCACCACCGATGAATGGATGGTGTTGTTCGACAGCCTCGGCCTGCCTGCCGGGCCGGTCCTCGACATCGCCGCCGCGCTGGCCCACCCGCAAACCAAGGCACGCGGCATGGTCGTCGAAACCGAACACCCGACCGAAGGCCGAGTGCGCGGCATGGGCTTGCCGATTCACTTCTCCGACATGGACAACGCCGCGCCACCGACCAGCCGCCCTGCACCGCTGCTCGGCGAGCACACCCGCGAAGTGCTGAAGGAAAGCGGGTATGCGGAACACGAAATCGACGAGTTGATTCGAACCCAGGCGGTGGTCGCACTCGCCTCCTGAACCGAACTGTGTGGGAGCGAGCCTGCTCGCGATGGACGTTAACGAAAACGCGTTTTTGGCTGGATAAACGCGGCGCCCTCAGGTCCATCGCGAGCAGGCTCGCTCCCACAAGGAGCAGCGTTCGCGTTGCTTTTTAGAACAACTACAACAAAAACAATAGGTGAACATCATGAGCCGTATCTTGACCGAGTCCGTCAGCCGCCGATCCTTTCTAGTGTCTGCCGGCGTCACCGTGGGTGGTGCTTTCGCCGCCAACCTGCTGCCTTCCAGCGTCTTCGCCGCGACCAAACCCATCGTGCTGCGCTACACCAGCAGCCTGCCCGACACCCATCCGCTGAACCAACAGATGAAGGCCGCCTCGCTGGCGATCAAGGCCGAAACCAACGGCGCGGTGGACTTGCAGGTGTACGCCAACGGCGCCATGGGCGGCGACACCGACATGCTGTCCCAGGTGCGCGCCGGGGCAATCGATTTCATTCCATTGCCGGGTGCGATTCTCTCGACGCTGGTGCCGGCCATGTCGATTGAAAGCATGCCGTTTGCGTTCAAGGACTACGACAGTGTCTGGGCCGCGCTGGACGGCAAGCTGGGCGAGTACGTGCGCGCCAAGACCGAGAAGGTCGGCCTGATTCCGATGGAAAAAGTCTGGAACAACGGCTTCCGCCAGATCACCAGCTCGACGCGTCCGATCAACACGCCGCAAGACCTCGCCGGCTTCAAACTGCGCGTCTTGGTCAGCCCGCTGTGGACGTCGATGTTCAGCGCCCTGGGCGCCTCGCCGACCGGCATCAGCATCAACGAAACCTACTCGGCCTTGCAGACCAAAGTGGTCGACGGCCAGGAAAACCCGCTGGTGGTGGTCGAGTCCGCACGTTTCTATGAAGTGCAGAAATATTGCTCGATGACCGACCACATCTGGGGCGGTTTCTGGATCGTCGCCTCGGGCAAGACCTTCCCGAAACTGCCGGCGGACGTGCAGGAAATCGTCTCCCGGCAGATCAACGCCGCCGCGCTGGTTCAGCGCCAACAGGTGATCGACCTCAACTCCAGCCTGGAGCCGTCGCTGACCGCCCACGGCATCACCTTCAACAAAGTCGACCGCACATTGTTCAGGACAGACCTGCAATCGAAAGGCTTCTACACCCAATGGAAAGATAAGTACGGCCCGGAAGCCTGGAGCTTGCTTGAGCAATACGCGGGTCAACTGTCCTAAGCCGGAGACAAAGTCATGAAAAATGAACTGCCAATGACGGATGTTGCTCCCGCTGAAGGACTCAGCCCACACCAAACCACATTTCGTCTCGGCCGCGCGCTGGACACCGGTCTGCGCTGGCTGACCGAGGGCAGCGCCGCGTTGCTGGTGGTCATCGAAGTCACGCTGCTGTTCTGCAACGTGTTCTCGCGTTATGTGCTCAACCAGCCGATTGTCTGGGGCGACGAACTGGCTTCGCTGCTGTTCCTGTGGCTGGCGATGCTCGGTTCGGTGGTGGCGATGCGACGCGGCGAGCACATGCGCCTGACCTCGTTCATCTCGCGGCTGCCCGTGGAAAAACGGGCGTTCATCGACACCCTGGGCGCAGTGATCGTCATCACCTTCATCGGGCTGCTGTTTACCCCGGCCTGGGAGTACGTCAGCGACGAGTGGATCATCACCACCGCCGCCCTCGAAATCCCCAACGCCTTTCGCGTCTCCGCCATCGCCGTCGGCCTGAGCCTGATGCTGATGACCTGCGTCGCCCGGCTGTTGACCAGCGCACGGTTGATCGACTTCTCGGTCTCGGTGGCGATGCTCGCATCCCTCGGCGCGTTGTTGTGGGTGGCCGAAGGCTCGATGTTGCTGATGGGCAACTGGAACCTGGTGATCTTCTTCATGGTCGGCGTGATGGCGATGATCGTCATCGGCGTCCCCATCATGGTCGCGTTCGGCCTGGCCACGGTGGCGTACCTGTCGACCATGACCAGCACACCACTCACGCTGGTGGTCGGGCGGATGGACGAAGGCATGGCGAGCCTGATCCTGCTGGCCATCCCGCTGTTCGTGTTTTTGGGTGCGCTGATCGAAGCCATGGGCATGGCGCGGGCGATGATCCGTTTCCTGTGCTCGCTGATCGGCCATGTGCGCGGCGGTTTGTCGTATGTGCTGATCGGCGCCATTTACCTGATCTCCGGTATTTCCGGCTCGAAAGCGGCCGACATGGCCGCCATCGCCCCGGCGCTGTTTCCGGAAATGAAGAAGCGCGGCGAGGACGAAAACGAACTGGTGGCGATGCTTAACGCCTCCGGGGCGATGTCGGAAACCATTCCGCCAAGCCTGGTACTGATCACCATCGGTTCGGTGACCGGCGTGTCGATTTCCGCACTGTTCACCGGCGGTTTCATGCCGGCGGTGGTGGGCGCAATTGCGATGGCAGCCGTCATCTGGTGGAAGAACCGCAAAGGTGAGGCCTCCACCGGCAAACGCGCCTCGGGCAAGGAAATCGGCCACTCGCTGCTGCTCGCGATCCCTGCGCTGGCCCTGCCCTTCGTGATCCGCACTGCGGTGGTCGAAGGGGTCGCCACCGCGACCGAAGTCGCCGCCATCGGCGTGGCTTACACCTTCATCGTCGGTCTGCTGTGTTACCGCTGCTTCGACTGGCGCCGCTTGTACCCGATTCTGGTCAGCACCGCGTCGTTGTCCGGCGCGATCCTGATCATCATCGGCAGCGCCACCGCCATGGCCTGGGCGCTGACCCAGTCGGGCTTTTCGCACCAGTTGGCGCAAGTGATGGCGACCGTTCCGGGGGGCGCGATGGGCTTCCTGATCATCTCCGCCGTGGCGTTCATCCTGCTCGGCAGTTTCCTGGAAGGCATCCCGGCCATCGTGCTGTTCGGCCCGCTGCTGTTCCCGATTGCCAAAGCCATGGGCATCAACGACGTGCATTACGCCATGGTCGCGATCTTCGCCATGGGCCTGGGCTTGTTCGCCCCGCCATTCGGCGTCGGTTTCTACGCCGCGTGCGCCATCGCCAAGGTCGACCCCAGTGGCGCCATGCGCCGGGTCTGGCCGTATCTCGGCGCCCTGGTCGTCGCGCTGGCGGTGCTGATCGCCGTGCCGTGGATTTCCATCGGTTTCCTGCCGTCTGCCTGAATCAACCTTTGACTGTCAGCACTCAAACACGAGGTTTTGTATGAATTTCTCCACACTGCACCCAGGCTCCGCCACCGAGCGCCCACTGATCGTCGACAAACAACGCACCATTTCGTTTCTGGGCGAAGACTTGCGCATCTACGCCACGCCGCGCCTGGTCGACGACATTGAACAGACTTGCCTCGATTACCTGCTGACCTTCCTCGACGAGGGTGAAAACACCGTGGGGGCGGCGGTCGATATCCGTCACGTCGGCGCCACGCTGCTGGGCATGTCGGTGAACATTGCCGCCACGGTCACCCGCATTGAAGGTCGCAGCGTCACCTTCAATGTCGAGGTGCGCGATGACGTCGAGCTGGTGGCGACAGCGGCGCATACCCGTGTGGTGGTGAATGTCGCCAAACTGCGCAGCCGCGTCCAGGCCAAAGCCGAGGCAGCGGCCGCAGGCGACGTCGAAGACGGCGTGCTCAGCCCTTCGCAATTCTCCGCGTCGCGCTGAGTCAGGGTCGCCGTCATGATCACCCTTCACGAACGCAACGGCATGCCGAACCTGGCGGCCGGGGATGCGCTGCCGGTCGTCGATGCCCATCACCATTTGTGGGACTTGGGCAACGGGCGCTATCCGTGGTTGCAGGACGAGTATCACGAGGAATTCTTCCTCGGCGACTATCACAGCCTGTGCCGTGATTTCCTGCCGGAACAGTTCCTCGCCCTGACCGAAAATCAACGCTTGGTCGGCACGGTGCACGTCGAGGCCGAGCGTGCACGCGATGAGCAAGTCGCCGAGACACGCTGGCTGGAACAAGTGAACGCCCGTTACGGCTTCCCGAATGCCATCGTTGCCCATGCCTGGTTCGATCGCGAAGACAGTGCAGAGATTCTCGCCGCTCAAGCCGCCAGGCCGCTGGTGAAAGGCATCCGTTCGAAACCGGTGACCTCGGCATCGCCGGACGTGTCGGTGGCCGGGGCCAAGGGCACCATGCAGGACCCGAACTGGCTGGAAGGCTTTTCACGGCTGGCCGAGCACGATCTGTCGTGGGACCTGCGGGTGCCGCCGTGGCACCTGATCGAGGCGGCGGAAGTGGCGGCGATGTTTCCGCAGATCCGCATTGCGCTCAACCACACCGGTTTCGCCTGGGACCGCAGCCCACAAGGCATGGCGCGCTGGCGCAAAGGCCTGGAAGCGTTGGCCTTGCAGCCGAACGTGCACATCAAGCTGTCGGAGTTCGGGCTTAAAGATTCGCCCTGGAATTATGACGACAACCGGATTGTGGTCCTGACCGCGCTGGAAATCTTCGGCCCCGAGCGCTGCATGTTCGCCAGCAATTTTCCGGTGGCCGGGCTGCGCGCTTCCTACGACACGATTGCCGATGGCATGGCCGCGATGCTCGCCCCCATGGGCCGTGCGGTGCAGGAAGCGGTGTTCGCCGGCAACGCTCGACGCTTTTATCGATTGGAGGAGCAGCATGGATAACCTGTCGGCCATCGACTGGCGCGCACGTTTTCTGGCCAGCGGCGACGATGCGGATTTGCCCATCGTCGACGCGCATCAACACTATTTCGATATCGAAAACCATTACTACCCATGGCTGAACGACCGGCCGTTGCGACCGTTTCGTTATGGCGATTACTCGTCGATCTGCCGCAATTTCCTGCCCGCCGACTATCACCGGCTGACCGGCCGCCATCACGTCGTGCAAACGGTCGTGATCGAGGGTGAGTGGGACCCGGCGACACCGGCCGATGAAGTGCGGTTTGTCGAATCGCTGGCGAAAACCGAGTCCACCCTGGGCGCCATGGTCGCGCAGGCCTGGCTGGATCGTGAAGACGCTTTTGATCTGCTGCGCCTGTACGGCGACCACCCATTGGTGCGCGGCATACGCCACAAACCGGCAGTAACCAGCCGTGAGGCCTGGCGCGAAGATTTTGTCGCCCCCGGTTCGATGCGCGATCCGCGCTGGCGCGATGGCTATGCCCAACTGGCCGAAAACGGCCTGCACTTCGAATTGCAGGCGCCGTGGTGGCATCTGCCGGAAGCCGCCGAGCTGGCGCGGGATTTTCCCGACGTGTCCATCGTGGTCAATCACACCGCATTGCCCGCCGACCGCTCCGAAGAAGGTCTGGCCGGTTGGCGTGAAAACCTCGCCCTGCTGGCACGGGAACCGAACGTCGTGCTGAAGATTTCCGGCATCTGCATTCCCGGCAAGGCGTGGCCGATCGAGTTGAACCGCGTGGTGGTGAACGACGCGATATCGATTTTCGACGTCAGCCGCTGCGCGTTTGCCAGCAATTACCCGGTCGATGGCGTGGTGAACAGCCTCAGCGAAGTGTTCGACGGTTTCAAAACCATTGTCCGGGACCGCTCTCTCGAAGATCGGCTTGCGCTGTTTCATGACAACGCCCGACGCATCTACCGGCTCGCTTGACCCGATTTGAACAGCTCATCAGGAGTCCAACATGTTTGAAGTTTCAGGCCACAACTACATCGCCGGCACGCGCTCGGCCAACGGCACGCACACCCTGCAAAGCCACGACGCCAGCACTGGCGAAGCACTGCCCTATCGCTTCCATCAGGCGACAACCGAGGAAGTGAATGCCGCTGCAGAAGCCGCGGCCACGGCGTACCCGACTTTCCGCAACCTGTCGGCCGCCCGACGCGCCGGGTTCCTCGATGCCATCGCCGCAGAACTGGATGCGCTGGATGACGCGTTCATCGCCCTGGTGTGCCAGGAAACCGCCCTGCCCGCCGGGCGCATTCAAGGTGAACGGGCACGCACCAGCGGCCAGATGCGCCTGTTCGCCACGATGCTGCGCCGGGGTGACTTCTACGGTGCGCGCATCGACCGTGCGCTGCCGGACCGTCAGCCACTGCCGCGTCCCGACCTGCGCCAGTACCGCACCGGGCTCGGTCCGGTCGCCGTGTTCGGCGCCAGCAACTTTCCGCTGGCCTTCTCCACCGCCGGCGGCGACACCGCTTCCGCCCTCGCCGCCGGTTGCCCGGTGGTGTTCAAGGCCCACAGCGGCCACATGGCAACCGCCGATTACGTCGCCGATGCGATCACCCGCGCAGCGCGCAAAACCGGGATGCCCGCAGGCGTATTCAACCTGCTCTACGGCAGCGTCGGTGAGGCGCTGGTCAAGCATCCGGCCATTCAGGCGGTCGGCTTCACCGGTTCGTTGCGTGGCGGTCGCGCCTTGTGTGACATGGCGGCGGCGCGCCCTCAGCCGATCCCGGTGTTCGCCGAGATGAGCAGCATCAACCCGGTGTTGCTGATGCCCGAAGCACTCAAGGCACGCGGTGAAAAAATCGCCGCCGAGCTGAGCGCTTCCGTGGTGTTGGGTGCGGGCCAGTTCTGCACCAATCCCGGTTTGGTGCTGGGCATTCGCTCGGCGGAATTCACGGCTTTCCTCGAACGTTTTACCGGATTGATGAGCGAACAACCGGCGCAAACGATGCTCAACGCCGGCGCCTTGAAAAGCTATTGCCATGGCCTCGACAACCTGCGCGCTCACCCCGGCATCACGCACCTGGCCGGCAGCGAGCAACAGGGCAATCAGGCGCGGCCGCAAGTGTTCAAGGCTGATGCGAGCCTGCTGATCAATGGCGATGAGTTGCTTCAGGAAGAAGTGTTCGGCCCGACCACCCTCGTCGTTGAAGTCGCCGATCACAGCGAGTTGATGCAGGCACTGCACGGTTTGCGCGGGCAGTTGACCGCCACGCTGATTACCGAGGATTCGGAGCTCGATACCCTCGGCGACGTACTGGCCCTGCTGGAACAGAAAGTCGGGCGCGTGCTGTTCAACGGTTATCCCACTGGCGTGGAAGTCTGCGACGCCATGGTGCATGGCGGCCCCTACCCGGCGACGTCGGATGCACGCGGCACCTCGGTCGGAACCTTGGCGATCGATCGTTTCCTACGGCCGGTGTGTTACCAGAATTGCCCCGACAGCCTGTTGCCGGAGGCCCTGAAAAACAGCAACCCGCTGAGCATCGCCCGACTGGTTGACGGCGTCAGCAGCCGCGATGCGCTGTAAGTCACCCGGCTTCAACTAACAACCACGTTTAGCGACAACTTCCGCGCCTGTTGAACTACAGGCGTCGGATTCGCTCGTCCCGAAAACCGCAACACCCACACAACAACAAAAACAGAGGAAGTCTCATGCAAGTCCAACGTCACCCGAAACAACGCCTGTGCAAACTGATGCTGGCCGTGTCCGCCGCCGTGATGATCAACATTGCAGGTGCTCAATTGGCCTTTGCCGAAACCACTCCCACCGCGACGACCGCGCCCATGCAATGCCCCACTGAAGCCACACCGCGCTACACCAAAACCCCCACCGGTTACCTCATGGTCCTGCGCACGGGCGACAACGCGTTCAAGGAGCTGACCAAACTGGCCATCGCCGAGAAGATCCCCAGCGCGTCCATCACCGGTATCGGCTTCGGCAACGTCAAGTTCGGTTTCTGGAACAAGGACAAGAAGGACTTCGACGCCAAGCTCTTGAACGGTGTCGAGATGGCGAGCATCACCGGCTCGGTCGCCTGGAAAAACGATCAGCCTTCGATCCATATGCACGGCGTGGCCGGTGACGCCACGTTCCAGGCGTATGGCGGCCACATCCTCGACTTCGAAGTCACCACCGGCTCGATGGAAATCACCGTGATCGTCCACCAGCGTCGACTGGAGCGCGGCATTGACCCATGCATCGGCGCCAACGTGCTGGGTATCTGATCCAGGCATCACGCTCCCGCCTGTCACGGCGGGAGCCACCCTCCTGAATTCAAAAACTACAAAAAAAAGGGGCGATTTACATGAGCAACAAGAACACCGTTGTAACCCTGGCGCTGGGCGCCATTGCACTGAGCACCCAGGCCCACGCCGATTTCCTGAGTGACAGCAAGGCAACCCTGGGGATGAGGAATTTCTACTTCAACAACGACAACCGCGACGGCCCGGCCGCGCCGTCAAAAACCGAGGAATGGGCGCAGGGTTTCATGCTCGACTTCAAGTCGGGTTACACCGACGGCATGGTCGGCTTTGGTGTCGATGCGCTCGGGCTGATGGGGATCACGCTGGACAGCGGCAAAGGACGCCATGTCGGCAGCAGCATGATTCCGTCGGACAGCGACAACAGCGCGGTCGATGAATGGAGCCGGCTGGGGTTGACCGGCAAGGTCAAGGTCTCGAAAACCGAGCTGCGCCTGGGCACGCTGATGCCGAAACTGCCGATCCTGGTGTCCAACGACGGGCGCCTGCTGCCACAGACATTCGACGGCGGCCAGATCACTTCAAGCGAGTTCAAGGACCTGACCCTCACAGGTGGCCGCATCGAACATGCGACGGGCCGTGGCTCAAGCGACCGGACAGGCCTGGCGGCCACCGGCGGCACCCGTGAAAGCAACGCCTTCGACTTCGCTGGCGGCGACTGGAAAATCACCAAAGACCTGACCGCCCAGTATTACTACGCCAACCTCGACAACTATTACACCCAGCAGTTTTTCGGCCTGTTGCACACGCTGGCGATCTCGGACAATCAATCGCTGAAAACGGACCTGCGCTACTTCAAGACCGATTCGTCGGGCGCTAACAGCTCGGGCACGTCAGGCTACCGAATCAGCGGCTACACCGAAGGCGCCGATGGCGAAATCGACAACCGGACCTGGAGCGCCGCGCTGATCTACACCGTCGGTGCCCATGCACTCACCGCCGGTTATCAAAGCGTTTCCAGCGGCAGCAACTTCACTCAACTCAGCCAGGGCAACCTGCCCGATAAAGGTGCCGGCGGCGCCAGCCTGTACCTGTACACCGACCGCCTGATCCAGACCTTCACCCGCGCGGGCGAACGCACGTCTTTCGGTCAGTATGCGTATGACTTTGCCGGTATGGGTGTGCCTGGTTTGAAGGCTTCGGTCATCTACCTCAGCGGCGATAACATCAAGACCGTCACCGGCGACACCCAGAAGGAATGGGAACGGGATTTCGGCCTGGACTACACGATTCAGTCCGGCGCGCTTAAGGGTATCGGGTTTGGCTGGCGCAACGGCAAGTCCAACAGTGAAGCGAGCCGCGATCAGGATCAAAACCGCTTGATCGTGAGCTACAGCATTCCGCTGCTTTAACGTGTACCGGTTCGCAGGGATGCGACCCCTTATAGAATCGAGCGAATGGTGCCGCCCTCGACGCGCATGGCCATGCCATTGAGCGCCGGTGACGCCGCCAGGTGCAGCACGCTGCAGGCCACTTCTTCAGGCTCGATCATGCGCCGGATCAACGACGTCGGTTCGGTATCGTCAAAGTAATCGTGGACCACCTGCTGCGGGGTGATGCCTTTCTCGGCAGCGATTTCGCGGTGGTAACGCTTGACCGCCTCGGTGTAGGTCGGCCCCGGCAGGATCGAGTTGACCCGCACGGCGGTGCCTTTGGTAAGTTCGGCCAACGCTCTGGAAATCCCCAGCAGGCAGGTTTTCATCGCGCCGTAATGAACCATCCACGGCTGTGGCTTGACCGCGGATTCACTGCTGATAAACACAATCGAACCGTGCCCGCGTTCGAGCATCTGCTTCATGACCAGCCGCGTCATGCGCACACCGCTCATGACATTGACGTTGAAGTAATGAAACCACTGGGCGTCGTCCGTTTCGAAAAAGTCCCGGACTTCGAAGATGCCGACATTGTTGATCAGGAAATCAATCGGCCCGGACTCAAGGGCCAAGGCCACCAGACGTTCCGCCGCGCCTTCCTGGGTCAAGTCTGCCACCAGGCCTTTGCTGCGTTCACCCAGTTCTGCGACGGCTGCGTCGACCTCTTCCGCCAGCAGCCCGCTGATGACCACGTTGGCGCCTTCAAGGATGAAACGCTGGGCGATGGCCTTGCCGATCCCCGTCGCGCCGCCGGTGATCAGCGCGGTTTTTCCAGTCAGTTGATAGTCCATGAACAGCCCTGGTTTGTTGTTATATGGACAATCATGCCCCAGGCCTGGCGTGAAGACTTTCAAGGGTTGCTGAAGACTGATTCAGCAAAAAACCGAAACCGCGGGGTTGTGTTGCAATCAGGGCGAGGTCAACTGCGGCCCGATTCGTTCCAGCAGAAAATCAATGAACACCCGTACGCGATGGGGCAATTGCTGTCCCGGGCCGATGAACACGGCGTGAATCGCCTCGGTTTCACCACTGTCGAATGCCTCCAGCAGCGGTACCAGACGCCCCGCTTCGATGTCGGCGCTGATGTGGAAATTCGCCAGCCGGGCAATCCCCAATCCGGCCAGCGCCGACTGACGCATGCTCTCGCCGTCACTGAGCAGGACATTGCCCTTGGGCTCGATCTCGATGCGTTGACCGTCAGCGCCGCGAAAAACCCAGGCCTGGGAATGGCGATGAAAACCAAAACTGAGGCGGTTATGCCGCTGCAACTCCTCCAGGGTTTTCGGCTGTCCCCAGCGGGCGAGGTAACCCGGTGAGGCCACGGTGATCTTGCGGCTTTCACCCAAACGTCGCTGGACCAGGCTCGACTCTCTCATCGGGCCGGTGCGGATCGCGACATCCGCGCGTCGCTCCAGCAGGTCCACCACGGTGTCGGTCAGCTCGACGTTCAGCGTGATGTCCGGGTAGGCCGCAAGAAAATCCGGCAGCAGCGGCAACAGGCAATGCAGACCGAACGGCAGGTTGGCGTTGACCTGAATCAGCCCGCTAGGCCGGGTCACGTTGGCGATATCTCGCTCGGCGGAATCGATCAGTTCGAGAATCCGCAGGCATTCGTTGTTGAACCGCTCGCCTTCCGCCGTGAGCTCCAGACGCCGCGTCGAACGATGCAACAAGCGCGCACCCAAGCGCGCCTCAAGTCGCGCAATCAGTTTGCTGACCGCCGAGGGCGACATGTCCAGGCGTCGTGCGGCTTCAGAGAAGGTGCCTGCGCTGACGACCCGGGTGAACACTTCCATCTCGCCGGAGCGGTTGATGTCTTTGATCGTTAGCATGAACTTGATTCACAGATACTTGTAGTTCCAGCAGTCTAGCTCATATACGGAGTGGATCGTATCGTGACCGGATTCCTTGACCAGGAATACCTGCGCCTTCCATTTAATGCGAGGCCGGGCATAACTCAAAGATGCAAGGGAGATAATCCATTGAAAATTTTCGTTACCGGCGTGACCGGTTACATCGGCGGTTCCGTAGCCAAATACCTGGTGGATGCGGGCCATGAAGTCAGCGGCCTGGTGCGTAACCCGGAACACCGCGCAGCGCTGCAGGCACTGGGCATCACCCCGGTACTCGGCACCCTCGATGATGCTTATATTCTCAGCGAACAGGCGCGCGCTGCCGACGCAGTGGTCAACGCCGCCAACTCCGACCATCGTGCTTCGGTGGAAACGTTTATCAGCGCCCTGAGCGGCAGCGGAAAAGTGCTGTTGCACACCTCCGGTTCGAGCGTGGTCGGTGATGATGCTCGTGGCGCCTATGAACGCCCGGATATCTTCACCGATGAAACGCCGTTCACGCCGATGGACATCCGCAAGGACCGGGTCGAGATCAATCAGCTGGTGCGTAATGCCGGCGTTGAGCTGGGTATTCGCAGCATTGTGTTCTGCCCGACCATGATTTATGGCGAGACGTTGGGCGTGCCGGCGAAAAGCGATCAACTGCCGAAACTGTTCGCTCAATCGCGCAAGTATGGCGCGGGGGCTTACATGGGGGCCGGGGTGCATCGCTGGTCCAACGTGCACATCGAGGACCTGGCGGAGTTGTATCGTCTGGCTATCGAGAAGGCGCCTTCTGCTTCGTTGTTCTTTGCCGAGAATGGCGAGGCTTCGTTTATCGAGATTGCGACGTCGATCAGCAAGTCGTTGGGTTTTGGCGGGGCGATTCAGAGCTGGCCGGCGGATGAGGCGATTGCCGAGCTGGGGGATTGGGCGCGTTTTGCCATTGGTTCGAATAGCCGTGTGCGTGCGGTCAATGCTCGTGTGTTGTTGGGCTGGGCGCCGAAGCGGGAGTCGATTCAGCAGTGGATCGAGACTAGCGGTGTGCAGTGGTGATTGTTCGCTTTATGCGGTGATGCTGCTGGGTGTGTGCATATCCATTTCTGCGGTAACGGCGGCTATTGGTTCCGCTCTTACAGCGGGTCACTTGGAAGAGCGCCAAGTAACCAAGCGCTCTTGCCCCTTTCGTTCGGTGCCTCGCTAAGGCTCGGCATGCCCTCGCTCCGGTCCTGCTCCGTGGGCCCGCCGCCATCGGCCATCCATGGCCGGGGGCGGCTAACCCGGCATCCATGCCGGGTTGCCCACTGCGCAGAACCTCCACTCGGCCTCTCGAGGGGGCGCTCAGATCAAAAGCTGAAGGCGAGCTAACG